>JANPHH010000147.1:0-11911 GCA_031424375.1 Chthoniobacter sp. | reverse complement strand
AGGAGAATTGAGGGGTTCAGACCTTAGTACGAGAGGACCGGGTCTGACGAACCACTGGTGTTCCAGTTGTCGTGTCAACGGCAGTGCTGGGTAGCTATGTTCGGAAAGGATAAGCGCTGAAAGCATCTAAGCGCCAAGCCTCTCCCAAGATGAATTCTCCCCGAAAGATCGTGGTAGACCACCACGTTGATAGGCTTCCGGTGCAAGCGCAGCAATGTGTTTAGCTGAGAAGTACTAATTTTCTGTTCGGCTTGTTCATTTTCTTTCTAACGAAAGCGAATGACTTTATAAAACTCAGTGTCTATGTTGGAGGCTTCCTGTATGTAGATGTCAGAGAATCAGTTGGTTCTTTGAAGTTAGTTGCGACGCCAGCGCCCGGGGATGTCCTCGTGCGGTCGCTAGAAGTCTGGCGAATTTGAGGTTCGACTCGTCCCCCCAGTGAAAACCTCCCCAGAGAGCCTAAATGTGGCCTCAAATTCGTCAGACTTCTGGTGATCCTAGCGCAGTGGCCCCACCCGTTCCCATTCCGAACACGGAAGTGAAACGCTGCAGCCCCGATGATAGTGCATCTCTAGGTTGTGCGAAAGTAGGACGTCGCCAGTAATTTAACCCCGCCTCTCGGAAACGAGGGGCGGGGTTTTCATTGTTTCAATCTCGTGAATGAACAACTTATAACTAGGCACAGTTTGCGGAATGCGGGATCTGACAGTAGAACGGGTGCGCAATGAAAACCGTGCTCGATGTCATTCAGGCGACAACCGCCTATTTCCAAAAAAATGGCGTCGAAAGTCCGCGCCTGAATATCGAACATCTCCTCGCTCATGTGCTCGGCAAGCGGAGGATGGACCTTTACTTGGAGTTTGACCGGCCACTGACTGACGATGAGCTGACTCCCCTTCGGGAGTTGGTAAAGCGACGGGCCCGCCGCGAGCCCCTTCAGCACCTCCTTGGGACTGTCGAGTTTTGTGGGAAGACGTTTGGATCAGATAAACGGGCGCTGATTCCGCGTCCCGAAACTGAGCAGTTATGTGAGCTGATTTTGACGGAGGTGCGTCTGCGGAACTCACCGGTTTTGCGGATTCTCGATGTCGGGACTGGAAGCGGGGTCATCGCGGTGATTCTTGCGCTCGCACTTCCAGACGCAGTTGTGCAGGCTGTTGACCTGTCGGATGAGGCGATCTCACTAGCGGAGGAGAACGTGGGCCGACATTCGCTAGGCGAGCGGATCGAAGTCATGAAGAGCGACTTGTTTGAGAAGGTTGAGGGTCAATTCGATCTCATCGTTGCTAATCTTCCCTATATCGACACGGGTGAGTTTGCCACTCTCTCGCCAGAGGTGCGGAATGATCCGACTCTTGCATTGGATGGAGGTGCTTTGGGTCTTGAGATTTTTCGCCGGTTTATCCCCGACAGTTGCCGGTATCTTCAGGGTCAGTTGGCACTGGAGATCGGCCACGATCAGGCGGCGGTAGTGCATTCGCTGCTCGCTGACCACAATTATAAAGACATCCGCGTCGTCTCTGATTACCAAGGGCGCAACCGATTCGTCTTCGCTTCCTATGGATAAAATTCTCGTTCACGGCGGGCAGCCGCTCTCGGGCACCGTCAAAATTAGCGGTTCGAAAAACTCCGCTCTTCCTATCCTCGCGGCGACGCTGCTCACCAAGGAACCCTGCGTCGTCCATAACGTTCCCGATCTCAGCGACATTCACTATATGTTGCAGATTCTTTCGCATCTCGGGGCGCAAGTTGAACGGGCGAGTGGGGTCGTTACGGTTCATGCAGAGAAGATCATCACGGAAGCCCCCTACGAAATTGTCCGCAAAATGCGGGCTTCCGTGTGTGTGCTCGGGCCACTCCTGGGGCGGGAAAAAGAGGCCACGGTGTCGCTTCCAGGCGGGTGCGTGATCGGCGATCGCCCGATCGACCTCCATCTCAAGGGGTTCGAGGCGCTCGGGGCGATGTATCGGATCGAGGGCGGTAACGTGAAAGTGTTCGCGGGTCAGTTGCGCGGCAGTTCCGTGCATTTGCGCGGCAAACTCGGGCCGACGGTGCTCGGAACGGACAATGTGATGATGGCGGCGGTACTTGCGGAGGGAGTCACTGTAATCGATAGCGCTGCGGCCGAACCGGAGGTGGTGGACCTCGCTAACTTCCTGATCAAGATGGGAGCGAAGATCGAAGGTGCCGGAACGCGGCGCATTGTCATTGAGGGAGTTAAGGAACTTCACGGCGCGGAGCATTCGGTGATTCCCGACCGGATCGAGGCGGGGACGTTCCTCGTCGCCGGAGCGATCGCGGGGAAAGAAGTCACGCTGCGACGCGTCGATCCTTCGCATCTGACGGAAGTCATCAACGCCTTAAAACGTTCAGGCTACGGAATCACAGAAACTAGCAACACGATCACCATCACCGGCAACGGAGCGCCGAAGTCGCTCGAACTCACGACCGAGCCATACCCCGGTTTCCCCACCGATATGCAGGCACAAATGTGTGCGTTGCTTTCCAAAACGAGCGGGATCTCAGTGATCACCGAGACGATTTTTCCGCAGCGCTACATGCATGTTTCGGAACTCAAGAGAATGGGCGCGGATATCTCCCTGAATGGCCCGACTGCGGTGATTAAAGGTGTCGAACGGTTGAGCGGGGCACCGGTGATGGCGAGCGATTTACGTGCGTCGGCGGCGCTGGTGCTGGCGGGTTTGCAAGCGGACGGCGTCACGGAGGTGAACCGGGTTTATCACATCGACCGTGGCTACGAGTTGATCGATGAAAAACTCAACGGCATCGGCGCTCACATCGAGCGAATGAAGGCGTAACGGGAGCGGGCGAAAAAATTCTCCCGCCACCTGAGACGTCACTTCAAAGCTGACGACCGACGGCTTCGGCGACCTTTCGAACGCGGGCGACGAGATCGTTGAACTCGTGCGGGAGCAGAGCCTGTTCGCCGTCGCTCTTGGCGAGTTCCGGTGAGTTATGAACTTCGACCATCAGCGCGTCAGCTCCGGCGGCGACGGCAGCCATCGCCATCGCAGCGATATGGTCGCGCAGGCCGATGCCGTGAGTCGGGTCGACGACGACGGGAAGATGGGTTTCCTTTTTCAGCACCGGCACGGCATTCAGATCGAGCGTGTTGCGCGTATAGGTTTCAAAGGTGCGAATCCCGCGCTCGCACAGCAGGACGTTGAAATTCCCTTCGCTAAGAATGTATTCGGCGCTCATTAAGAGGTCTTTGATCGTCGCGCTCATGCCACGCTTGAGCATGACCGGGAGTTTGCTGCGACCGACTTCTTTCAAGAGCGAGAAGTTTTGCATGTTGCGCGCGCCGACCTGGAGGCAATCGGCGTACTGCTCGATCATCTCGAGGTCCTTGGTGTCCATGATCTCGGTGATGACGGGCAACCCCGTCGCCTCGCGCGCTTCGGCGAGGAGCTTCAGGCCTTCGAGGCCGAGCCCTTGGAATGCATAAGGTGAGGTGCGTGGCTTGAAGGCACCGCCGCGCAGAATTTTCGCGCCGCCTTTCTTGATATCGGCGGCGATCGAATTGATCTGCTCACGGTTTTCCACCGAGCATGGGCCAGACATCACGACGAGTTCCGGCCCGCCGATGGCGACATTCCCGATCTTCACCACGCTGTCATTGCCACCGCGGAATTCACGCGAGACCAACTTGTAGGGCTTGAGCACGGGAGTGACCGATTCCACGCCGGCGATGGCGGCGATCGGCTTTTCGCGGATCGCACCTTCTTCGCCGATCACTCCGATGACTGTCCGGAGCGCGCCGCGGCTTACGTCGGTCTTAAATCCCCACTCGGCGATGCGGTCGACGACGTGCTGAATCTGCTCCTCGGTGGCTCCGGGTGTGGTGACGATGATCATGACAAAGGGCGGAAAAGCTAGCTGGAGCGTCTGGAAGGGCAACGCCGTTTTTCCCGCGGTTTCAGCCGGTTTGCGCTGGCCGCGTTGTGCCTCGTTTGCTACCACGCCTGCTCATTCCATGAAAATGTGTCTCTTCTCTGCTCTCACCGTCACCGCGCTCGCCGCGTCCCTCGCACTCGCCGAAGAGCCCACCCCGATCCAACTTGCGATGAAGTTCGCGCACAAGGCGCCAAAGGGTGAGAAGAAACTGAATGAGAAGATCGTCGAGGGAACGGCGGACGAGGCTGATGTCAGGAAGGCGCTCGATCTCTACAAAGCAATGGTGGATGAGAAACCGCCGAAGGGTGAAGCCGCCGACTTTAAGGCGAAGACCGTGAAGCTGATCATCGCGACCGAGGATGTGATCGCGAAAAAGCCCGACGCCGCCGCGCATTATAAGGAAGCCGTGAATTGCAAGGCCTGTCACAGCGAACACAAGGGCGACTAGTTTTCGGTTCTGCTCGTTTTGAAAAGGGCGCGCCGCGTTTTGCGGCGCGCCATTTTCGTTGAGGGAAGTCGCGGATGACTACGGTGCCGAATTGTTACCTGCCGACGCAATCCGCCGGCACCACAGCCCGAGGGTGAGGCCGAAAACTAGATGCGCAGAGAGTGTGAGAAAGAGGAACCGCCCATCAAGCTTGAGGCCGAAGAAACGGGTGTAGGGCGTAGCCAGCAGCATCGCCTCGATGAAGAGGGCCCACGCGACCGCGCCCCAGAAAAGTCTGCGCGGATTCGGCTGCCCGACCATCGCCAGAAACATGATTCCGAGGGCTGCGCCATTGGAAAAGTGGTAGCTCCAGCCCAGCGTCTGCACGAGCCAGCCGGGTTCGCGGGCACCGAGGAGCAGCTCGCCAAAGCGCGGGAACACTTTGAACAGTGGCGCGCCGCCGAGCACAAACGGTAGTCGATAAAGATCGTAGACCAGCGCGGCGATGATTCCTCCGATCGCTCCCTGCACGATCCAGGTATGCGGACTCGCGACGCCCGGTGGCCGGTGACGATGGCGACACGCGATCATCGCGAGCGCGGCGGTGGCGGGCGGGAAGACCCAGCAGCCGAAAACGTGCATCGTCCAGAACCCAAAAAACTGCCCGAGCAGGCAGGCGAATGAAAGAAAGGCCAGGCCGAAGACGGCGATGCGGAGAACGAGGAGCGCGGGCATGGTCTGAAGCTGCGGAGGATACGGATAGCGGGATGAAACTCCATGCGAGTGCAGAGAAAACTTGCTCCGTGCGGTCACGAAGCTCGTTTCCGGTTTCCGCTATGGTCACACCGCAAGATCGGAAGAAGGCCAGACAAAGAGCGTGTGGCGGCGACTCGTGTTGTGATTACTCTGCCTTTGCCGTGATTATCTACTTCACCGACATCGAGCCCGCGGAGTTCGATTACTTTGCCCGAGAGCTGGTGGGGCATGATGTGCGCGTCGCGGATCGCCTCGGCGACGTAGGGGTGGACGCGGAGGCGGTTTCTGCGTTTATCGGCACGCCGATCGACACCGCGTTTCTCATCACGCATCCGCAGCTCCGGCTGGTGGCGACGCGTTCGCAGGCGGTGGATCACATCGACCTCGCCGCCTGCCGTGGCCGCGGGGTGTGCGTGACGCACGTGCCGAACTACGGCGAGACGACCGTGGCCGAGCACACTTTCGCGCTGATGCTCGCGACGTGCCGGCGGCTGCGCGAGCTGATGCTGAAGCCGAAGGGCGCGCACTTTTCCTACGAGGCGACGCGCGCGCTGGATCTGGCGGGCTGCACGCTGGGGATCTTTGGGTTTGGCCGGGTGGGGAGCCGGGTCGCGGCGCTGGCGCTGGCTTTCCGGATGAAGGTCATCGTCAGCGATGTCCGCACTCCGAATGGAAACTCGGACGTGCCAGGCGTCGAGTGGGTCACGCAGGATGAGCTCTTCGGCCGCGCCGACATCATCACGCTGCACGTGCCGCTCACGCCGGAGACTTACCACTTCATCTCCCGCGAAAATCTCGCGCGCTGCTGCCCCGGCGTGATCATCATCAATACGGCGCGCGGTGCGCTGGTCGACACGGCGGCGCTGATTGAGGCGCTGGACAGCGGACACGTCGGCGGAGCGGGGCTGGATGTGCTGGAAGACGAGAGGGTGCTCCGCGAATCCGCAGCCCAGATCATCGCGGGCGACATCGTGAATCATCTCCGCTCCGATGGCGAAGCGCACGAGGCGCGCGATGCCGACCGCATCCGTGAAGTGCAGGAACTGATGCTCGGCGATGCGGTGCTCTCGCGGTCGAACGTGATCTTCACGCCGCATGTCGCCTTCAACAGCATCCAGGCCGTGCAGCGGCTGCGCGCGGTGACGGTGGAAAATATCCGCGCTTTCGCCGCGGGCGCGCCGGGGAACATGGTCGGTATCTGAGCGGGTGGACCGAAGCTCAAGAAAGCCTGTCATCCCGAGCGGAGTGTAACGAAGCCGAGGGACCCCGGCCTCTAGAGGACGTGGATCATTCTGCAATCCGGGGTCCCTCGACTTCATTCTGGTCGCTCAGGCTCCCTCCATTGCGCTCGGGTTGACATGCGGTCTTCGATTTCTGTTCCACCTGCTGACCGAAATCGCCTTTGTTTCGTGACACAATCCGCCTTGTCCAGGTGAGCAATCTGCTCTATCCCGCTCCCATCCCTCAGACCCATGCACTCCACCCCACGCATCCTCGTCACCACCCTCCTCGCAGCCGGTCTCGCGCTCGCTCCGGTTCATCATGTTCGCGCCTGTGAAAACGACGACGAAGAGCGCGGCGGCGAAGTCGTGGGCACGGAGATTCTCGAGTCCGATGTGGACCTCGTGCTCACGCCGCAAGCCAAGGCGGCCTACGCGGGGAAGATACTGCCCTCGGGCAAGGCCTTCCTCAGCGTCTACAATGATCAAGGCGTGAACACGGCGACGCTCGATGCACAGATTTTCGGTTTGGCGGATGGTGAGTATGTCATCACCTCAACGAGCTTTGCCGACGGGAAGACGGTGACCGTGCTCGGCACCTTGACGCTCGCGCCGGAGGAGCCCGATCCCATTCTGGAGGAAGACGATGACCTGACGGACAACGACGGGGATTACCCTGAGGTCGAAGGCAAGGGCGGCCGAAATCAGCATCGCTTGGCGACGGTCAGGATTGCGAAGTCGAAGGGGAGCGCGAATGGCGAAGGGGAGGTCGAGGACGAAGATCCCCAGCCGGACGAGGATGAGGACACCGGACCGGACATCGGCGAGGACTCATATTTCCATTTCGGCGGGGAAAACTCGCCCTTCCCGGATGGTTTCAACCCGCTGGACATCGGCGTGGTGACGCTCTCTACGGCAGACACCACGGACGCAAATGGCGTGACCGTTGCGGGGATCCCAGTTTTGACGGCCGACTTCGGAGCGGCGAATACCGACTTCGAAGCGACGGTGACGGTCGAAGATGAAGACGACGCCAACGTCACGGGCACCGCCCTGATTCGCGCGAAAATGAAGAACAAGAAGAAGCTGGCCCAGCGCTTCTCGCTCCTGGCCAGAGGGCTGCCGAAGAACGCGCCGGTCACGGTGACCTTCAATGACGGCAAATCGATCAACGCGCGGACGACCCGGAAAGGCACGCTCGGCCTGACGAAGCTGCCCCCCGGCGTGAATGCCTTCCGGTTGCACAAGGTCGAGATCAAATCCAAGCCCACGCGCACGGCGGCCCAGAAATCGATGGGCATGGCGCTCTTCTAAGCTCCGGAGCCACCTCTTTCCAAAGAGCGCAACAGCCTTCGGGCGGTTGCGCTCTTTGCATTTTGGCTGCGGCCTTACGGCCGGCTTTTCAGAAAGGCGACGACCTGCTCCGCGAGGCGGGGGCCGATGCCCTCGACGGCGGCGATTTTCTCCACCGTGGCCTGGCGCAGGCGGGCGACGCTGCCGAATTTCGTGAGCAGGATTTGCTTCCGGTGCGCCGAGACGCCGGGGCAATCGTCGAGCAGGCTCTCGCCGATGCGGCGCTTCATCAGGAGCTGGTGGTAGCCGTTGGCGAAACGATGCGCTTCGTCGCGGATGCGCTGGAGCAGCATCAGCGCGCCGCTGTCGTGCGGCAGGATGAGCGGCTGCGGGCGCGCGGGGCGGTAGATCTCTTCGAATTCCTTCGCGAGCCCGATGATTGGCACGTCGTGCAGACCGAGTCGCTGCAGCTCGCGGCAGGCCGAGCTGAGCTGCCCCTTGCCGCCGTCCACGATGATGAGATCCGGCAGCCGCGGCACGCCGGTCGCCTCCGGTTCCTCGGCCACGCGGGCCACGGCGTCGCGGAGTTTTTCCTGCGAGTATTCGGGCGAGTAGTCGATCTGCCGATCGTCGTCATCCAGCGTGGACGGCGCCCGCGCCGCCACCGCGCTTGCTTCGCGCAGCACCCGCGCGTAGCGGCGGCGCACGACCTCGGCCATGCTCGCGAAGTCGTTCTGGCCCTCGACCGTCTTGATTCGGAAGCGGCGGTAGAGGTGATTCGCCGGCCGCCCGTTCACGAAACACACCATGCTGGCCACGATGTGCGTGGTGCTGATGTTGGAAATGTCGAAGCACTCCATGCGGCGCGGTGGACCCGCAAGGCCGAGCGCGTCGCCTAACGCGGCCGCATCCGCGATCGGATCGATGCTGCTCGTCACGCCGAGGCGATGGCGCTGGTCGCGATTGTAGCGCGCCATCGGCTTTGTCGTCTTGCGCAGATCAGCGAGCATGTTGCGCAGCTCCGCGGCGCGTTCGAAGTCCAGCTTCGTCGCCGCATCGCGCATTTGCTGCTCCAGTTCGTCGAGCCCTTCCTTCGACCGGCCTTCCATGAATTCGCACGCCGCTTCCACCCGCTCGCGGTATTGCTCCACCGTGATGTCGGCCAGCTTCATCGGCACCTGATAGGTCGAGGACTTCAGCTCGCGCTCCGTCGGGTTGCCGCGCCCAAAGGTCAGCACACCGAACTTCTTCCGCATAAACGCCAGCGTCTGCCGCAGCGCTCCCGCGTGGGCGAAGGGGCCGAAGTAACGCGCGTTTTCGTCGTTCTTCATCCGCGTGAGACGAAAGCGCGGCCAGTCGTCGCGCAGTTCGCACTTCACGAGCAGGAAGCGTTTGTCATCGCGAAAGCTCACGTTGTAGCGCGGGCGGAATTCCTTGATCAGCCGCCCCTCCAGCAGCATCGCCTCCGGTTCGCTGGCCACGATGTGCCACTCGAAATCCCAGATGCTGTCGAGCAGCGCCCGCGTCTTCAGATCGGCGCGCATGATCTTCGACGGGGTGAAGTATTGGCTCACCCGCTTGCGCAGGCTGCGCGCCTTGCCCACGTAGATCACCCGGTTGAAGCGGTCGCGCATCAGGTAGACTCCCGGCTTGTGCGGTACATCGCGCAGCTTGATCTTGTGGTCGGGTTTTTCGCGGGGGGCAGACATCGGCTTGGCTTGCGTTGTTTCTCCCCCGCATCGGCGCTGCGCGCAATGGTGGCGCGAGGAAATGCCCGACGACCGTGCACCGCGGATTGGCCGCTCCGTTGGTCATTTTCCGCCCCCCGGGATGGCGATGTTGCATCCCGGTGACTAGCCGCTACTATTGCGCCCCAAGTTTCATGAAGATCACCGCCTGTCTCCTTGCCCTGGTGTTCGGCGCAATCCTCGCGACGGCGCAGGATGCCCCCGCGCCGAAGTCTGGCGGACCCGTGGTGCAGACCCAGCCGGCAGGCGCTCCTCCGGACGAACTGATCACCATCCCCGCCAAATCCGCGAAGTCTGCGGCGAAGGCCGCCGTGCCACGACCTGAGCCGGAAGAGGCGCCGACGGTGACGATGTGGAAGCTGATCCAGGATGGCGGCTGGGCGATGATCCCGCTCGGTTTCCTTTCGGTGGTCACGGTGATGCTCGTGCTGGTTTACCTCTTCACGCTGCGCCGCAGCACGATCCTCACTTCGCACTACATGAGCACGGCAGATGTGCTGTTGAAAAAGCGCGACTACCTCGGGCTGCTCGCCATCTCCAGCCGGCACAGCGAAGCCGTCGCCCGGATCGTCCAGCGCACCCTCGATTTCGCGACGAAAAACCCGAACGCCAGCTACGACACCATTCGCGAGATCGCGGAAACGGAAGGGTCCTCGCAGGCGGCGTCGCTTCAGCATCGCGTCACTTACCTCGCGGATATCGGCATGCTTGCACCCATGATTGGCCTGCTCGGCACCGTCATCGGCATCATCCGCGCCTTTGCCAAGCTGGGCAGCGGCGACGCCAGCATGTCGCGGGACATCCTTCTCGCCAGCGGCGTCTCCGAAGCGCTCGTGGCCACGGCCAGCGGTCTGATCCTGGGCATCGTCGCCATGGCTTTTTACGCGCTCTTTCGCAACCGCGTGCAGAGCCTCATCTCCGACCTCGAAATCGCTTCCACGCATGTGCTGGGGCTGATCGGCCTCCACTATAACAAGAAGCGCGAACAGTCGCGCGTGGCGGTGGATGACGAGTTTTAAATCGCGCGGGCCATGAAGTTTCGCACCCGCGCCGTGCCGGCAGTCCTCGGCTTCCAGATCGCGCCGATGGTGGATGTCCTCCTCGTGCTGCTCTGCTTCTTTGTCGTGACCTGGAGCTTTGCCCGCAAGGAAATGGAACTCGATGTGAAGGTGCCCACGGCCGAGAACGCGAAGGAATCGAACCCGGTCGTCAATCAGACGGTGATCAACGTGAAAGCCGACGGCACGATCGTCTGGAATCGCAAGACGGTGAACGGTGACGAACTCCGCAGCCGCCTCAGGGAGCTCGCCGGACTTTTTCCCGACTATGCGATCATCCTCCGCGGCGATCGCAATGTGCGGTATGAGTTCATCGTGAACGTCATGGATATCTGTCGCGACGCCAATATCTGGAACGTCGCGTTCGCCACCGGGAAAGCGGAATGAAACGCGGCTGCCTCGTCGCATTCTGCTGCACGGCGATGGTCAGCGCGCCGGCCCTCGCGCAGCGGCCGCTCGGGGCGGCCACGCCACCGCCTCTCCCGGATGTGCGCAAGCCCTTTCGCCTCGATCCGCAGCGGACGGGTGATCGACCGGTGCCCACCGCGCGACCGATTCCTCGGGCCATACCGGTCGAGCGCCCGGCCGCCACCCCGGCCCCGCCTTCGATCCCTGCGGCGACTCCGCGCGTCGTCCGGCCGACGCCGGCGCCGAAACCCGCAGCGCTCCCCGAACCGGACGAGCCCGGCACCATCCGCGTCGCGCCTTCCAACGCACCGCGCACGGCGGACCTCATCCAGCTCGACATCGCGGACAGCCTCTACGCGAAGAAGCTCTACGATCAGGCCGCTCCGGAATACGACCGCTACCTCAACCTTTACCCCAACGGCGCCGACCGGCCCGCCGCGCTCTATCGCATCGCCGAGTGCTATCGCCGCACGGGTTCGGTGAATGCGGCGCGCAACGCCTTCGAGACTCTGGTCACGCAATTTCCGAACGGCGACTTTGCCGGCCCCGGTTCCTACCGCGTTGCGGAGATGTACTATCAGGACAAACAGTATCGCGATGCGCTGCCGCTTTTTCGCCGGGCGTCGGTCCGGCTGAAGGAACCGATCGTCGCCAACGCCGCGAAATTTTACACCGCCCGTTGCATGGAGGCTCTGGGGCAAAAATTTGATGCCCGCCTGACCTACGAAGAGCTGACGGGCACGGCGGAAAATAATCCGTACCAGGACGCGAGCCGCCTTTCGCTCGCGCTCCTTTTCCGCGAAAGCGGGCGCACCGCCGATGCGCTCAAGCAAGCACAGGCGCTCGCCGCCGAGACCACGAACGAGGATCTGAAAATCGAGGCGACGGTCCGCTCCGGCTTGTGGCTGCTCGACCTTGAGCAACCGGCGAAAGCGGAAAAGGTCCTCACGGATGCGATTGCGCTGCCCGGCAATCCGAAGTGGCGCGAGGTCGCGCGGGTCGGCATGTTGAGGATGCAGTTCGACGCGGGAAAATACGCGGAGGTCTACAAGGCATTCACCGAGACGAAGGATGAGTTCAGCG
>JANPHH010000146.1:0-70719 GCA_031424375.1 Chthoniobacter sp. | reverse complement strand
CGGCGGCCTAGAAAAAAGCGTGTCATCCTGAGCGGAGCGCCGCGCGGTGGGCGGTGGGTTCTGCTGGGGTGTGCCGGGCGGCGCGGAGTCGAAGGACCTCTCGCATCTCTGCTCGGCCCGGCTCCACCCCGGAAGAAAAGTTAGAGGTCCTTCGACTCCGCGCCGCCCGGCACACCCCAGCAGAACCCACCGCCCACCGCGCGGCGCTCCGCTCAGGATGACACGCTTTTTTCTAGGCCGCCGAGCGGCCGGTGCCCGCGCCTTTCGCGCACGCCCTCACAGCAGCATCAGCGTCGGGCTTTCGATCAGCCGCCGCAGCTCGGCGAGGTAGGTCGCGCCGACCGCTCCGTCCACGACGCGGTGATCGCCGCTCAAGCCGATCGCGAGACGCTGGCCGACGACGATCTCGTTCTTCGCGTTGACCACCGGCTTCTTCACGATCGCGCCGACCGCGATGATCATCGCCTGTGGCGGGTTCACGATCGCGAAAAAGGAATCGATCCCGTAGTTGCCGAGATTTGAAACGGTGATCGTGCCGCCCTGATATTCTTCGGGCTTGAGCTTCTTATTGCGTGCGCGGCCGGCGAGGTCCTTCACCGCTTCGCTGATTTCGCGGAGCGATTTCTTCTGCGCATCGCGGATGACAGGGGTGACCAGCCCGTCGTCCACCGCCACCGCCACGCTGAGATTCACGCTGCCATATTGGATGATCGAGTCGCCGGCGAAGCTCGCAGTGACCGCAGGCACCTTGACCGCGGCGGCGATAACCGCCTTGAGGATGAAGTCGTTGACCGTCAGCTTCGAGCCGCCGGCCGCTTCGGTCGCGGCATTCGCCTCACCGCGGAATTTCATCAGCGGACCGGCGTCGACTTCGATGTTGAGATAGAAATGCGGGATCGTCGTCTTGCTCGTGAGCAGTCGCTCGGCGATCACGCGGCGCATGCCGCTGAGCGCGATCTTCTGATCGCCCGCGCCCGCCGGAGTCGAGGCGATCGGAGCCGCCGCGCTTTTCGCCGCCGGAGCCCCCGCCTGCGCGCCTTCCACATCCTTGGCCACGATGCGTCCGCCAGGTCCGGTGCCGGCGAGACCGGAAAGCTGCACTCCTTTTTCCGCGGCGATCTTCTTCGCCAGCGGGGACACTTTCACCCGCTCGCCGCTCGCGGCCGTGGGAGCCTTCGCGGTCGTGGCGCTGGCGGCAGGCGCTTCACCCTTCGGCGGCGCGATCGTGTCGGCTTTCGCCGACGCGGATTTCTTCGTCTCGGTCACCGGCATTTCACCGTCTTTCGGCGCCGCTTCACCCTTGCCGAGCAGCAGCGCGATCTTCTCGCCGATCGGCACCTTGCCGCCCTCGGCGACGAGAAATTTGTGCAGGACACCGTCGTCGAACGCCTCGACTTCCATCGTCGCCTTGTCGGTCTCCACCTCCGCGATCACGTCGCCGGTCTCCACTTTGTCGCCCTCTTTTTTGCGCCACTTGAGGAGGACACCCTCGGTCATGGTGTCGCTCAGTTTGGGCATTTCGATGTATTTGGCCATGGGATGAAAGGGATTCGTTGCTGCGAACGCGGGCGTCCGCCGAAGGAGCGGGGACTTAAAACCAAAACCCGCGCGAGGGAAACAAAAAGGACGCTCAGGGGGGGGACCGAATCTCGAAAACCTCTGTCATCCCGAGCGGAGGGTAACGAAGCCGAGGGACCTCCGCCTCCGGGGGATCGTGCAGTTCCCGGTCATCCGAGGTCCCTCGACTGCATTTTGGTCGCTCAGGCTCCCTGCATTGCGCTCGGGATGACAGGCTGGCTGCGGTTCCCGCAGACCCACTCAGCCCGTCGGCCGTGCCGCCAGTTTTTCAAACTCCGCCAGCGCCATCCCCACGACCTGATCCATGTTGTAGTAGCGGTAAGCGGCCAGTCGCCCGACGAAACTCACACCCGGCTCAATGCGCGCCCGCTCGGCGTACTGCTCGTAGAGCGCCCGCGTGTCCGGCGCGGGAATCGGGTAATACGGCTCGGCGCCGGGGCCCGCGGCGAGCGGGTATTCGCGGACGATCGTCGTCACGGGAATCTGCTGCCCGGTCGCATGTTTCAGCTCCACGATGCGGGTGAATTCATGATCGTTCGGATAGTTCACCTGCATCGCGGGTTGAAAAAATTCCTGCTGCACCGTCTCCGGCTCGAAGCGCAGCGAGCGATACGGCAGCGCGCCGAAGCAGTGGTCGAAATATTCATCCACCGCGCCGGTGAAGATGAGATGCCGATGCGGAATCTGCGCGCGCGCCTCGCGGTAGTCGGTGCGCAGCCGCACCTCGATCTTCGGATGCGCGAGCATGCGCTGAAACATCGGCGTGTAGCCGTCGGTCGGGAGCGCTTGAAATTTCTCGCTCAGGAAGCGGTCGTCGCGGTTCGTGCGAATCGGGATGCGACCGCAGACGCTGGCGTCGAGATCGCGCGGATCGCGCTGCCACTGCTTGCGCGTGTAGCCCTTGAAGAACATCTCGTAGAGCCGCGGACCGACCTGCGCGAGGATCTGTTCCTCGGAGTTGCGCGGGTGCGCGATCGGCGTGCGCCACTCCGCGAGCGTGGCCTCCATTTCCTCGCTCGTGCTCGGCCGGCCGAGCAGTTGCTCGAGGGTGTTCAGATTGATCGGGAACTGCCAGTAGCGTCCCTCCGTCCAGCTCAGGATCTTGTAATCCACCGGCCGCCACGCGGTGAACTGCGAGAGGTATTCGACGATGCGATCCGAGTTCGTGCGGAAGTAGTGCGGGCCGTAGGGATGCACGAGCACGCCCGCGGCGTCATATTTGTCGAAGGCGTTACCGCCGATGTGATCGCGGCGGTCGATGACACAGCAGGTGGCGCCGCGCTGCGAAGCGAGCCGCTCCGCCAGCACCGTGCCGGCGAACCCAGCGCCGACGATCAGATAGTCCCACGTCATGCCGGTTCCGGCGGCTTGCGCGAAGTGGTCTTCAGACCCAGCACGCTGAGAAACCAGCTCGCCGCCATGACCTGATGGCCCACGATGATGAGCGTGGCGGCGGCGATGATGCGGCGGAGATTCGCGGGATACGGCATCGCGCCGAAGCCGGCCATTTTCCAAATCCACACCGACCACGCGAGCAGACCGAGCCCCGCGGTCAGCGTGACCGCGCCGGCGATCAGCCCTTTCTCCAGCGTGAAAAAGCGGAACACCCGCGAGAACCGCGGATCATCCGGCAGCAGCCCTTCGCCGATCGCGAAGACCTTCGCAAAAAACGCAAACGCCACGAGCTGCACACCGATGGTGAACAGCATGCACGCCACCGCCAGCGTGCCCGCATCGAGCTGCACGTGGCCAAACTGCAGCGGGCCGAAAAAGATCGCGAGCGCCGCGAGCGCACCGACCGCTGCGGAAAAAATCCCCGGCATGAGGAAGAGCCAGCGCGGCGAATAGATCAGCATGAAGCGCAGGTGCCGCCAGCCGTCGCGCCAGGGTTTGAGATGCGGCGGGCGCGAGCGGCCGTCCTTGTGCAACGTGATCGGCACTTCGGCCACGCGCATCTCCTGGATGGAGGATTTCATCACCATCTCGCTGGCAAATTCCATCCCCGTCGTCTTCGTCGCCATGCGCTCGTAAGCGTCGCGGGTAAAGGCGCGCAAGCCGCAGTGGAAATCGCGGATCGGCGTGCGAAAGAGCAGCCGTCCGAGGAAGCTGAGCACGGGATTTCCGAGCCAGCGGTTTTTGAAAGGCATCGCGCCCGGCATGATCGTGCCACCGCCCTTGGGCAAGCGGCAGCCCATCACCATGTCGTGCCCCTCGCGCAGTTTTTCCACAAAGCGCGGCGCTTCGGAGAAGTCGTAGCTGTCATCCGCATCGCCCATCAAAATCCACCGCCCCTGCGCCGCCTCGATGCCGCCGCGGAGCGCGTTGCCGTAGCCTTTTTTGGTGACGTGGACCACGCGGGCGCCGTGCCTTTCCGCCAGCTCGATCGAGCCGTCCGTGGAGCCGTTATCCGCGATCAACACCTCGCCCGGCACGCCCGCGCGCTCGATGCCCAGCTTCGCCTTGGCGATGCAGGCCACGAGGGTCTCCGCTTCGTTGAGGCAGGGCATGAGGATGGTGAGGTCGAGGGGCGACATAGGTGGATCGTTGCTAAGTCGAGGGTTTGCCGTGCGCGCCGGGGGCACGTAACAAACGAACGTTTGTCATCCTGAGCGGAGTGTAACGGAGTCGAAGGACCTCAGCCTGCGGATGATCGCACGAAATCCGGTCATCCGGGGTCCCTCGATTGTCCCCATGGCACCACGGACCTCTCGCAAAGCCTCGAGTGCATTCTGGTCGCTTAGACTCCCTCCATTCCGCTCGGGATGACACACTGTTTCGAGTGCGCTTTCACCCCTCAGCGCACGACGCCGAATTCCGCGCGGCGGTTTTTCGCCCAGGCGCTTTCGCTCGAACCGCCATCCGCGGGCATCTCCGAACCGAAGCTCACGGTCTGGATCTTGCCGCCCGGCGCGCCCGCGCGGATCAGCGCCTCGCGCACGGCTTGCGCGCGGCGTTCGCCGAGGCCGCGATTGTATTCCGGCGTGCCGCGTTCGTCGGTGAAGCCCGCGAGGATCACGGAGTTGCCGTTGCTGCGCATGAACTCCGCGACCTGCTGCACCTTGCCCTGCTCGCCGCCGCTCACCGTGAAGCTGTCGAACCCGAAATAGACGGGCGAAAATTTATTGCGATCCACATTGCTGCTCAGGAAGGAAACGCCCTCCTGCCGATCCGGCAGCGCGCTGCCGCTGACGAAGTCGCCATCGGCGGCGCCGCCCGCGCCACCCGCGCCTTTGTTCTTGGCGCAACTGGTGAGGAGCAGGGAAGTGAGGGCGAGTGCGGTGAAATGCAGGGCGAGTTTCATGTGGTGAGAATTGGGGTTGGGCAAAAGGAGAGCCGTCTTTAGCTCACTGACTTTCTAAATGCACGCCGGGATGGTCCACGAAAAACACGAAAGGACACGAAATGAGGTAGTGACTCAGTTTCAGCCGCGATTGTAGGGCGACCGCCCCGGTTGCCTTGGGCAGGCGAAGCGCCCGCCCTACAATTCCGGGCAAAGTGAGCCACGGCCCAAAACCTCGTTTTGTGTTCGTGCCTTTCGTATTTTTCGTGGACCTCTTCGCCGCCACTCCCGCTCAGCGCGACCAGGTCGGTTCGGAAATCTTGCCGAGGCCGCTGACCAGATTCGTCCGCTGACCCGTCTGGGTATCGAGCAGGACGAGCGAGCTGCCGGTGGAGAAGATGAGGTGCCGGGAATCCGCGCCCCACACCGGGTCCTGGCCTTCGCCCACGGTGCGCACGCTGCCGCTCGCGAGGTCGAGGATGCTCACCTGAAAGCCGCCGCTGCGCGTGTTGTAGGCGATCTTTTTTCCGTCGGGCGACCAGTTAGGCTCGGTGCTGTATCCGTCTGGCCCGACCGGACGCCCGCTCCCGCCGCCGGACGAGATGCGAAAGAGCCGAGGCGAACCGCCCTCGTCGCTCGAATAAATAATCTCCCCGCCATCTGGCGACCACGTGGGCGAGCTTTCCACACCGGCCGTGCGCGTGAGCCGCCGCGCACCGCCGCCGCCCGAGCCGGTCACATACAGCTCGGGGTTGCCATCCTTGCTCAGCGTCACCGCGATGCGGCCGCCATCGGGCGAATACGCAGCGCCGGAATTGGTGCCGGGAAACTTGATGATCCGATTGCGCGCGCCGCTGCCGAGATTGATTTCGTAAACGTCCGCGTAACCGCTCTTGTAGCCGGTGTAGACCAGCGAACGGCCATCCGGCGAAAGGCACGGCGCGACGCTGATGCTGGCGTCTTTGGTGAGCTGATTGACGCCCGAGCCGTCGGCATCCGCGGTGTAGATTTCCTTCGCTCCGCTGCGCGTGGCCACGAAGGCGATCTTGCTGTTGGCGATGCCCTTGTGGCCGGTCAGCGTCTCGACGATCTCATCCGCATACTGATGCACCTTGCTCCGACCGGCGCCGCTGAAGGTCTTGCTCAGCACCGTCTTACCACTGCGATCGGTCACATTCCCACTGAGGGAACTGCCGGTCGACGAACCGCCCGCAATGAACCCCGCGCTGCCCTGCGGCACCACGCTAAAGAAGCCCGACATCGCGAGATCGTTCTCGAGAATCTTCGCCTCGCTCGCGGGCAATCCGGTCACGGCGATCGCGAGCTTGTCGCTCTTCGAGACGGTGATCACCGGCGGCTCGGCGAGGAGCGGCAGAGCAGTGGCGAGGAAAAGGAACGCGAACAATTTCTTCATGGCGCGCGGAGGCTAGCGGATGCAGCGCGGGGAGGGAAATCTTCTATCGCTCGCCGCCCGCAAAAAGCGCGACCGGGGTTCCACCGTCAGTGCCGGGAACAACCTCCGGAGGATGCGTTTTCCAACCAAGAAGCCCACCGACCGACGACGAATCGGTTGACCCGGCACGATGCCGCGGGCGTCGAACTTTCACCAAGCTCTGTCATCCCAAGCGGAGTGTAACGGAGCCGAGGGACCTCAGCCTTCGGGAGATCGCGCAGTTCCCGGCACTCCGAGGTCCCTCGACTTCATTCAGGTCGCTTAGGCTCCCTCCATTCCGCTCGGGATGACAGGCTTTCGAGGGATCCTTTAAGACCCCCACCCGGTCCGAAGACGACACCGCCGTAGAGCCAAAGAGATCCCGAGGGCGGCACCCCAGATGGCCGTGCCCGGCTCGGGGACGGGTGCGACATTCGACGTGACGGTGTAGGCGAAGTCGTAGGTGACCACGGAAGCGAGTTCCTGAAACCAGACCGTGTAGGTCCCCGGCTGGAGTGGAGCCGTGAGGCCGAGGCCGCCGCTGTAGGAGCCGTTGTCGAGGTCATCGAGGATCTCGCCGAGCCCGGTCACGAGCACGTTCGAGAGATGATCCGCCGGGGAAGTGATGCCGATGGTGGGGCCACCCGAGATCGCGTAGAAGGACTGACCTTGCGGGTCAAACTGGAGCACGTTGATCGAGGTCAGGGCCTGCCCCGGAGCGAGCGTGAATTTGAAGAAATCCCGGTCGAGCGGGATCCCTTCGCCGGGGTCGCCGCCCATCGTTCCCGAGATTCGGTTCACGCTCACGTCGAAGGTGAGCGGCGTCGGCGCGAGGTGGTTGCTCGACAGGTCTCCGGAGATGTTTTCCCGATAGACCAGCGCAAGGGCGGAGGAGGTCGTGAACAGTGAAGCGACTGCGAGGAGTGAGAGACGGAAAACAGTGTGGCTGACTTTCATAAAAAGGGACCGGGGTTCCCCGCGGTTGAGACAGGGAACCCCGGTGGGTGGATTAGGAGTTTAAGCCGGAGCGATTAAGCGCGGCGGGAGCGATTGCGACGGATACCCGCGAAGATCGCGAGACCGGCGCCCCAGAGGATCGTGCCGGGTTCCGGCACTGCCGAGAGAAGGAGGAGCTGTCCGCCTTCGACCTGGCTCGCGGTGGCGCCCGTCGTGTAGTGCGCCTGGTCGTCGAAGAGGTAGAAGCGCTGATTCGGATCGGTCTTCAGCGCGCTGTCCGCGAAGATCGCGGTGACGTCGATTGGGCCGGAGAATTCTTCGTCCTGACTGAAGGGCGAGGTCGCAGGCACCCCGATGCCCCCGAAGCGCGCCGGATCGTGCTGGGCGAGCGACTCGATCACTCCGGTGGTCGGGTTGAACTTCACGATCTTGCCATTGTGCTGCTGGTTGCCCACGTCTTCGACGATCACGATGTTGCCGTCGAGATCGACCGCGATGTTGTCCATCATGTTCAGGCTCTCGGTGCCATCGAGCAGGAGTTTGACCGTGCCGCCGTTTTGCGGGTTCGCCATGTCGGAGAATTCCAGCGACCACAGTCGGCTCCGGCCGACCTGCGCGCCGACGCCGTCCTTCACCTGATCGTAGCGATCCGTGGTCGCAAAGTAGACCTTGTTGTTGCTGATCGTGTCCCACGCGGCGTCCTCGGGGCGAAGGAAGCTCGTGACACCGTTTGCGGCGCTGTGCGCGTCCAGCGCGGTGCCAGTGACATTGCTCACGTCGCCGCTATTCGGAGCGAGCACGAGGCTGAAGGGTTTCGTGCCATTTTTCCCGATGCCGAAGTCCGTCGTGCGCGATTCGGACTGCGCTGCGCCGCCGTCGATCTTGATGCCGTAGAGCAGGCCATTGGTCAGACCGGCGCGCTCGATTTCATTGCCCGTGCTGGTCTTCGTCCCGACATAAAGGTAGACGCCTTGGTTCGTTCCCGAGCCGTCGTCCGTGCCGAGCACCACCGTCTTGTTTTGGGCAAGCGGGGCGGCGACCGAGTTCTCCCACGAGAATTTCCCGAGGCGGGGCAGTTCGTAGCTCACACCGGCATTCGCGCCGGTCACGAGGTGCGCGAAGGTGCGTCCTTCGGTGCCCGTTTCTTCGCCGCTCATGAAGATGCGCTCCGTCGTTCCCAGCGCGCCATTCGAGAAGGCGCTCACCGCCGGGAGATCCGCCGAACAGAGGCGGCCGAACGCCGTGGTGCCGGGCGCGTTGTAGGTGGAGGTGCCACTATTCCACGTCACCACGCTGTTGATCATGTCCTTCGCGCTCACCACCGCGAGGGTGTCCTTGTTGATCACCCACTGCGAAACGAAGGCGCCCACGCTGCCGTGCGCGCGGACCACGCCGGCCGTGTTGCCGAGCTCGTGATTCATCAGGACGGTGAAGGTGCGGTCGCCATTGTCGAAGGCGCCGAGTCCGTCCGGGATGCCGGACATGCTGTAGGTGCCTCCGCCGGTCTTCGCGAAGACGTCGTCGGGCGTGGCGCCGGTGTTATCCACCGTGGCGATCGAATAGGTTTTGACGAGCGGGCTCGTCGGGACGGCGTAAGGCGTCGAGGCGGTGCTCGGTCCTTTGATTTGCGCCGAAGCAGACACTACGAGAGCGATGCTTGAGGCGAGGATGAAGGGAAGTGGTGAGGTGCGTTTCATGGCGCCACGAGGTATTGCGGCGGCGCTTTGGCGCGGGAAGACCGGGATTGGAAAGATCTGGCGGCAAACGTCACGAACCCGCGCCATGCGTGGCGGAATGACGACGAAAGCGTCACGGCTCCCGGAAATGCCGCGATCCGCTCAGCGACTCGCCGCCGGGCCGGGGAAAGCGAGCGTCACCGGCTTCCCCTTTGCCTCGTACGTCCCGCGCAGCTCGAAGCCGCCGGGCGTCGCCACATACCGCAGCGGCGCGCCCGTCGCCGGGTCGCGATATTTCCCGAGCTGGCCCACGCCATTCTCCAGCACATCCACGCCCGCGGCGAAAAGCACCCGCTCCACCCGCCGCTGCTGCATCCGCGCCTGCACGCCCGCGACCGCCGGAATGATCTGCTGCGCGAACGGATGCCCGTTCTCGATTTCCGCGACCGTCGCCTTCCACCACGCCTGAAACTCCGCCTCGGGCAACGCGAGCGACGCAGCGAGTTTTTCTTCCGTCGCGCGGATGAATGTCGCCTCGGCCGTCGCGCGTTCCGGCGAGTCGAGAAAGGCGACGAGCTCTTCCTGCTGGGCACGCTTGTCCCCGGTCTTCTCCCCCACATCGAAGCCGGCGAACATTGCCCGCCGTTCCTCGCGCGACTTCCGCAGCAGATCGCCCACGATCTTCTCCGCCATTTCCGCTTCCCCGGCGAAAGCGCGGCCGAAGTCTGCATCCAGCGTCGAGCCGGCGAGAAAGTCCACCGCCGCCGCACGCGTCGCCGCATTCAGCCCGCCGACATTTCCCCGCAAAAGCTCGGCCGCCGAAGCCTCGAAACTCGCCGAGACCAGCCCGCCGATCAGCACATCGGAAAGGTGATGCCCGAGCCGCGCGCGGGTCTGCAGATCCTCCAGCGCATTCGCCGGATCCTCGTGCAGCCGATACCCCGCCGACCACAGCGCCAGCTTCCCGAGATCCTGCGCCTGCGTCATGTAGTTCAGCGGCGTGTCGAAGGAGATTGGCGCCACGCCCCAGTCGCAGTAGTCCGCTTTCATCGCCTCGCGCAGCTTGGCGAGGATCGGCTGGATCTTCGCAAATAGCGCCGCCGCCGCGTCCGCATCCACCTCGTCCTTCGGATTGCGCAGCATCTTTTTCTCCGCGTCGGTCAGCGCGTTGAAGAGCACGAACGCGTTCTTGTAAATGTTCGACGCATCCACGCCGCTGCGCCGCTCCGCCTCGCGCCACTGCTCGGCGGGCGTGGGCTTTTTCGATCCGGTGGAAGAAGGAGCCGCAGCGCTGCCGAGTGCCGCCGGAGTAGCGGGCGCCGGCGTCGGCCTCGCGTCAGGTGCGCCGGGCTGCGCCGGCCCATTCACCCGCCCAAACCACCACAGCGCCCCGACGACCACGAGCAACGCGGCGGCGAGGAGCAGGCGATGGTTGCGGGAAGAGGGAGTCATCGGGGCGGATGCGAGTCCTCAGACATGACGCATGCCGCCGGAGTTTCGGTCCACGAAAAACACGAAAGGCACGAAAGAAGAGTTCTGCATTTCGTGTCCTTTCGTGTCTTTCGTGGACCTCTCCTCTCAGGCGCGGATTGCGCCGGGCCGTGGAGCGTGCATGGGCTTTACCTGTGCTGAAATGCATCCGTCCAAATCAAACCCTGTCATCCTGAGCGGAGCGCCGCGTGGTAGTAGGAATGGGAAAGGTGGAGGCGGGGTGTGTGGTGCGGCGCGAAGTCGAAGGACCTCTAACTTTTCCCCAGGCAGGCAAAGGCGCGCCGCGAGATGCGAGAGGTCCTTCGACTCCGTTCCTCCCCGCCTGCGCCCACGAGGAACTCCGCTCAGGATGACATTTTTTTCGACCAGGCGCTCCGCGCCAGAAGCGCCCACGCCCTCACCTCCGCATTGCACCACCCCGGCGCGGCCACTAGCCTCCGCGCTCCTCATGAAAGTCCTCGTCATCGGCAGCGGCGGCCGCGAACACGCCCTCGTCTGGAAGCTGCGCCAATCGCCCCGCGTCACCGCCGTCTACTGCGCGCCGGGCAATGCCGGCATCGCCGAAATCGCCACCTGCGCGCCGATCAAAATCACCGAACCGGCGCAACTCCTCGACTTTGCAAAAAGCGAAGGCATCGCGCTCACCGTCGTCGGCCCCGATGACGCGCTCGCCGCCGGTCTCGTCGATCTTTTTGAAGACGCCGGCCTGCGCGCGTTCGGTCCGCGCCAGGCGGCGGCGCGGCTGGAATCGTCGAAGGTCTTCGCCAAGGAATTCATGGAGCGCCACGGCATTCCCACCGCTCGCTCGGGAAACTTCAGCGACGCCGCGGAAGCGAAGGCATTCGCGAAAACGATGCCGCATCCCATCGTGGTAAAAGCGGACGGTCTCGCGCTCGGCAAAGGCGTGATCATCGCAGCCACGCTCGCCGAGTCCGAGCAGGCGATCCGCGAGATCATGGAGGAGCGGAAGTTTGGCGAAGCCGGCAGCCGCGTGGTCATCGAGGAATTTCTCGTCGGGGAAGAATGTTCCGTCCACGCGCTCGTCGATGGCGACAGCTACCTGCTCTTCCCCAGCGCGCAGGATCACAAACGCGCGCTCGACGGCGACCTCGGCCTGAACACCGGCGGCATGGGCACGTTCAGCCCCGCCGCGCGGCTGGTCACGCCCGAGCTGGAAGAGCGCATCCGCCGCGAGGTCCTTGATCCTTTCATCGCCGGAGTGAAAGCGGACGGCCTCGATTTCCGCGGGATGCTTTTTCCCGGCCTGATGATCACCGCCGATGGACCGAAGGTGCTGGAATTCAACTGCCGCTTCGGCGACCCCGAAACGCAGGTCCTGCTCACGCGGCTCGAAAGCGATCTCGTTGAGTTGCTCGAAGCGACGATCGACCGCCGCCTCGCGAGCGTCTCCGCGAAGTGGCGGCCTGAGGTCGCGGTCTGCGTCATCATGGCCTCCGGCGGTTATCCCGGCAGCTACGCGAGCGGGAAACCGATCACCGGCCTCGACCGCGCGGACGCCACCGTTTTCCACGCCGGCACCCGCCGCGACGGCGACGCGATCGTCACCGCCGGCGGCCGCGTGCTCGGCGTTACCGCGCTCGCGTCAGACCTAGCAGCGGCGCGCGAAAAAGCCTACGCCGCCGTCGCCGCGATCCACTTCGAGGGCGCGCAATTCCGCCGCGATATTGCGGTAAAGGGCCTGCCCGCCTAGCTTCCCGGCCGCCCTATGAAATTCCCCGTGGTTCCTGCGCTGACCGCCCTGCTCCTCACCTCGTCCGCCCTCCGCGCCCAATCTCCCACAGTCGAAACGAAATCCGCACCATCCGCCGCCGAGCTCATCGACAACCTCTCCAGCGAGGAACTCGACGAAGTGCTCACCCTGCTACGCGACCATTTCATCAAGCCCGAGATGCTCGCCGACCTCCCGCTGAAGCGCGCGACCGTCCTCGGCGCGCTCACCCGGCTCGCGCCGGGAGCAGCCATTCTCGAGGCCCCGACGGCGGGTGAAGCGGCGGGCCGCCCGTTCCGCAGCGAGGTGCTCGATGGCCGCATCGGCTATGCCCGACTCGGCGACGCATCCGTCACGAATCTCGCCGAACTCGACACCGCGCTCGCCCGTTTCTCCGAAGCCAAACTCGGCTCGGTCGTGCTCGACTTGCGCGCCACGCCGGGCAGCGCGGACTTCGAACCGATGGCCGAGGTCTGCCGCCGGTTCGTTCCGAAAGGGAAAGTGCTCTTCACCGTGCGCAAGGCGAACGTGAAGCAGGAGCAGGTGCTCACTTCGAAGGACGACCCGAAGTTCACCGGCGTGCTCGTGGTCCTCGTCTCCGCGGAATCCGCCGGCACGCCCGAGGTGATCGCCGCCGTGCTCCGCACCCACGTGAATGCCATGATCATCGGCCAGCAGACGCGCGGCGAAGCCGTCGAGTTTCAGAGCTTCCCGCTCGCCAGCGGCAAGCTCGTCCGCATCGCCGTGGCCGAGGTCGCGCTGCCGGATAAAACGACCGTCTTCCCCGGCGGCGTGAAGCCCGACATCGCAGTCGACGTGCCCGCCGAGACGACGACCGCGGTGCTTCAGCGCGGACTGGAAAAAGGCGTCGCAGAACTGGTCTTCGAAACCGAACGCATCCGCATGAACGAAGCCGCCCTCGTCGCCGGCACGAACCCCGAACTCGACGCCGCGCAAGCCGCGCAGAAAGCGAAGGCGGAGAAGAAAATCGTCCTCCGCGACGCCGTTTTGCAGCGCGCGGTGGACTTCGTCACCACGCTCGCGGTCTACAACAGGCGCGGCGGGAAGTGAGCGGGGAGAGGAGATCTTCCGGCGCGCAACGCTCTTCCCAAAACCCCCGTCGCCCCGAGCAGGGCGCTGCTTCGACAGCAAACCAATGCCTCGGCCTCTTCTTGCGCTCGGTCGCGGAAAACGTCTGTCATCCCGAGCGGAGTGTAACGGAGGCGAGGGACCCCGGCCTGCGGGAGATCGTGCGGTTCCCGGCAATCCGAGGTCCCTCGACTGCGTTCCGCCCCACCTTCGCCCCCGCGGAACTTCGCTCGGGATGACAGGCTGCTTAGAGTTCACCGTTCACTCTCGCAGCCGGAGCGATGCGGCAGACGGGGCGCGGAACGTAGGGCGGATTTTCAATCCGCCTACGCCCGCCTTCCGTGCGCTGAAACCGCCCACATCGTCTGGTGCCGGATTGCAAATCCGGCCTACGTTCCGTCGCTCGTTCCGGCTAAGAAACCGATCGCCGGACAGTCGCCGTTTGCCGACCTAATTTCGTTTATCTCCGATGCCCTCACGCCGCGCACTTTTCATCGCCGCCCTCGCCCCGCTGTGGCCGTTCACGGCGACCGCTGAGCCTGCGGACGGCGCGTGGCAGGACGTGCGCCCGCTGCTGGAGCAGCACTGCTACGACTGCCACGGCGGCAAGAAGACGAAGGGCGGCGTGGATCTGAAGAAGCTCGATGGCGATCCGAAGATCGGCTCGGAGTTCGAGCTGTGGACGAAGGTGAAGGAGCAAATCGCTTCCGGCGACATGCCGCCGGAGGACAAGCCGGAGCTGGCGGCGGCGGAGAAGGAGCGGGCGCTGAAGTGGCTCGGCGCTTCGCTCGAGACGGCGATGCGCGCGAATGCCGGCGATCCCGGCACGGTGACGATGCGGCGGCTGACCAACGCGGAATACGATCGCACGATCCGCGATCTTACAGGAACCGACCTCGCGCTCGCGCAGGAGTTTTCCCCCGATGGCGGCGGCGGCGAGGGATTCTCGAATATCGGCGACGTGCTGTTCGTGAGTCCGCAGGGGCTGGAGAAGTATTTCGCCGCGGCGCGGAAGCTGGCGGATCACGCGACGATCATGCCGGGGAGCGGCGTGCAATTTTCCGCGCAGCGCATCGGCCTACGCGGGCCGGTGCAGGTGAAGGCGCAGGCCGAGCAGGGGCTCTACGTGTGGTATCAGAAGATGGCCGAGCCCTTCCTGCCCAAAGATGGCGATGACATGCGCGAGGCGGATTACATGCTGGCCTGCTGGAGGTGGAAACATCGCGCGATCACCGGTGCGGCGTCGCTCGAACAGCTCGCGAAGGATGCCAAGCTGATGCGGCCTTTTCTCGAAAACTGGTGGGAAATCCTGAGCCGCGACGAGCCGAAATCGCGCTACCTCGAACTCACCCGCGCGCCGTGGCGCGAGCTGCCGCCGCCGGATGCCGCAAAGCCGCAGGAACTGCCTGCAGGCTTGCCGGAAAAACTCGCGGCGATCCAGGCGCAGCGGCGCTCCTGGCTCGGGCCGAAAGATCATCCGGGCGAAGGCGTGCAGCGGCATCAGCAGGATTCGGATGGCATCCGGCGTTACGACTTTCGCGTGGATGTCGCGGGCCAGCCGCAAGTCCACATCGTCCTCGGCGACGTGGCCGATGGGAATACCGGCGACTGGGTGACCTTCGACGGCCTAACGCTGGAGGAGGGAACGAAGAAGCAGGCTTATCTCGACTGGTTACGCAATCGCCTGCGGGTCGAGCAGGAGCGCCTCGCGGCGAATCCCGCCGAAACGGCGCAACTCCAGCCGCGCATCGCAGAGGCCGAAGCGGTGCTGGCGAAATTTGGCAAGGATCCGCGCGGCAAAACTGCGAAGCCGGATGCGATCGTGGTGCAGGCACCGGTGGTGATCACGCTGCCGTTGCCGCCCGAAGCGACGGGCTTCCGCGCCGGGGGCAAGCTCGACATCGACACGCCGGAAGCCGACCTCGCGAGCGTGCAATGGAAGGCCGTGATCGGCACGCCGCCCGACCCGACCAAGGTGATGCCCGGCGTGCTCACGGTCTGGAAAGTGGGCAGCACCGCGACGCGCAAGTTGGGGCATGAGTTCGGCGTGATGAAGGTGGCTTTCCCCGACGAATCCCTGCGCCGCCTCGAGGAGATTTCGCGCAATTTCCAACGCGGCGGAAAGGCCGCGAGCGTCTACTACCTCAGCGACCCGCAGCTCACCGCGCTCATTTCCCCGGAGCAAAAAACGCGGTGGGAACGGATGATGATCGACTGGAAATTCGTGCGCGATCCGAGGCTCAATCCGCAGCAGGCGAAGGACTGGGACGAAGCGGTGAAGCGCCACCTCGCGGACTTCGCCACCCGCGCCTGGCGCCGTCCGCTCACGGGCGATGAATCCACGCAGATCGCGAAGCTCTACGACGACGCGCGCGCCCGGGAGCTCGATCGTGAATCGTCGGGCCGCGAGGTGCTCGTGCGGTTGCTCGTCTCGCCGAAGTTTCTTTTCAAACTCGAAGACGCCAGCGAGCCCGGCGAACGCAAACTCAGCGCTTGGGAACTCGCGACACGGCTCAGCTACTTCATGTGGGCCTCCACGCCCGACGCCACGCTGCGCGCCGCCGCGGCCGATGGCTCGCTGCTCCAACCCGAGGTGCTCGCCCGCGAGACCCGGCGGATGCTGCGCGACTGGCGCGCGAACGGACTCGCGCAGGAGTTTGCCGGGCAGTGGCTGAAGTTCAACGGCTTCGTCGCGAACGCGAACATCGACGCGAAAAAATTTCCCGAGTTCACTCCCGAACTGCGGCGCGACATGTATCGGGAGACGTTCGACTTCTTCACCCACGTCATCCGCGAAGACCGCCCGGTGGGCGAGATCGTCGGTGCGGATTACACCTTCCTGAACGATCGCCTCGCCACCTTCTACGGGATTCCCGGCGTTCAGGGCGGCGAGTTCCGCAAGGTGAACGTCGCGCCGTATCACCGCGGCGGCGTGCTCGGCATGGGCACGGTGCTCACGAAGAATTCCTACCCGCACCGCACCAGCCCGGTGCTGCGCGGCAACTGGCTGCTCACCGCCGTGCTCGGCCTGCCCACGCCGCCGCCGCCGAATGACGTGCCCAAGCTCGACGACAGCGTGAGCGCCGCGTCCACGCTGCGCCAGCGACTCGAGCGCCACCGCGCCGACAAAAACTGCGCCACCTGCCACGACCGCATCGACCCGCTCGGCTTCGCGCTCGAAGGGTTCGATCCCATCGGTCGCGCCCGCGCCAAGGACGAAGCCGGACTCGACATCGACGATTCCGGACGCTGGAAAACGAGCCCGGAATTCCGCGGCATCGCGGGCCTGCGCGGCTTCCTCGCCCAGCACGAAGCCGAGGTGACAAACAATCTCTGCAGCAAGCTCGTCGGCTACGCACTCGGCCGTTCGCTGCTCCCGACCGACAAGCCGCTCGTGGAAACGATGCGCTTCGAACTCGCGAAATCCGGCGGCAAGTTTTCCGCCGCCGTGCTCGCCGTCGCGCAGAGCCGCCAGTTCCTCAATCGCCGCAACGAGTGAAGTGTGAGCGCTCCCAAAGCCTGTCATCCTGAGCGAAGCGCCGCTTGGCGGAGTGGTTTGGGAAAGGAGGTGGTGGGAGTGAGGGCGGCGCGCAGTCGATGGACCTCACGCTCCTCTCCGGAGCGGAGCATGGAGGACCGCAGATTTCACGGATTGCCCGGATTCGTTTTCGGCAATCCGCGTCAATCCGCGAAATCCGCGGTTTCCTTTTCCACGCACTGGCCGTCTTCCCTCTTGAACATGAAATCGCTTCTCTCCCTCATCGCCGTCGTCATCGCCGCGCATCTGGCCGCCGCCGAGCCGCTCACGCTCCCGCTTTGGCCCGAAGGCCCGCCGACGCCGCTGCCTCCGAAATCCGAAGCGACGGCGAAGCAGATCCAGGAGCATGGTGGCGTGTCGCCTACGCGGGTGAGTGAGGTGACGGATCCGACGATCACGATCTATCGCCCCGAGACGCCGAACGGCGCGGCGGTGATCGTGGCGCCGGGCGGCGGCTACATGTTTCTCTCGTATTCCTTCGAGGGGACGCAGGTGTGCGAATGGCTGAACTCGATCGGCGTGACCGCGGTGCTGCTGAAATATCGGACGCCGACGCGGGATGATGCCCAGCCCTACAAGCTGCCAGTGGAGGACGCGCAGCGCGCGCTTGGAATCGTCCGGCATCGGGCCGGCGAGTGGGGCGTCGATCCGAAGCGGGTGGGCATTCTCGGCTTCTCCGCGGGCGGAAATCTCGCGGGCCACGCGGCGTGGGATCGCGGTGAGCGGACCTATCCGCAGAAGCTGGACGTGGACGATCCGCGCGGACCGGACTTCCTCGTGTTCGTCTACGGCGGCGGATTCCTCGATGCGGCGGACAAGACGAAATTCCGCGCCGGATTCAGCGTGCCGGCGGATGCGCCGCCGGCGTTTTTCGTCGTCGCGCACGACGACAAATCGAACCCGATCGAGGCGGCCTCGCTTTATCTCGAATACAAAAGGCGCAACCTCGCCGCGGAGTTGCACATTTACACGAAAGGCGGCCACGGCTTCGGCATGCGCAAGGCTGGCCAGCCGATCAACGACTGGCCGCAGCGCTGCGCGGAATGGATGCAGAGCGTGGGGATTCTGGTGCCGGGAAAGCCGTGATTCGAGCCGCGGCGCCTTGACCCGCCTCGCACGCTCTGGTGTCGTGCGGTGCGGAACTCATCGCCTGCATGGCTGCCCCTTCGGATTCTGATCAGACTTCTCCGGCTCCTCCGCGAAGCCGCTGGGCGCGCGCGACCTCCGATGCGGCGGGCGGCGATCGGGCCGAGGCGCTGCGCGAACTCGCCGGGAGCTACTGGTATTGCGTCTACGCCTGGTGGCGGCGCGCCGGGCTCGATGCGGGCGAGGCCGACACCGCGACAGTCGCCAGCTTCACGCGCTGGCTCGGCGAGGCGCCTCCTTCGCCGGAGGAAAGCGGCGTCGGGCGGATGCGGGAATGGCTGCCCGCGCGGCTCGCGGAGCTGGCGGCGGCGGGGGTGAAAATGAGCGGTCCCGCCGCGCTCGCGATCGAGGCCACGTGGGCCGCGCAGCGCTACGCCGACGAACCGCCGGGCGAGCCGGACAGCATCTTCCAGCGGCGCTGGGCGCTCACCGTGCTGGAATTTACGACCACCACTTTGCAGGGCGAATACGCCGTGCGCGGCGAGGAGGTTCTTTTTAATGAGCTGCTCCCTTTTGCCGGCTTCGAGCCGGGCGACGATGAACGCTACGCTTCCGCCGCCGCGCGCGTCGGCCGGACGAGCGGGGCGATGCGCCGGGCGGTCTTCGACTTTCGTTCGCGGCAGCGCGAACTGCTCCGCGCCTACGCCGGCGACACCGTGCTCGACCCCGCGCATATCGACAGCGAGCTGACCGCCCTGCTTTGCGCCTGCGAATCGGCTGGCGTGCAAATGACCCCGCTGCCGGGCGCGGCGCCAATCACGGCCCCGCTGCCCACGGTCATCCGCGCGCTGCGTCCGGATGAGGTCTTCGCCCGCGCCATGCAGAGCGTGCGCATGACGCAGAGCGGCGCCGGCGGCTGGCAGCCGCCCACGGTCGCGGAAGCAGCGCGTCTTTTCCCGCAATACGAAGTGCTCTCGCTGCTCGGCCGCGGTGGCATGGGTGCGGTTTACAAGGCGCGGCAGATCGAGCTGGACCGCCTCGTCGCGATCAAGCTGCTGCCGCTGGAGGTCAGCGTTGACCGCGATTTCGCCGACCGCTTTCGCCGCGAGGCGCGTGCGATGGCGAAGCTCGATCATCCGAACATCATCGCCGTCTACGATTTCGGGAATACGGCCGAGGGGCATCTCTTTTTCGTGATGGCGTTCGTCGACGGTTCGAACCTCGACCAGCTCATCCACAAAAATGACCTCCCGATCGATCAGGCGCTCGCGATCGTCGGGCAAGTCTGCACCGCGCTGGCCTATGCGCATGGAAAGGGCATCGTCCATCGTGACATCAAGCCGGCGAACGTGATGGTGGCTGCAGACGGTCGGGCCAAGGTCGCGGACTTCGGCCTCGCGCGGCTGACGGAAGCGGCTCCCGAGAGCTTCGGCATGACCCAGACCGGGACCGTGCTGGGCACCCCTGACTATATGGCCCCCGAGCAGATGAAGGCGGGACACGTCGATCACCGCGCGGATATCTACAGCCTCGGGGTGATGCTATACGAAATGCTCTGCCGCGAGGTGCCCAAGGGCGCGTTCGAGCGGCCCAGCGAACGGATCGGCTGCGCCCCGCGCATCGATCAGATCGTGCTCAAAGCGATGCAACAGGCGCCGGAGCGCCGCTATCAGAGCACCACAGACATGAAAGCCGATGTGGATGCCGCGCTCGAGTCTCGCGGTCGGCGGAAGAGGAATGTGCCGCCGGGAGGAAGGAAGTCGCGTGTGCCGTTGTGGATCGGCTTGGTGGTCGTCGCGGTGGGCGCGGGGCTCTATGCGCGATTCGGCCTGCGGCCAAGGTCGGACGACGCGCGTTCCGCCATCCAGACTCCGGTTCCCGTCGTGGCCGCCCCTGCGGCTTCGACGCCCGCCACGCTGCCCAACGCCTCGCCGGTGGCCGTGCCTTCCGGTGCCGCACCGAAATCCGTGGCCGCCAGCGCCACGCCGATCGCATCACCCCAGCCGTCCACGCCGATTCCCGCGCAACCCAGCGAAGTGCTCACCTTTGCCGGTCATCGCTATCAATTGATCCCGGACGAAGCCGATTGGAACGCCGCGAAAACGAAGGCCGAATCGCTGGGTGGACATCTCGCGACCTTTCTCACCGAAGAGGAGGCACTGTGGGCACGAGATCATCTCATCGTTCCGCTCAAAGTGAACGAACTGCGGCGCTATGCGATCGGCGGCGGCGCCGCGGAAGAATCGACCGAAATTAAATGGCTCAATGGCACCCCGGTCGGGAAGATTCCATGGATTTCCGGCAACCCGTTATGGCGCGCCAAGCTGGACACGGACGAAAAGAAGCAACCAGCCGGCCTCTACGCCGTGCGGCTCAAGGACGGTGGATCATCCTGGATCGGCATGCTGCCGGTGACGGCCAAGCTCGCGGGCTTCATCATCGAATGGGACGACGGCACGCCCGATCCCGCGCCGACTCCTCCACCGGTCGCCGTGGCCACGCCCGCGCCTCCGCCCTCCACGCCGATGCCGAAGCCGCAGACGGAAGTCGAGAAGTGGCTGGCGCAGGTCGATGCACAGCAGCAGGAGGCGTTTGTGAAGCAAGTCACGCAGCCCTTCGAGACGAGCATGGCCGAGCTACGGAAGCAGCACGCGGCGGCGCTCGAGTCGGGACTCGCCCGCGCCACGGCATCGAAACAACTCACCGAGGCCATCGCGTGGCAAAAGGAGCTAAAAACCTTTCAAGAAAGCCGGACGGTGACCGGCTCCGACGTGGGCCTGCCGAGCAGGGTGCAGTTGCTGCGCGCCGCCTTTCGCAATCAATCCGGCGAGCTCGCACGTTGGCGGGCGACGAAGACGAAGGGCGCTCGCGCCGCTTACGACGCGATCCTCTCCCAGAAGCAGGATGCGCTGACCAAGCTCCTGCGGCTGGAAGACGCGCTGCTGCTCCAGCAGAAGCGTGAGGAACTCGTGAAGCTGTGGCCTTTGCCCGGCGAGCCGATCGCGGTGCCCGCCGCTGCGGGAGCGCCGACGGCGGGGAAGGAGAAGCCGGCGGGAAATCTTATCGGGATGAAGTTTGTGCCGGTGAAAATCACGGGCGGGCCGACCGACGGACAGCAGATTTATTTCTCGGTATGGGAGACGCGCGTGGCGGATTACCGCATCTTCGTCAATGAGACGAAACGCAAGTGGGACAAGCCGGGATTTGCGCAGCAGGACAATCATCCCGCGGTGAATGTGACCTGGGAGGATGCGACGGCTTTCTGCGCGTGGCTCTCGAAGCGCGATGGGCGGAACTATCGCCTGCCCAGCGATCACGAGTGGAGCTGCGCGGTGGGCATCGGCGACCGCGAGGATGCGAACGCCATCCCGCACGACAAGGCGGGGAAGATCAACGGCATCTATCCGTGGCAGGGCGGCTGGCCGCCGACCAAAGGCTCCGGCAATTTCGCCGATGCCGCGGCGGAGCGGCAGAAGGCGAAGCCCGACAACAAATACATCGCCAGCTACGATGACGGGTTCGCCTGGACCTCGCCAGTCGGCAGTTTCTCCGAGAATGAATTCGGGCTCTACGACCTCAGCGGCAATGCGCGCGAATGGTGCGCGGACTGGGCCGACAAGGAGATGACCGCGCGGGTGATGCGCGGCGGCTCGTGGTACCACGGCGACGATGCGCTCCTTTCGTCCGCGCGCGATGAAGCGCAGCCGCGGATGGCGAGCGGCCTCGGCGGTTTCCGCGTGGTGCTGGTGCCCGCGCCGCTCACTCCGAGCGCTGCGTCAGCGCCGGCTTTCACTCCCGCGCTGGGCTTTTCCGCCGCCGGGCAGGGATTAGCCGCCAGGGCGAGCAAGGATCTGCCGTTCATGAATTCGCTCGAGATGAAGTTCGTGCCGGTCCCGATCGAGGGCAGTGGTGGCGCTAGGAAGAAGCTGCTCTTCAGCAGCTGGGAAACGCGCGTGCAGGATTACGAAGTCTTCGTCAACGAAACAAAAACAGCGTGGACGAAACCGCCGGGAGATTCAGGGGGCCCGAAGCACCCGGCGGTGAACCTCGGCTGGAAAGACGCGCAAAATTTCTGCGACTGGCTGACCCGCCGCGAGCAGTTGAGCGGAAAGCTGCGCGCGAGCGAACGCTATCGCCTGCCGACCGATCTCGAATGGTCCGCCGCGATTGGCAGCCGCCAGCACGAGGACCCAAGTCGGACCACGCCGACGGACCGAAGCGGGAAGATCCAGGAGTTCCCGTGGGGCACCGAGTGGCCGCCGCCGAAAGGCGCGGGAAACTACAGCGGAGAGGAGTGCAAAGGGCAAAGGGCCATTCCCGGTTACCGCGATCTATTCCCCGCGAGCGCGCCGGTCGGCAACTTCAAGCCGAACCGCTTCGGTCTGTACGACCTCGGTGGGAACGTCTGGGAACTTTGCGAGGATCTTCACCATCCGGCGGCGCCTGGTGCGTGGACGATGCGCGGCGCATCGTACGCCGTCTCGGAAAAGGGGCCGATCTGGTGGACTGCGCGGGAAAGCTTCGGCGAAGGAAACCGCGGGCCGACCATCGGCTTCCGCGTCGTCCTGGCGATCGACCCGTGATCGGCGAACGGGCGCACAGGAAAAGTTCCAATTTCACGAGCACCGACGTGATTACTCGGATAAGTAGTCGTCTTCCCATTTTCATGAATCAACGCACCCTCGATCCCTCGATTTCCCGACGCCACTTCCTCCGCGGAATGGGCGTCGCGCTCAGCCTGCCGTGGCTGGAATCCATGAACGCGTGGGGCGCGGCGAGCGCAAAGGACGGCGCGCCGCGGCGGCTGGCCGTGTGCTTCATGGGGAATGGCGTGAATCCGAACCACTGGGGCGCGAACAATGGGCCGGGCGGGATGGAGTTGATGAAAACGCTCAGCCCGCTGGAGCCGCTCAAGGACAAGCTGCTCGTCTTCAGGGGGCTGTGGAATCCGACGACGGTCGCGGGCCCCGGCGGACATTATCCGAAGATGAACGTGCTCTCCGGCCTGACGGTGAAGCAGACGACGACGGATGTGCAGGTAGGCACGACGATGGACCAGATCATCGCGGCGGAGGTGGGGAAAAAAACGCCGATGTCGAGCCTCGTGCTCGGCACGGAAGGGCCGCAATACAGCACGGACAGCGGCTACACTTCGATCTACTCGGCTTACGTGTCGTGGAGCAGCCCGACCACGCCGGCGCCGAAGGAGATTTACCCCCAGCAGGCGTTCGATCAGCTCTTCGACGACGGCTCGCAGCGGAAGCGCGACCGGAGCGTGCTCGACATCGTGAACGAAGACGCGAAGACGCTTCGTGGACGATTGAGCAGCCGGGACGCGCACAAGCTCGACGAATACCTCACCTCCGTGCGCGAGTTGGAGCAGCGGATCGAGAAGGCGGATGAATTCAGCAAGCTCAACACCGCGGGCGCCGGCTGGCAGCCGAGCGTGAAGGCACCCACATTCCCGCGCCCCGCGGCGGGCATCCCGGCCGATCCGGAGGAGCACCTGCGGCTCATGTTCGACATCCTCGTCCTCGCTTTCCAGATGGATCGCACCCGCGTCGCGACGTTCATGCTGAACAACGATCTCTCGAACATGAATTTCAGCGCTCTCGGCGTGAAGGGCGGCATCCACGAACTCTCGCATCACGCCAACGACGCCGACCGCCTCGACCGCTACCAGCGCGTAAACCAGCACCACATGAAGCTCTGGGGCGAGGCGTTGCAAAAGATGGCCGCGACCAACGAAGGCGAACGCTCGCTGCTCGACAACAGCATGATCCTTTTCACCTCCAGCCTCTACGACGGCAATGCGCACGAATCGCAGCAACTCCCCGTGCTCCTCGCGGGCGGCGGCGGCGGCACGATCCGCGGTGGCCGCATGCTCGATTATTCGAAGGACGAAAACCGCAAGCTCTGCCGGCTGCACATGGCACTGATGGACCGCATGGGGGTGCGCACCGAGCACTTCGGCGACGCTGACCAGGCGCTGGGCGACCTGGGGTAAGGCCCCGGCTATCTTCCAAAAAAGGCGCGTCCGCTGAGCGGGAAACGCTTGGAATTCCAAATCCGAGACAAAGGAACTGGAAGGAGTCGCCCCAGGCCGATCGATGGATTGCTCCTCGGAGCATCGAGCATCGGGTCACGATCAAGTGACAAGATCGTCATCGCGGAACCTCTTGGTGCGCCGAAAATTAGCTTGCTTCTTCCAGTGCGATCCATATTTTCCGGGCACTGGTCAACGATTTTTCCGACAGCGAATAATACCGCTCAGGGATCTGCCAGTGTCGTTTCAATCCCCCCCCTGCACTATGATCATTTCCCTGCTCCCGAGATGGAATATGCAGCGTTGCTGTGAGGCATCCGAAGCTACCGGCTGGTAGCATTAATTGTCAGAATAACCGCGATTTTCGTCACGTGATCCCCTCCCGCAGAATCATGAGTTCCATGAACCCTAAATCATCCCGCTTCGTTCGCTGTTCCATGCGCGTCTTCGCTGCATTGCTCTTCCTCGTTCTCTGCACCCAGGCGCGAGCCGTGATCGACGACACTGCGACCGCTCAGATTTGGAAATTGAAATATGGGGTGCCGGATGCCCAACTTTTTCTGAACGGGGTCGCGCCGACCCTCAACACCGCCTGGCTGAATGCGGATGACGACAAGGATGGCGCCAAAAATGGCGACGAACTCGCGGCCGGAACGAACCCGTTCAGCGTCAGCAAAACCATCAAGGTAAAGAGTATCGCGAAGTCCGGGACGGTTGGGAGCCCGACGGTCACGCTTAGTTTCGATACGGAAAACGGCAAAATCTACCGGGTGGATACCAGTACGGACATCGGCAACCCGAGCGCTTGGGCCCCGCAAGGGTCCCCGCAGGTCACCGGTGATGGTGGAGCAAAAACGCTCATAGCAACCTTCGCAGCGAATAAATACTACCGGGTCCGCGTGCTCGATACCGACTCGGATGGGGATGGAGTAAGTGATTGGGCGGAGCAGGCGGTGTCATTGAACCCGACTGTCGCCGAAACAAATCTAGGAACGTCCGGAACGATGACCGCGCTCGCCTACGTGACTCAGCAGGTCGCCCTGCCCAATGTCGTGACGATCTCGGCGGCAGAGCCGTTTGCCTCCGAGGATGGTCCGACGGCGGGCAGGCTGATGGTGAGCCGCACACAGGATCTCTTTCCGATCACGGTGAATCTGAACGTGAGCAATACCAGCACGGCGGTCGTCGGCACCGATTACGAAGTGACGATGAACAGCACGACGACCCAGATTTTTCCTCCCTCGGTCGTGTTTAACACCCGGGGCGTCTTGACGCAGGATATTTTCGTCAATCCCAAGGTTCAGGCCTCGCTGAAAGGGGGGCGGTCGGTAACGACCACTGCATCCCCCTCGAGCAGTGACTTTCCCTTCAGCCCCACCACTGCGACCGTCATCATCAACCCCTCGACCGTGCCCACGGGCACCGGCTTGTTGGCGCGGTATTACGACACTTCCAGCGCGAATCAGTTCGATGCGGCGAATTTTGGGCAGCCGTCTGGGGGAAACTTCGTTTACACTCGCACGACGAGTTCGCCCTACAACGGAAGCACTATCCTTGTGCCGACGACCCTGGGCGGCATTTTGGTAAACAACATGGTGAAGCTCAGCTTCAACGGCGGGGCGCTGAACGGCTCTTCTTTCGACGATCAGGTTTACACCGTTACGGCGGTGAATCCGGGTGTGAGTTTCACCGTGGGAATTTCCGGAGCGACGCTGCCGACAAGCTACAGCAACCAGACCTGCAGCTTTAGCCTCCAATCCTCACCCCACCCGGCGGTCATCACGCGAGTGGACCCGACGGTGAACTTCGACTGGGCCTACGGAACGCCCAATGATGTATCGTTGACGCCCACCACGGTGTTGGACAACTACTCCACCGTGTATGAGGGCTATCTTTCCCCTACGACCGCGGGCGGATACCGGTTCCAACTCGATGCGGACGACAAGGCTCGGGTGCTGGTGGATTTGAACAACAACGGGACGTTCGATCTTCCGGGGGAACAGGTCGTCGAGCACGGATGGGATACGATCGACGGAATCTTGAATCCTGAAGTGGTGGGCACCTTCAAAATCGGGGCATCCAAAGCCTTGGTGGTTCCAGCCGGGGCCGCCCAGCGTTACAAGATCCGCATCGAGCATGTGGAAACCACGGACTCAGCCCGCTGCCGCGTCCAATGGAGCCGCGACGGAGGAACCTTCGCGAACATCCCTTCGACCCACCTCTTCACCCACGCATCGACATCGAGCTATCTCTCCAGCGGCGGGACCGTGACGGTGACCACGCCCACGGCGCACAATCTGGTGGCTAACACCGATTCGGCCACCTTGTGGTTCAGCGCGGGAGCCCTTTTTGGTCAAACCGCGAACTACAGCGGGACCTATCCAGTCCTCACTACCCCCACCACGACGACCTTTACGGTGGCCATCGCGGGAGCGCCGACCCAGGCGAGCAGCGCCGCTGTGCAATGGGGCAACGCGGCCTCGACCACGGCCGGGATGATCCAGAGCGTCTATGCCAACACAACGTTCAACGGCGGGGCAGGCAGTGTCTCGGTCCAGGGCGCTGGACCGAATCAAGGTAACAACGGCATCTTCGGCGCTGGCTCGCCAGATGCGGCCTTGATCGCCAAGGAGACTTTTTCCGCCCGCTGGACGGGTCAGGTTCAGCCGCAGTTCTCGGAGGATTATACGTTTGTCGTCCAGGCGGATGACAGTTGCGCGCTTTGGATCAACGGGCAGCCGCAGGTCCTTAAGGTGCTGCCTACGTCCAATTCGACCGGGAGCACTTACACCTACAACGCGACGACCGGCGACGTGGTGGTGAACTACGCCGGGCTGGCCGCTCTCGCGAATAGTTTTGTCGTGGGTGAAACAGCGCGGGTGGATTTCGCTTCAGGCAATCTGAGTCACGCCCCGAGTCCGTCACTGACCTACGACTACGACCCGACGAACGGGAATATAGTGGTCGACTACACGAACCTCGTCGCCACACGGACGCCGGGAAGTTACCTTGTCGGGGAGATGGTGGAGATTGATCCCACGAGTGGCAGCCTCAGCCCGCTGGGAAATCTTCCCTATCCGATCACGGCGGTGTCTGGGAATACCTTCACGGTCAATGCCGGAACGCTAACCTTCACTCCCACCACGAATGTTGCGAGCATCGCTGCCGCGACCAACTGTCAGATCACCACCGCTCTCAATCACGGTTTGGCCACTGGCGCGCTGGTCAGAATCAGTGGCGTCACCGGGGGAACGTTCACGACCGCGATCAACGGTCTGCAAACCATCACCGTCACCGGGCTGAATACCTTTACCGTGCCGGTGGAATGCACGGCCGCTCCGACCGCGGGCACGGGCAAAATCAACGCTCTGGGCAATATCAACCTCAACGATACCCGGGACGCCCTCATCACGGCGATCACGCCCACCACTTTCACCGTCAATATCGGCCCAAGTAAGTACGCCGATGCCAGCGTGGGCAACGTCAGCTTGGAGATCGTAAATAAGTCGCTCAAGGAATGGTCGACGAACGGCAACGAGCGCTACGTGCGGATCCCCATGGTGGGTGGAGTCCGCTACGACATTCGATTGGATTACTACGAAAATACCCAGCTCGCGAAGTGCATCCTGTCCTGGTTCAGCAACAGCCAGCCGAAGCAGGTTATCCCGGCCGAGCGACTCTACCCTGCATCGGTGCCACAGGCGCCTCCTTCACACGTCGCTCCGACCTACGCCACGGCCCTCGTCGGAGGCCCCTTCTCCTATCAGGTTGCTGGGAGCAACGGGGCGACAGTGACCGTGGAAAAACCGGATTGGCTGAACTATGACAATCTCACAGGGCTCCTGAGTGGCACTCCACCGACTGGGACGTCGGGTGACTACCAAGTCATCGTTACCACGACCAACTCCGCCGGCACGAGCAAGTCCGTTCTGAATCTGCATGTGGACGCCAATGCCGGAAGCGTGGCGCGTGAATACTGGAATGGGGTCAATGGGACGGATGTCTCGCTCATTCCCACCGCCACGACGCCCAGCGGAACCACGACGCTCACGTCACTGGATGGACCGACCAACATCGGCGACAACTACGGCGCCCGGATCCGCGGATACATCACCGCGCCAGTCTCCGGGAATTATTACTTCTGGATCGCGGCAAACAATTCCGCCGAACTTTGGATTTCGAACGACGACGAGCCGATCAATGCTTTCAAGCGGGCTTGGCTCACGGCGGGCAGCTCCACGCCACAGAACTGGATCGTTGCCGGGCAGACGGCGCAGAAATCCGCGTGGCTCGCCCTGGAGGAGGGGAAAAAGTATTACTTCGAAGTCCTGCACAAGGCGGGGAGCAGCGGGGACGGCGTGGACAACCTCGCCGTCGGATGGTCCAAGCCGGGAGAATCCACCGCCACCCCGAGCGGGGTCGTGCCAGGATATGTGCTCTCGCCGTATTCCGCGCCTGCCCCCGGTTCAACCCCCGGAACGCTCTACGTGGCAACCATGCTGCCGGAAGTCGGCGCCGTCCCACCATCCCCGACCACCCCGCTCACTGGCGTTGGGAGCGCGACCCTGCGTCTGAGCGAGGACGAATCCTACGCGATCATGCGTCGAACCTACTCCGGGCTGTCGGGATCCATCACGAGCGAACATATCCACACCGATCCCTATCTCACGAATCCGGCAACGATTGTCTTCGACATCGACACCCCCGGAACGGCGCAGACCACGTTGGGTGGCGGTTTGCAACCGGATGGAAGCTATAAGTGGTTCATCCTGCCGGTCGGCGGGCTCTCCGCGGCTGATATCCGCGAGATCATCAAACAAGGCAAAGCCTACATCAACCTCCACACCGCGTTGAATACGGCGGGTGAAATCCGCGGTAATTTCACACTGGCCAACGGCACGCGCACCTTTACGCCGCCCCCGGCGCCTCCCACGTGGGCAGACGACAGCAATACCAGCAATGGAGCGTCACGCTTCCTGGCTCAGGCGAGCTTCGGCGCGAATCCCGCGGATATTGCGAACTTAAAATCAGTCGCTGCAACTGGGGCGGACGCGACCGCGGGCATCCCCAACAGCCGCTACAATACCTGGATCGAAAATCAATTCCTCCTCGGGCCTACGCAGCACCTGCCGGAAACGCTGGCGCGGGAAATTGCCGATGTCTTCGGGCCGTTTGACGTCAAGATCAGCTTCAACTCCTGGTGGAAAACTTCGATGACCGCTCCCGATCAACTCCGCCAGCGGGTCGCTTATGCCTTGAGTCAAATCCACGTCGTATCCGGGCAGGGGCCGCTGGAGGATAACTCCCGCGCGATTTCCTACTTTTACGACGAATTGGCCGCGAACGCCTTCGGCAATTTCAAGAACACCTTGACCGACACCACGCTCACCCCCTCCATGGGCCGCTATCTGGATATGCTCGGCAATGACAAGCCCGACCTGGCAATCGGCCGCAGCCCAAACGAAAACTACGCTCGCGAAATCAAGCAGCTCTTTTCGATCGGTCTTTACCGGATGTGGCCGGATGGAACGCTGATGCTGACGTCGACCGATTCCCCGATCGATACTTACACGCAGAGGGAAATTGTGGGCCTCGCCCACGTCTTCACCGGCTGGTATTACGGATACGATGGAGATTTCCGCACGTCCTTCAATGCCCCGAGCGACTGGACCCGGCAAATGCGCGAAGTTCCCGCCCGCCACTTCACCGGCCCGAAGCGAGTACTGAATAATGAAGTGATGCCCGGTTTGACGAGCGTGGGCGGCCAACCGCTCGACCCCTACGCGACGCACCTGAGCACGCAGTACAGCGATCCTGCCTACAAGGCTCTGCCTGGGCAGGAAATCGTCACCGCACACGACATGCTTGTCAACCACCCGAACACCGGGCCGTTCATCTGCCGCCAGCTCATCCAGCGCATGGTGACGAGCAACCCATCGCGGGACTACCTCTATCGGGTGGTGCAGAAGTTTAACAACAACGGTTCCGGAGTGCGTGGCGACATGAAGGCCGTGGTCAAGGCCATCCTGCTCGACTATGAAGCCCGCAGCGGCAATCAGGTGGGGATTCCAGCGTATGGCAAACAGCGCGAACCCGTCCTCCGTGTCGCCAATGCAGCGCGCGCTCTGCGGCCTGCGAGTGTCACCGGAACCTACTCTCAGACCGGGGCGCTCAACTCCTCCGGGCAACCCTACATCCTGATCACCACCGCCACGCCGCATCTGCTCGAGACCGGAGACAATATTTTCCTCGATCTAACCGACACGACCGGTGACCCCGCCAAGCCGGCGCCGCCCTCCGGGACATATGCTGTGCTGACCAACCCAACTCCGACGAGCACCACCTACGCCATTGCGGCGCCCGGTTGGCTGGCCGGCACTTACACTCAATCCGGGACGACGATCACGGTCAACATGAGCGGACACTGGCTGCCAGGCGACAATACGAACGTATTCGGCGGTGCGCAGAACCTCGCTCCAGACAACGAGGGACGAGCCTACTTCGACTTCACGAGCGGCCCCTTGAATGGATTCGCCGGATTTGATCAGACAGTCCGGACGGTCGTTACGTCCACCGCGTATGATATCGCCAGCGGCGTCTCGAATACAAAGACACTCCCGACCGTCGATGGAAATTATTCCGGTTCAACATTCACGATCACCGCGCCCGATAGTGCGACCCGGAGTGGAAACGTTATGATTGCGCGCTTTGGCGGGAGTTACTCTTCAACGGGCAAGGCGGGAACGATCACCATTGATACCAATTACGGAGGCGCAGGAACGTTTGGAACGATGGCAGATCATGGTCTTCTGGCCGGTGATCAGGTGTTCCTCAACTTCCAGAATACTCGAGACTCCAGTTCGGGATCACCCACTTCGACGGAAAACGACCTCGTTTATACCATCGGAGGAGTGCCCGACGCGAACACCTTCACCGTCCAGGCACGGGATTTTCCGAACGCGGCGATGGGCAGTGACAACCGAGTGACTGTCTTCCCGCTCAAAGCGCAAACCCTGATCCGGGCTGGAACCGCCAATGCCCGTCAAAGCACCTACACGCTGGACAACACCGATTCGGATCTCCAGCAGACCCCGCTCAATTCGCCCACGGTGTTCAATTACTTCCTGCCCGACTATAAGTACTCGGGAACCCTCGCCTCGCAGGGCATCACCACTCCGGAGTTCCAGTTGACCTCGGAAACGACCGTCATCCGGCAGGCCAACTTCATCTACAATGGCCTCTTCAACCCGGACAACCTGACCGGGATCAGCAGCTTCAAGTCAGGGACCAATGCGCTGGTTCTGGATGTCAGCCCGTTCATGGCGAATGCAAGTAACTCGTCCGGCACCGTCGGGTTCATCCTCGGGAATGGCGCACTCGGCACCGGACAGCAAACTGGCCAGAGATGGACCAGTAACGCCAATCTCCCGACCCTGATCGACCGCTTAAACACGCTGCTGATGGCGGGGCAGTTGCCCGCAAACGCCAAGACCGCCATTCTGAAGTTCGTCGGGAGGGAAATCCTCTCCGTCACGACGGGATCGCCTTGCACGTTTACCTTGAAGGACGCAGTGACCGGCTCCTCCGTCCCGCATGGCCTTCAGGTGGGCGATATTGTGACGATCACGGGCATTTCGGGAGGCACGTGGAATGGCGCTTCGAGCAGCGGCAATGGCACCTTCATCGTGAATACGGTGCCCGACGCCAACACCCTCACACTGAAGACAAATCCTTCCACGTCCACCACGCTCAACTGCAGCAGCACCAGCGGTCTCTCTCTGACCAGTTCGACCTTGGGGATCATCCCCTACACAAATTCGTCACCGTCCACGACGAACATCCGCGACCGACTCCGCGCCGTCGTCCATCTCATCCTCACCAGTCCCGATTACACCATCCAGCGATAGCCCACATGAGCTCCGACAAATTCATCCACCTCCGCACGCGGCGCGACTTTATCCGGCAGGCTTCCTGTGCCGCTGTCGGCACCCTGGCGCTGACCAATACCATCCGGGACCTCCGGCTGATTAACTCCGCTGTCGCGGCGAATAATGTCAGCGGCTACAAGGCGCTGGTCTGCATCTTCCTGGCCGGCGGGAATGACGCCAATAACTGGATCGTGCCAACTGACACGACCACGTATGCAGATTACGGATCGATCCGCGCGAATCTCTCCATTCCGCAGAGTTCGTTGTTGAACCTCTACAATACTGGAACCTCGGGTACCCCCTTTACGGATGCTCAGGGTCACACCTACGGTTTTCACCCCAGTTGCCCGGAACTTCAGACCCTCTTCGGTCAAGACAAACTTGCGGTGCTCTTTAATGTCGGCACTCTGGTGCGCCCGACGACCCGCGCGAACTATCTCGCCAACGTAAAGTATTACACCCCGCCCCAGCTTTTCTCCCACAGCGATCAGGTGACCCAGTGGCAGACCTCCATCCCTGATGCGCCGCCGCTCACCGGTTGGGGTGGAAGGATCGCCGACCTGCTGAATGCCAGCGCCAACGTGAACGGCAAAATTTCGATGTCGGTTTCGGTCACTGGGGCGAACACTTTTGAGATCGGCAATCTCGTGTCGCAGTACCAAGTCTCCACCACCGGCGCGGTGGTGACGAGTGGAGACCTGATGACCGGCACCGGAGCACGCGTCCGGGCGATGAAGGAAATCCTCGGTCTGTCCGATTCGAACCTCCAACGCGGGGCTTATGCGGACGTGGTCGAGAATGCGCTCAAAGTCGGGGAGGATTTGAACACGGCCATAACGCCCACCGCTTTGGACACGTTTTGGACCGTTCCGTTTCCAAACACGACCTTGGGCAACCAGTTGAAAATGGTGGCCCGTCTGATTCAGGCACGGGGAGCCCAGGCGCCGGCCGCTGCGATCACAGGCAAGTTCAATATGAACCGCCAGATCTTCTTCTGCCAGGTCGGCGGTTACGACACTCATACCTCGCAGGTTTCGGTGAACGGAACCGACCAACCGACCAATCCAGCCGGCGCGCACTATACGCTGCTGAACGAGGTCAGTGAATGCATGAATGCTTTTCAGCGAGCGATGGAGCAGTTGACCATCTCCGACAAAGTGACGGCATTTACGGCCAGCGATTTCTCCCGCACGCTCCCCACCAACAGCCAGGGCAGCGATCACGGCTGGGGCTCGCATCATCTTATCATGGGCGGAGCGGTTAAAGGAGGACTGACCTACGGCAAGCTACCGACCTTCGCAATCAACGGCCCCGACGACACGGGCCTCGGTCGCTGGATTCCGAGCACCTCAGTCGACCAATACTCCGCCACGCTCGCGAAGTGGTTCGGGGTCGAGACCGGCTCGACCATGACGGACATCTTCCCGAACCTGACCCGATTTGGAGGATCCTATCCGACGGACCTCGGCTTCATGCTCTAGCGAATGGCGGTGGACTCGACGGTGGAGAACTGGTGTTTGAGCCAACTCTGCACGTGCGGATCTTCGGGTTCGGAATTGAGGACATTACATCCCAGTACAGTTCCCGGGCAGCACCGTGATTCTGACTCCCTAAACCAAAAACTGGCAACGGGAGGAACCACGGATTCCAAGGATGACATGGATTCAGAGCTTGGCGGGTGGCGGCCACTTTCAAAACCGATCAACCAAGGGGTGAAGGATACGGTCGCGGCAAGTCCCTCGTGATCCGTGTCATCCGTGCAATCCGTGGTTTCTATTTCTGTATCTAAGCTAAAGTTGGCCGACTCATGAATCTCCGCAACCTCTCCATCATCGCGTTCGTTCTCGCGCTCGGAGCGATCGGCGCCTGGCTTTGGTTTGGAGAAGGGACGCCATCCCCGGCCCCGGATGCGCCCCGTGCCGCGTCCTCCAGCGTCACTGAACCCGCGAGGCAGCCTGCCGCAGTTCCGCCCGCCCAGCAAACGGCGTCTCCAGAATCCCAACCGCCGCCGAGCAAACCGGCGGAACCCGTTCGAACGACGAGTGCCGTCGTTCCCGGTATGCCCCTCGTCCGCAGCACCCCCGCGCCGTCTGCGCCGGTCGTCGCCGCGGCGCCGGGGCCGCGTCCTCCGGAAGCATCCTCGTGGCAGACGGAAGGCAAAGCGGATTTGGAAGGCGTGCAGTTCATGCTTCGCGATTTTCGGACACGAATCGGCGAAAATCCGGTGGGATCGAATGCCGAAATCATGAAGGCGGTCATGGGTGGCAACGAGGCGAAGGCAAGACTGGGTCCTCCGCCCGGGCAAAACGTCAACGACAACGGGGAACTGGTCGACCGCTGGGGAACGCCCTACTTCTTCCACCAACTCTCGAAGAACAGTATGGAAATCCGCTCGGCGGGACCCGATGGCCGGTTGTGGACGGCCGACGATTTGGTGACGAAATAGTTCGTCTGCGACGTTCAGCCAGCCATTGAGCAAGTGGAGGGGGGGAGATGAACCCGAGGTGGGTTTAGTCTTCGGCTTCACCTCCTCCGGAACGGAGATTCTGCGTTCGCGCTGGCGACGAACCTTCGAGGGGACGCGCCCATCGCGAGCGCGAGAATACGCTTGACGCACTTTACGGGACCCCTACCTTGCAATTGCTGATCGGGGTCTATCCGACCTGACAGTGTCGTCTCAAATCCTCCCTGCAATATGATCCTTTCTCTGCGATCAGACCGGCATATCCAGCTTCGCTGGGAGGCCCTCGGTGCTGCCCGTCGGTAGCATCTTCTACCGAGTGTTGTTTCGTAACGTGATCCCGTCCCCAGAATCATGAGTTCCATGAACCCCAAATCATCCCGCTTCATCCGCTGCTCACTGCTTGCCACTGCTGCATTGAGTTTCCTCGTATTTGGTTCCCGCGCGCATGCCGTGATTGACCAGGCTGCGACCCAGCAGATCTGGAAGCTTAAATACGGAGTGTCGGATGCGCAGCTTTTTAGTGGAGGGGTAGCGGCGAACGGCCTGAACACCACCTGGCTGGATGCCGATGACGACGGAGACGGCGCGAAGAATGGCGACGAACTCGCGCTCGGCACCAACCCGTTCAGCGTCAGCAAGCCGGTCAAGGTGAAGAGCATCGCAAAAACCGGGACGGTTGGGAGTCCGACGGTGACCATTAGTTTCGATACCGAGAACGACAAGGCTTACCGGGTCGATATCAATTCAGATATCACGAATCCGTCGGGCTGGGTGCCTCAGGCGTCGCCGCAGGTCGTTGGCGATGGTGGCACAAAAGCGCTTGTGGTTCCTTTCGCGGCAGGGACCTACTACCGGGTGCGGGTGCTCGATACCGACACGGATGGAGATGGGGTGAGCGACTGGGCGGAGAAGGCGGTGTCTTTGAACCCGAATCTTGCCGAAACAAACCTTGGGGCGTCCGGGACGATGACCGCGCTCGCCTACGTGACTCAGCAGGTCGCAATGCCGAATGTCGTCACGATCACCGCGGCGGAACCCTTTGCCTCGGAGGATGGACCGACGGCGGGCAAGCTAATGGTGACCCGGACGCAGAATCTGTTTCCGCTCACGGTGAATCTGAACGTGAGCAACACCAGCACCGCGGTGCCCGGCACCGACTATCAGGTGACGATGGATAACGTCACGACGCCAACGTTGCCATCATCGGTGGTTTTTGCGGCTCAGGGTGCGCTAGCGGAGGAGATTTTCGTCAATCCAATGCCTCAGAGTTTGCCGAAAGGAGGCCGCTCGGTGACGGCAACGGCGTCTCCCGCGGGGACCGAATTCCCCTTCACCCCCACGACCGCGACCGTCATCATTAACCCTTCGACCGTAGCCTCCGGCACCGGTTTGCTGGCACGCTATTATGACACGGCCAGCTCGACGCAGGCGGATGCGGCAAATTTCGGGCAGTTGGGGACTTACATCTTCACCCGTGGCACGCCGACGACGAACGGCTCCATCGTGGTGACGCCCGCCAATCCGGCGAACTTTGCAGGTTTGCAGGTGGGGAATCAGGTAAAACTCACCTTTACCTCCGGGAATGCGGCGATCGACAACTCGACGTTCGACCACCAGATCTACAACGTCATTGCGTTGGGGGCCACGACGTTCACCGTGTCGATTACTTCGGCGACGGCCTTTTCGATTACCACAACGAATGGCAACTGTGCCTTTAGCATCCAGACATTCCCGCAGATTGCGACCCTCACGCGGGTGGATCCCACGGTGAATTTCGACTGGGCCTACGGGACGCCCAATGATGTGTCGCTGACGCCCACCACGGTGTTGGACAACTACTCCACCGTCTACGAGGGCTACCTGTCGCCGACGACCGCCGGCGGGTATCGTTTCCAACTCGACGCGGATGACAAGGCTCGGGTGTTGGTGGATTTGGACAACAATGGGACGTTCGATCTTCCGGGGGAGCAGGTCGTCGAGCACGGCTGGGATACCATCGACGGAATCTCGACCCCCGAAGTGGTGGGCACATTCAAAATTGGTGCAACCAAAGCCTTGGTGGTTCCAGCCGGGGCCGCCCAGCGTTACAAGATCCGCATCGAGCATGTGGAAACCACGGACTCAGCCCGCTGCCGCGTCCAATGGAGCCGGGATGGAGGAACCTTCGCGAACATCCCTTCGACCAACCTCTTCACCCACGCAACGACATCGAGCTATCTCTCCAGCGGCGGGACCGTGACGGTGACTACGCCGACGGCGCACAATCTGGTGGCCGGAACCGACTCAGCGACCTTATGGTTCAGTGCCGGGGCGCTGATTGGCCAGGCCACGAACTACAGCGGGACCTATCCGGTCGTCGACACTCCCGCCGCGAACACATTTACGGTTGCCATCGCGGGAGCGCCGACCCAGGCAAGCAGCGCCGCTGTGCAGTGGGGCAACGCGGCCTCGACCACGGCCGGGATGATCCAGAGCGTCTATGCCAACACAACGTTCAGCGGCGGGGCAGGCAGCGTTTCGGTTCAGGGTGCCGGTCCGAATCAAAACAACAACGGCATCTTTGGCGCCGGTTCGCCGGATGCGGCCCTGATCGCCAAGGACACCTTTTCCGCCCGCTGGACGGGTCAGATCCAGCCGCAGTTCTCGGAGGATTATACCTTGATTCTGAGTGCCGATGACGGGTGCGCACTTACGATCAATGGACAGCCTCAAGTGCTCCGGATGTCTCCGTCGGCCAGCACCGGCGGAAGCACTTATTCCCACAATGCAACGACGGGCGATACGGTGATTAACTACGCCGGCTTGATCGCCGCCTCAGGCAACTATGTGGTTGGGGAAACTGTTCGGCTCGATTTCTCTAGCGGCAACCTTTCTCACGCTCCGGCCATCGCTCCCACGTACCGTTACGATGACGCCACCGGTGACGTGGTGGTCGACTACACGAACCTCACGAATGTTACGCCGGGCGGTTTCGTGGTGGGGGAAACGATCGAACTCGATCCGACGAGCGGCGGCCTGAGTACCCTGGGTCTCCTCCCCTACGTCATCACTGCTGCCACGACCAGCCCCAAGACATTCACCGTCAACGTCGGAACGCTCGCTTTCAATCCGAAGGTCAGCATCCTGAGCATTGCCATTGGGACGACTTGTGAAATCACCACGGTGCAGAACCATGGTTTGACCACCGGCCAGGAAGTGAAAATCGCCGGAGTCACCGGAGGAACATTTTCCCCGGATATCAATGGCACCTACACGGTCACGGTCACCGGGCCGACGAAGTTTACTGTGGCTTCGGATTGCACTGCGGTGCCTGCGAATGGGGCCGGTACATTGCTCGCTGCGGGTAACATCACCGTTAGTGACAACCGAAATGCAGTCGTCACCGCCGTCACGCCCACAACCTTCACGGTCAATGTCGGCGCCGGGAAATACGCCGACGCCAGCGCGGGCAACGTCAGCATCGACATCGTCAACAAGGCGCTCAAAAATTGGAGTTCGACCACCAATGAACGCTACGTCCACGTCCCAATGGTCGGCGGGGTGCGTTACGACATTCAGCTCGATTACTACGAGAACACCGCACTTTCGAAGTGTCAGCTCTCCTGGTATAGCGCCAGCCAGCCCCGGCAGATTATCCCAGCTGAGCGGCTCTATCCGTCGAGTGGTACGCTGGCACCGCCGGCGCCGACGACTCCCACTAGCGCGATCGCCCTGGTCGGTGGCGGGTTCTCCCATCCCGTCGCCGGAAGCAATGGAGCGACCGTGACCTTCAGCGGCAAACCCAGTTGGCTGAATTATGCCGATGGCGTGCTCAGTGGCACTCCGCCGGTTGGAACAACGGGTGATTATCAGATCGTGATTACGATTACGAATGCGGCTGGAACCAGTACTTCCCTGCTCAACCTCCACGTCGATGCCGCGGGTGGGAGTATCTCCCGCGAGTTCTGGAATGGCGCGGCGGGGACCACCATCGCCCAGATCCCCGTGGCCAGCCCGATCAGCGGCACCACCACCCTGTCGACGCTGGAAGCGCCAACCGACTTTGGCGACAACTACGGCGCCCGGATCCGCGGTTACATCACCGCACCGATCACCGGCAACTATTACTTCTGGATTGCGGGCAGTAATGCGGCGGAACTCTGGATTTCGAATGACGACGAACCCGTGAATGCCTTGAAGCGGGCGTGGGTGAACACGGGCAGCACCACCCCGCAGACCTGGAACATCGGGGTGACCGAGTCGGGCCAGAAGTCGCCGTGGATGGCGCTGGAGCAAGGACAGAAGTATTACATCGAAATCCTGCACAAGGCGGGCGTCGGCAGCGGCGACAACCTTGCCGTCGGCTGGTCCAAGCCAGGTCAAGACACCACGGTTCCGAGCGAAGTCGTGCCTGGGTTCGTGCTTTCCCCGTATGTGGCGCCATCCCTGGCTGCGACGCCCGGGACACTCTATGTGGCGGAGATGCTCTCGCAGAATGGCGCCTCGACGACTGGCGTCGGCACCTCAACACTGCGGCTGAGCGCGGATGAGAATACCGCCTACATGAAACGCAGCTACAGCGGGTTGAGTGGAATGATCACCTCCGAGCATATTCACAGCGATCCCTACCTCATCTACGGAAGTCAGATTATTTTCGATATCGATGCGCCGACGGAGTCTGGTGATGGCATCATCTCGGATCCGAACGATCCCAATTACAGCGGCACGAATCCGCAAACCGCGACCTACAAGTGGACGATCAAAGGCGTGCAACCGCTGACCAAGGCGGACATCGTCGAGATCATCAAGGAGGGCAAGGCTTACGTAAACCTGCATACGGGCCTGTATCCGCTGGGTGAGATCCGCGGCAATTACACGTTGGCCAATGGGTCGCGCTCGTTCACCCCGCCGCCCAACCCGCCCAATCCGGCCGATGATCATACCACCGCGAACGGCGCTTCGCGATTCCTGACCCAGGCGACTTTCGGGCCGAATCCCGCCGACATCGCGGCCTTGAAGGCCATGGCGAGCTATGACGCGTGGATCGAAGACCAATTCACCAAGACCCCAAGCTATCAATTGGCCGAGGTGTTGAGGACTGAAGGGGCCAGCGCGCAGGGCGGCAACTTTGACGAAACGCTGACCTTTAACGCGTGGTGGAAAAACGCTGTATCCGGCCCCGATCAACTTCGGCAGCGCGTCGCCTTCGCCCTTAGTCAGATTCATGTGGTGTCCGCCCAGGGACCGCTGGCCGACAACGCGCCGGCTCTCTCCTATTTCTACGACCATCTGGTCGAACACGCTTTTGACAACTTCCGCTCGATCCTCGAGGACACAACTTTGACACCGGCGATGGGACGATACCTCGACATGCTTCGGAACGACAAACCCGACCTGGGTATCGGCCGCAGTCCTAACGAAAACTACGCCCGCGAAATCAAACAACTCTTCTCCATCGGTCTCTTCAGAATGTGGCCGGATGGCAGCCTGGTTCTAAGCTCCAAGGACGAATTGGTTCCGACTTACACGCAACGGGAAATCGTCGGCTTCGCCCACGCCTTCACCGGATGGGATTACGGCTACGATGGTGCAGATCGGACAACCTTGGGTGCGACGACAAATTCGATGCGGCCGATGCGAGTGGTGCCGGCCCGTCATTTCACCGGACCGAAGCGCATTTTGAACAATGAAGTGCTCCCGGGATTGCCAACGCTGGGTGGACAGCCGCTCGACCCGTATGGGACGCACAACTCCGCGAATATCAACGATCCGGCATACAAGGCTTTGCCGAATCAGGAATTCGCGGCCACCCATGACCAGCTCTTCAATCACCCGAACGTAGGACCCTTCATCTGCCGCCAGCTCATCCAGCGGATGGTGACCAGCAACCCTTCGCGCGACTACCTCTATCGCGTGGTGCAGAAGTTCAATAACAATGGATCTGGGGTGCGCGGCGACATGAAAGCCGTTATCAAAGCCGTTCTGCTCGACTACGAAGCCCGGAGTATCGACGAGGTCACGAAGCCGGCCTACGGCAAGCAGAAAGAACCCGTCCTCCGCGTCGCATCCGCTGCACGGGCCTTCCGCCCGGCGGGATTCAGCGGCACCTACGCCCAGACCGAAGCCGGCGGCCGGACGATCACGGTTACCACTTCGACGGCTCACCAACTGGCTTCCGGAAACAATGTCTTCCTCGACTTCACCTCCGGAAGTCCCGCGCCGTGGGTCGGGACCTACTCCGCAACGGTGACAGGGAACAACACTTTCACCGTCACGGCGCCAGGTTGGACGACCGGCACTTACAGCCAGTCGTCGGGGTCAAACGTGATGACGATCAGCATCTCCAGTCACTGGTTGCCTGTGGGCGGAAAGGCATTTTTCGACTTCACGAGTGGCACTGCCAACGGGCTCCTTGGATTTGATAAGACGGTGCAGACCGCGGTCACCTCAAACAGTACGGATACGGCTGCTGGTTCGAGCTTCACAATCACTGCTCCGGATACGACGGGTCGCAGCGGCAATGTGATGGTCCCACGGTTCAGCCCGGGCAGCTTCACTTCCAATGGTTCTGGTCTGGCGGCCCCGCTGGATCGGCGCGTCACCATGGACACCAATAACGACCACCATCTGAATGTCGGCGACCAGGTGCAGGTCGTCTTCTTCACTGGCGCCAATCCAATCCCCGCCGACCGGGTGGTCACGGTGGAATACGTCGTGGACTTGAATACCTGGACGTTCCTGGCGCCCGCCACTGAAAACAGCGTCTCCACCGGCCTCGGGACCAGCCAGGGCAATAACAGCGTCTATCAGTTCCCGCTGGTGTCGCAACCGCTCGTCCGAAACGGAAACGTTAGTTCGCGCCCGAGTACCTTCGCCATGGGCACCACCGATGGGGACTTTGATCAGTCCCCACTGAACTCGCCCACCGTGTTCAACTTCTTCCTGCCGGGCTACAAGTTCCCCGGGGCACTCGCCTCGCAGGGCCTCACGACCCCCGAATTCCAAGATACGGCGGAAACCAACGTCATCCGGGAGGCGAACTTCTTTGAGCGCGGGGTCTACGCGCTGGGGAATACGAATGGTTTGAGCAGCTTCAAATCGGGAAGCAATGCGCTCGTCATGGACCTGAGCCCCTGGATGGCAAATGCCGTGACTACGGCGGGATCCATCGGTAACATCCTCGGAAATGGCGTGGCGGGCACAGGACAGCAAACCGGTCAGGCGTGGACCAGTAATGCCAATCTTCCAACCCTCATCGACCGCCTCAATACGTTGTTAATCGGCGGACGATTGCATTCAGGTGTAAAAGCCGAGATCCTGAAATTCGTCGGACGGCCGATTACGGCGATCGCCCTCGGCAACCCGTGCACCGTCACCTTGGCCGGGCACGGATTCAAGACTGGGGACACGGTCACGATCTCGGGTGTGAGTGGGGGAACCTTCAGCCCGACGATTAACGGAACCTTCACGATCACGGTCCCCACTGGCTCCACCAACACCTTCACGGTACCCGTGAACTACAGTACTACCGGCGGAAGCGTGACCAATGCCTTCGCAGCAATCGGGGACGTCGCCTATACGAACGCTACGCCCACCGACACGAACAAGCGGGATCGCCTCCGAGCTGTATTGCATTTCCTCCTCACCTCCCCCGACTTCATCATCCAGCGCTAAGCCCATATGGACTCCGAGAAATACCTCAAACCCACCACGCGTCGCGACTTCATCCGTCAGGCGTCGTGCGCCGCAGTCGGCACCATGGCGCTCAAGAGCACCATTCGCGATCTGCGCTTAATCAATGCCGCCATGGCGGCGGCCCCCGTGATCACCGACTACAAGGCGTTGGTCTGCCTCTTCCTCTCGGGAGGGAACGACGCCAATAACTGGGTCGTACCCAAGGATACGCCGACTTACACTCAATACGCCGGTTTGCGCGGAATCCTGGCCATCCCCCAAAGCTCGCTTCTGACGATGCGGACTGGAGCGCTGGTCACCGCTCCAGCGTATCAGGATACCGATGGGCATAACTTCGGATTTCACCCGACTTGTCCGGAACTGCAGACTCTCTTCGGTGAAAAAAAACTCGCAGTGACGCTGAACGTCGGCACTCTCGTCCGACCGACTACGCGGGCCCAGTATCTTTCCGGATTGCCCTACTATCGGCCTCCTCAAGTCTTTTCGCACAGCGACCAGGTCACGCAGTGGCAGACGTCCATCCCTGACCAACCGCCCGTCACCGGCTGGGGAGGCCGGGTCGCCGATTACCTCAATTCGTCCGCGAACCCGACCGGCAAAGTGTCGATGTCGGTGTCACTCAACGGAGCCAATACGTTCGAGGTTGGAAACCTCGTATCTCAATACCAAGTCTCGAGCACGGGTGCAGTGACTCTGTCCCAGGGAACCACGCCGCTGGGTGCAACCAAGGTGCAGTCGATGAAGAATATCCTCGGATTGAGCGATACCAATCTGCAGCGCAACGCCTATGCGGATGTGGTTGAGCGGGCCATTTCCACCGGAGACCTTCTGAACACGAATATCGCAGCGACCGCCACATCGACTGACACTCCGCCAGGGACGTGGGTTTGGACGACGCCGTTTCCCACCTCCACTTTGGGCAACCAGTTGAAGATGATCGCGCGGCTGATCGCCGCGCGGGGACCGACAGGGTTCGACATGAAACGCCAGATTTTCTTCTGCTCGACGGGCGGTTTCGATACCCACACCAATCAGGTCACCTTCAACGCGAACGGAACAGTCACCTCGACCACCGGGACGCACGCGAACCTGCTGAATGACATCAGTGAATGCATGTTCGCCTTTCAGAGAGCCATGGAACAACTGAACGTCTCCAATCAAGTCACGACGTTCACCGCGAGCGACTTTTCGCGGACGCTCCCGACGAACAGCCAAGGGAGCGACCATGGGTGGGGTAGCCACCATATGATCATGGGTGGCGCCGTCAAAGGCGGTCAGACCTTTGGGCACCTGCCGATTCTGGAGATCAATGGGCCGGACGACACCGGCTTGGGTCGTTGGCTCCCGACGACCTCCGTAGACCAGCATGCCGCGACGATCGCCCGCTGGTTCGGAGTCCAGGAACCGGACCTCGGCAGCATCTTTCCGAATGTGACTCGCTTTCCGACTTCCAACCTCGGATTCATGACTTAGAGGGTTTACCGGAACTCGAGAGAGGAAGCCATCATCGGCGGAGGGAAACGGAGTCGTGCCGGGTCTGCGAGGCAGACGATGGCGACGACGTCTGCCCTTAGCCGGAATCCATGCAGTGGAAAAGGGGAATACACGTGCCCTCGCGTGTTCCGACTGGTGCCTCCGGCGATCGGCCGCCGTGAGAAAACATCCACCGATTGGGGACGCACCCCGAGCGGGATTCGGCGAGGGCGCCGAACCCCAACCTGCGAGGGCGCGTGTGCTCCCATTCTCGCACGTGAGATCGCCCCCTACTGCATCGTTCCGGCTTGGAGGGGCGCGCGATTTCCGGTCATCCGAGGTCCCCTCGACTTCATTCTAGTCGCTCAGGCTCCCTCCATTCCGCTCCGGATGACAGGCGCTCTGAAAATCGGTAGTTTCGATGAGACGGAGCGATGCAGCTTGTGGGAGTGCGAAAAACATGGGCCGGATTTTCAATCCTAAAATCAGCGATGGGAGGCACCACGGATTCCGCCGGTGACACGGATTCAGAGAACTTCAGGAGTCCGCCTACGTTCTGCGGCCTTCCAATGCAGCAGCCGTCCTGACGCGCCCGCGGTGTTTCCCTTGCATCGGTCGGGCTGAGAAACTAGCGGTGAAAACCCCCTCCCGCGAAAAATCCAGGCCGTCTGCGCCCGAAGAAGGCCTAGTGCCACAGGTCCAAGGGGGAAGAGCGCCTGGTGTGGATTGGGGATGCGTTTCGGAGAAACGCCCTACAACTGCGCCGGGAAGCGCTCGGGGCGTCCGGAATTCAGGGGGCGTTTGGGGCTACTCTTCAATGTTTAGATTAAACAGGGCGAAAAGCATCCTGCCACCGATGCTCACCTGACAGTAAAGCCGGATGAATCCAGGGCGGGGAGCGAAGAGGGTGAAACCGAGGGAGGGCCCGCCGCGGAGTTTGGGATCCAGGATATCACCGCCGGTTGGGTGCAGGTGGATGACGGTCTTGTAGTCGTCGCAAAACCCGACCAGATGCGCGAAGGCATTCATCAATGGTTCCAGCGTGGTCGTCGGCTTGCCCTCCGAATCTGAAATGGTGATGCCCATCGAGCGGGCCTTCCCCGCCTTTATTGGAACGCGTTCCCCGCCGGAGAGGGTCAGCGTGAATCGGTAACCGCCAGCCGTGGAGGTGAAGCGGTTTTCTTGATCCTCGATCGCATCGGCATTTCCCGACGACGCCAGATCGACAAAGGGAAGTTCTTGCAGGCCCGTCGTCACCGGCACGATGTCGGCCCAGATGCGATACGGCGCGGTTTTCGTGGGCGTGAAGGAGAAGCGATACTCGCCCGGAGTGGTGGTGGGAGTGGGGTGTTCGTGGTGGTAGTCGCCCAACCCTGGCTCTTCGATGAGCAAATGGATCGGCTGGGTGTGAATCTCCAGCAGGTCGGCGAGCAGGAGGGGCGACTTGTCGGCTTTCTCCATACGAACGGTTACCTCGATCTTCTTCCCGGCTTCGACTGGAGCATTTGCGGTCGCCGTCAATCGGATCGTGGGTTCGCCCGGTGCGGTATAGATGAAGCTGTATGGGATGCGCCGCGTGAGCAGGCTCATGCCGCACTTCACGCAGGGCGTTTTCGCATTGCTCGAAAGGACGTCGGAGTGCATCGGGCAGACAAAAATGTCGGCAGCCACGACGGCGGGGTCGAAGCCTTCCGCCATGGTCTGCAGGACGGCGCGTAAGCCGGCCAGAGCGCCAGTGACGCCTCCGGGATTCCCCTGTTGTGCGGCGGACGCGATCGCATTCACCGAAGTGAACGATCGCTGGACGAGGGGCTCCATTTTCGCGAACGCCTCAGGGGGCGCCGCCAAGGGTGGCAAGGTGCGCAGCGCCGGGCTGCAGTAGGAGATTTGGACCGGGATCTCGGAGAGTCGGTTCTCTTTGAGAAGGAGTTCGACGTTGTTCGTGGCGAGCCGAATCACATTCCAGCATTCCGCCGCGCCCACCGGGCGGAGGATGCTGGGGGAAATCGGTGTATCGGCAGACACCGGTGCCCTCGAAGCCAGAAGGCACGCGAGGACGAAGGGGAGAAGGTTGGAGAACGATAAATGCACGACGGATCAATCCCCCACGGAGCAGGCGAAGACAAGTGCTCGGGTATGCAGCCCACCAACGCGCCCGGGACCAGTGGCGACGAAACGGGAGGGCGGAGTCTGCAAGGCGCGGTTTCGCTCAGCGCGAGACCTTCACCACCGAGCGCGTGGCCGCGCTCTCGTAGCAGGCGCGGATGAGCGCGATGGCGCGGCGGGCGTCGGTGCCGGGGATGAGTGGTGGGCGGCCTTCGCGGATCGCGGCGACAAGGTCTTCGATGAGGCGGCGGTGCCCTTCGACGGGGATGGCTTTCGGGTCGGCGGCACCGCCACCGATCTTGCCGGCGTTTTCATTTTTCAACACGTCGGCGTCGCCGGGTTGCGGTTCGGCGAACTCCCAGCGGGTGACCTTGTCGTTCACGATGGTGGCGCTGCCTTTGTCGCCGCAGATTTCGATCTGCAAATCATCACCGGGCCACGCACTCGTCGCCGCCTCGATCACGCCAAGCGCGCCGTGCTCGTAGCGGAGCATCGCGGTGAGCGTGTCCTCGGCCTCCATGGTATGAGCGAGGGTGGCGTGAAAGGCCGATACTTCCACCGGCAGCCCGACGAGCCACTGGAGCAGGTCGACGGCGTGGACACCCTGATTCATCAGCGCGCCGCCGCCATCGATCTTCCACGTGCCCTTCCAGCCGGAGGTACCGTAGTAGGCCTGGTCACGCCACCACTTGATGTAGGCGCTGCACATCGTGAGCCGGCCGAAGCGCCCGGCCTCGATCGCTGCCTTGAGCTTCTGTGCGCCGGCGCCGAAGCGTGCTTGAAAGACGCAGGCCAGCCGACCGTTGCCCTTCTTCTCAGCGGCGAGGATTGCGTCGACCGCTTCGATCGTGACGTCGATCGGCTTCTCGCAAAGGACGGCCTTGCCCGCTTCGAGCACGGGCACGGCGACGGCGGCGTGCAAGCCGCTCGGCGTGGCGATCGTCGCGGCGTGTGCGAGCGGATCGGCGATCACGGCTTCCAGGGAATCGTATTCGCGGATGCCGTGCTTCTGGCAAAAGGCGGCGCGCTGCTCGGGGATGTTGCCGTAAGCGCCGAGGAGCTTGGCGCCGGGGACGAGCGCGATGGCGTTGGCGTGGAACTCGGCGATCATGCCGGTGCCGATGATGGCGAAGCCGATGGAGTCGGTGGAGGTGGACATGCGGTCGATATAGGCGGCGGCGGCGCGGAGGGGAAGTGCGCTGAGTGGGCGGCTAACGTGCGCCGTGCAGCGGTTTCTCGAAGACCCACGCGACTCCGCGCGCGAGCCGCTCGACGAGGCCGTCGCTGTGGCCGCCGGGGGGCTCGTCGAAAGTGACCTTCGCGCCGCGTGCGCGGAGCACGTCGTGAATTTTGCGCGCGCTGACGTTGAATCCCCATTCGTCGTGCGAAGCACCGTCGAGGTAGATGCGCTGATCGGGGGCAAAGGCATCCGATTTTTTCCTCACGATGAGCAGCGGGTCGAGGTCGAGCCATTGCTGCCAGACTTGCGGCTGCCACTTTCTCTCGGCGTCGTAGAGCCAGTGGATGCGGCCGGGCTTGGCGGGCGTGTAGGCGGCGGAGAGGCCGAGGACGAGTTGGACAGCTTCGTCGGCGCGCGGCGCGGTTTTGGCCGGGCCGAAGAAAGAGTCGACGTCGCGTGGACTGAGGCGGCGGATGGCGGGCTCGGAGACGAGGCCTTTGTGCGTGACTTCGAAGTCGCTATCCGGCGAAAGCGCGACGACGGCGCTGAAAACCTTTTGTCGCGACATCGCGAGCATCAGCGCGCCGTAGCCGCCGCTGGAGTGGCCGGCGATGATGCGGCTGCCGGGGCGAATGGGATGCCGGGCTTCGACGGCGGCGACGACGTCATCGGCGATGTAGTCGGCGTAGTTTCCCTGCGCGGGCGAGTTGAGATATTGGCTGCCGCCGAAGCGGTTGCGGCCATCGGGTACGGCGATGATTAGCGGGAGGCCGTCGGCGGCGAGTTGCTGGACGAGGGCGAAGAACGGGGAGCGTTCCCCTTGCGCGATGAAATCATCCGACGATCCGCCGTAGCCGGGAAGATAGTAGACGATCGGGAGCGGCTTCCCCGGTGCCGCGTCCGCTGGGATGAAGACGGCGACGCGGCGCGCGGCAGGATCGCCGAGCGGATTGTCGCGCAGTTTTTCTCCCGCGACCTCGAGCACTTCGAAGCGTCCGGCGGGCGGGCGGGCGAAGCTGCACGAAGTCAGCGAAGTGGCGAGCAGGAGCAAAGTCGGGAAGAGGCGGTTCATGGTTTCACGGTGCGCGCGGCGGCGCGATTTTCGATGAAGTCGATGACGGACGCCATTGTTTCGTCGTTCGGCTCGGACATGCGTTTGGCGATGCCGGTGTGATCGCGGTCGGCGATCTGGCGGCCGATCACGCGGTCATTCCCCGCCATGTGCTGCACGGCGACGAAGTAGGCATTTTCCTCGGCGCGCGAAGGCATGTCGTGGTCGGCGTAGAGGACGAGCATCGGGAGTCCGTCCTTGCGCGAGTGGTAGATCGGCGCGGCTTCGTCGGCGACGATCGTGGTCTTCGGAATGCCGCGTTCGGCGCGCACCGTGTAGTGCGTCATCATCTGGCTGCTAAGCAGGACGAGGCCGGCGAGGGAGTCGAGCGCGAGCCCGTGTTTGCCGAGGAACCGCGCGTCCATGCCGACCATCGAGCTGAGATACGCACCGGCGGAGTGGCCACCGACGAAGATCTTTTCCACTGCGCCGCCGTGCTCGGCGATGTGCTGGCGCGTCCACGCCACCGCAGCGGCCGCGTCTTCCACATACCCGGGAAAGGGCGTGCGCGGGCTAAGCCGGTAGTAGGCTACGGCGACGGCGATGCCGCGGGCGGCGAGGGTGCGGGCGTTCTGCGCGGTGAATTCCTGATCTTCCTGCCACTTGGTGAGGCCGCCGCCGTGGAACCAGACAAGCGTGGGAAACTCGCGTGCGCCGACGGGCAGGTAGAGGTCGAGCTTGCAGCGTTCGCGTTCGTAGTCGGAGACGGCGTCGCCGGATTTGTAGGCGAGGTCGGCGAGCACGCGCGGTGTCGCGGGTTCGGCGTGGACCGGGGCGAGCGGGAAGAGGCACGCGACGAGCGCGGCGAGTGATGAGGAGAAATGCATGGGTTGAAACTAAAGGAGGTCCCGAAGGAAATTTCGATCTCCTACTCGTCCTCGAGGCTGCAGATCGAGGACGAGGACGAGTAGGAGGACGAGGACGATGAAGAAGCGCGCTCAGCGACCGAGCGGCGCTTCGTGCCAGGCGTCGAGCAACGGCTGAGCGGAATCTTCCACGCGCCAGCCGAGCTGATACCAAAACGTGCCGTAGCCGTAGAGCGAGCGGGAGAGGTGGAAAGTGCCGTCGGGCTGGCGCGGTGGGCTGTCGAGTTCGTATTCGGGGGCGTCGGCCGTGGGGCGGGTGCGGCAGACGAGGCGGCTCTTGATCGTGGGCGTGGGTTCGGGGCGGATGATGATCTCGGTCGCGGTGAGTTCGACGGTGGCCTTGGGCCGCGGCAGGGCGTCGATGAACGCGCGATCTTCGGCGACGAGCGCGTCGAGCTGGCGGCGGAATTCGCCGAGCACGGCTTCGAGGCTGTAGCCGCAGGATTGCAGCGTGTCCTGCCAGAGTTCGAGGTGCTTCAGGTCTTTCGGCGCGCCGGGTCGGGCGAAAGCGCGGGCGATTTTTGGCAAGGCTTCGTCGCCGTGCAGTTGGACGATCGCGGCGCAAAAAATCTCGCCGAGCGGGTAGACGAGATCGGCGCTGCGCTGGCGGCGGAAGGCGTCGTCATCGGCGAGCGACTCGAAGCTCACGGGCTGCCACGCATGCGAGACGACGCCGGCGCGGCGGAAGGCGCGCAGCGCAGCGGCGTCGCGGAAGAAGCGGTGCTCGAGGTAGCTCGCGAGACCTTCGTGAAAAAAGCGGACGGACGCGAAGACGCCGGTGAGTTTGAATTCGCTGAGCTGGTCGAGGTAGACGTGCGTCGTCTCGTGACCGAGCACCGCGGCGTTGTCGGCGGCGTCTTCGGCGTCGAGCCGCATCTTCACCTTGCGCCAGTAGGCTTGCCCGGCGTTGTGGCGCGCGAGGTTGCTGGTCGTGTCGACGGTGATCTCGAGCGGGGTGCTCTGGAGGAATGTGGCGACCTTTCCCTGAATCTCCTCCGCGCGGTCGGCGAGCGCTTTCACCGAGGTCCGCTGGCTCTGGCGGTGGATGAAAATGTACCAGGCGGTGTCGGTGCGGGTCGCCGGGTCGCTCGCCGCGGGATTCCAGTCGTGGTCCTCATCGCTGGCGGCGTCTTTGCCCACCCAGAAGAGGAGGCTGATCCACGCGATGGGAATGAGCGCGGTGCCGAGCACGAGCGCGATCCGCGCGAGGATGGAACGCGAGAGCCGGCGGGTGATCAGCCACGCGCCGTCGCCGAGTGCGTGGAATCCGACGAGGGCGATCGCCGCGGCGAGGATGCCGACCCCGAGAAGCGCGCCGACATTTGCCCAAGGCACGATCCAGCGACCCGCGTGCAGGGCGGGGGTGGCGAGGACGAACGGGTCGAAGAGATCGATGTGCGGCGCACGGACATGCCGCGCGAAAATGAACGCCCAGACGAGCAAGGCGAGGACGAGAAACATCCAGCGGCGGAGGAAGGACAGCGCGAGCGCGACGCTCACGAAAGTGAAGGCGATGACCGAATGGATCCCGAGCATGGTGGCGAGCAACCGCCGCGGAAAAGCGACCTCCAGCGAACTGCGCGAGAGCAAGTGAAAGAGCGCGGCGACGCCGATCTCGAACGCCACGACGGCGCCGAGGATGAGCAGCGCGGCGAGCAGCTTGCCAAAAAAAATGCGGGTGCGGGTGACGGGCAGGCCGTCGAGAAAGGAGAGCGTGCCATCGTCGCGTTCGCGGACGAGCAATCCGGCACAGAGCACGAGGCTGGTCAGGGCGAGCGAGCTGGAGGTGTCGGTGGCGCCCTTCTCGTGGGTGAGCTGATGCGTGAGGGTGAGGCGGTCGGGAAACTCCGTCCAGAAAACCGCGCAGATGCCGACGAGTTCGAGGCAGACGATGAAGATGATGACGGCGCGGAGGGCGCGGAGTTCCTTGGCGAGCAGGAGGAGCATCGGGGTCAGGGCGTGCGGAGATCCTGCTGCCACTCGGCGAAAAATTGATCGAACGAAACGCCCGCTGCGGCCGCGAGGCGGGACGGCACGGGCTGCCACAAATCGCGCACGGTGGCGCGAGCGTCGTGCGCCGCGACAGGGCTGAGCACGCTGCGGAGAAAGTCGCGCGTGGCGTCCTCGCCGTGATGGCGGGTGAGGGAGTGCAACGCGCTCCAGGCGATGGCGCGGGCGCTTTCTTTTCCGACCCGCTTCGAAAACCTGCGCCACGCGCGGAACTCAGCGCGGGAAAAACCGGTGCCCGCCGTGCGGCTGGCGGTGGCGCGTAGTTTGTCCGCATTCGCGGCGCCGGCGCGTTCTTTCCACAGCTCGGCGAAGCCATCGAGCACCCACACCTGATTTTCGATCGAGAGCCGCTCGCGGCTGCGGAGGAGCAGCAGGTCGCGGATGAGAAAGTCGAGGAAGTCGCGGTCGACGAATTTCTCGGCGGTGAAATTCGCCCGGATGACGAGGTCATCGGATTTCTCGAGCTTCACCCGCTCGTATTGCGCCGCGCCGAAATCAGACCGCAGGACGATGAAGACGGCGGGCAGCGAATCGACGCCGAGGTAGCTGCGGAGCGCGGCGAGTTCGTCGGCCGCGCGGGCGCCGATCGCCGCTCCGCGGGCGCGCTCGGATTCCTGGGTTACGGCCACTTTCACCACCACCTCACCGCGGCTCTCCTCAGTCGCGCCGGGGAGATCGAAGGGCGTGCGCTCCTTCCGCAAGCCGAAGACGCCGAAGGTCGTGAGACCGGCGAGGCAGATCGCGCCGAGGAAAAGTTTTTCGCTCTGCGCCATGCGTTCGCCGAGCCGCGCGCCGATCGTGCCATCGCGCGCTACGCCGAGCACGAAGACGAGGGCGAGCAGGCCGAGCGTGAGGAGTGTGGTGGAAAGCAGGGCGGTGAGGGGGAAGACGAGATTCTCGTAGGGGAAACGACCGTCGATGAGCGCGAAGGGGCCGAACTCGGCGGGGCGGAACTCGGTGAAGCGATCGACGAGCACGTAGAGCACGACGAGGCCGAGGAGGAAAAGCAGGCGGTAGCGGCCGAAGAAGCCGGTGAGAAAAAAGAAGGTGAACGCGCACCACGTCCATGCCGCGGTGCGCGCGGTGAGGATCCCGAGGAAGCGCGGCGTGAGATGCTCCGAGCGCCAGCCGAAGGCGGCGAGTGCCGCGAGTGTGGTGAGGGTGAGGAAGAACGCGACGGTGAGACCGGCGGCATACTTCACGGCGATCATGAGCCAGCGCGGGAGAGGCAGTGCTTCCAGAAAGAGCTGCGTCTTCTCCCGAAACTCGTGGGTGACGAGGCGCTGCCCGAGCACCCATGCGGCGAGCGGAAGAATGAGGCGCAGCACAGCCAACTGCGCGTCGAAGAGGCTGCCGGTCTGGCCGCGCGCGTGATTCGCCGCGGCGATGAGGCTGGCGGTCGCGAAGGTGAGCAGCGCGAGCAGCAGGAACGAGAGCCGGTGCTGCTGCCATTCTTTGCGAAGCAGCGTGGCGGTCACAGGCGGGCCGGGGCTGCGCCCACGCAGGCGATGAAGATATCCTCAAGCGAGAGGCGCTCGGCGGTGGGCGAGTCGAGCCAATGCGCGGCGGGCGCGCGCAGGGTGACGGTGCGCGTGGTGTCGAGCGTTTCGTCGCGCCAGATTTCCGCGCCGGGCGGTGGCGACCACGCGGCGCTGGCGTCGAGGCGGAGGCGGCGGACTTCGTCGCGGAGGTCGGTGAGCGGACCTTCGTAGCGCATGCGGCCGGCGTGGATGATGCCGACGTGGCTGGCGGCGCGTTCCACTTCATCGATGAGATGCGAGGAGAAGAGCGTGGTGCGGCCGTGATTGCGGGCCTGCGCGGTGATGAGGTCGAGGAATTCGCGGCGGGCGACGGGATCGAGCCCGGCGGTGGGTTCGTCGAGGATGAGCAGCGCGGGACGGGAGGCGAGCGCGAGGGCGAGGGCGAGCTTGGCGCGCATGCCGCCGGAGAGTTGCGCGGCTTTGCGGTCGGGCGGGAGTTCGAGCGTGCGGAGGAGGCGGTCGAACTCCTGCGCGTCCCATGTGGGGTAAAAACCGCCGACGAAACGGCCGAGCCCGCGGCAGGTCATCCACGGATAAAACGTCTGCTCCTGCGAGACGTAGCCGATGCGGCGCTTCTGCCGCAGCGTGGTGCGGCGGCTCGTTTCGCCGAGCAGCTCGATGGTGCCGGCATCGGGCGCGATGATGCCCATGAGCATGCGGATGGTGGTGGTCTTGCCCGCGCCGTTCACGCCGAGGAAGCCGTAGATTTCCCCCTCGCGGACCTGCATCTCCAGGCCATCGACGGCGGCGAACGCTCCATAGACGCGCTGCAGGCCGGCGACGCGGAGGAGCGGGTGGCCCGGGGCGGCGGGCGGAGGAAGGGGAGGCGTTTCCACACGGAAGAGCAGCGTGGGACGGGCCGTGGTGTCAAGGAATGCGGTGGATGACATCGCGCGGAAATGAGGCATCGTGACCGACTGGAAAACGCCGCGGTAACCGCCGCGCGGGCCATGGCGTCTTTCCCGACGAACGCACTCCCGATCATGAAAATCCTCCGCCTCCCGCTCGCTGTCGCTCTGCTCGCCGCCCCCACTTTCGTCCCGGGGCAGGATTTGGCGAAAGCGGCGGCGATGATCGAAAGGCGTTTCAAGCAACTCGACACGGACGGCGACGGAAAGCTGAGCGCGGGGGAAGCGAGTCCGGCGGCCGCGTGGGTGACGGGCGCGGATGGGGACGGCGACGGTTTTCTCACGATGGAGGAAGTGCGGACTCATTTGCGCGGCCAGGTCGCAGCGCTGATCGCGGCGCGGGGCGGAAGTGCGGTGGCGGATACTAAGGCGGTGGAGGCCAAAGCGCCGCCGCTCTACGAGACGGCCTCGCCGCGGGAGCAGCCGCGGCGCTTGAAGGCGGGCGAGTGTGGAATCGGCACGCTGATTCCGGACGCGGCGCTGGTGGATCTCGCAGGTGCGAAACATTCGCTCCGCGAACTCGCGGCGGGCCAGCCGGTGGTGATCGCGCTGGTCAGCACGAGTTGCCCGGTGAGCAAACGCTACACGCCGACGCTGGCGCGGCTGGAGCAGGAGGTTCGGGCGAAGGGTGTGGGCTTCGTGCTCGTGGCGCAGAATCCGACGGATGCGGCGGATGAGATCCGCGCGGCGCTGAAGACGGCGGGCTCAACCGCGCCGATCCTGCGGGACCCGGAGCAGGCGCTGCAGCGGGCGCTCGGAGCCACGGCTTCGACGGATACCTTCCTCCTCGATGGGGCGCGGACGCTGATCTATCGCGGCGCGATCGACGACCAATACGGGCTTGGCTATTCGCTCAATGCGCCGCGCCATCGCTACCTTGCGGCGGCAGTCGACGTGCTGCTCGCGGGCAAGGTGCCGGAAATCGCGGCGACGGAGGCGCCGGGTTGCGCGCTGGATCTCGGCGGCGCGAAGGGGACCGCGACGGCGGCGACTTATCACAATCGGATCTCGCGGCTCATCCAGACGAACTGCCAGGAGTGCCATCGCGCGGGCGGCGTGGCGCCGTTCGCGCTGGAGACGTTCGAGCAGGTGTCCGCGAAGAGCGGGATGATCCGCAAGATGGTGAGCCGCGGGCTGATGCCGCCGTGGTTCGCCGCGCCGCCGGCGCCGGGGACGCATTCGCCGTGGGGCAATGACCGCTCGCTCGTCGAGCGCGACCGCACGGACCTGCTCGCGTGGCTGGATGCGGGCAAGCCGCTCGGGGACGCGAAGGATGCACCGGTGCCGCGCACGTTCCCGAAAGAATGGCAGATCGGCGTGCCGGATGCGGTGGTGCAGCTCCCGCAGCCGATCGAGATCAAGGCGGAGGGGACGATGCCCTACCAGATGGTGACGGTGACGACGACCTTCGCGGAGGATCGCTGGGTGCGCGCGATGGAGATTCAGCCGACGGCGCGCGAGGTCGTGCATCATGTGCTGGTTTTTGCGCAGGAGCGCGGTGGGCGGGCATTCGCGGGCGAGCAGGATGAAGGCGGCGGGTTTTTCGCGGCTTATGTGCCGGGGAATGATCACACGATCTTTCCCGAGGGTTTTGCGAAGCTGCTGCCGGCGGGCGCGAAGCTGCGGTTTCAAATTCACTACACGCCGAACGGCACGGCGACGCGCGACCAGCTCAAGCTCGCGTTCCGCTTCGCGCCGGAAGCGCCGCAGCACATCGTGCGGGTCGCCGGGATTTCGAATCATCGGCTGAGCATTCCGCCGGGTGCGGCGCATCATCCGGAGTCGGCGACGATCCCGATTCCAGCGGAGGTGAAGCTGCTCGCATTTACGCCGCACATGCATGTGCGGGGCGCGGCGTTTCGCTATGAGGCGCTGCTGCCGGATGGCACCGTGCGCACGCTGCTCGATGTGCCGCGCTACGACTTCAACTGGCAGCTCAGCTACCGCTACGCCGAGCCGCCGACGCTGCCGGTCGGGGCGAAAATCCGCGCCACCGCGTGGTATGACAACAGCGCGAACAACCCGGCAAATCCCGATCCGACCAAGACCGTGCGCTGGGGCCCGCAGACCTATGACGAGATGATGCTCGGCTACGTGGAATACTACGTGCCCGGCGAGAAGCCGGCGGGAAAGACGGCGGCGCGTTAGCTAAAGACGAGCACGATGAGCTGCGCGACGACGATGCGCAGGAGCATGGTGATCGGATAGACGGCGGCGTAGGCGACCGAAGGTGCGTCGGAACCGACCGCGGTATTGGCAAAGGCGAGCGCGGGCGGATCGGTCATGCTGCCGGCGAGGAGGCCGCAGAGGTTGACGTAGTTCAGCTTCAGGAAAATGCGCCCAATCGCGGCGACGATGAGGAGCGGCACGAGGGTGACGATGGCACCGCAAAACATCCACGTGAGGCCACCTCCGTGGACCAGCGCCTCCACGAAATGCGCACCCGATTTCAACCCGACGGCGGCGAGGAAAAGCACGATGCCGAACTCGCGCAGGAAGAGATTCGCCGTGGCGGGCAAATACCAGACAACGCGACCGATGCGACCGATGCGGCTGAGCAGGATCGCGGCGATGAGCGGACCGCCGGCTAGCCCGAGCCGGACCGGCGCGGGCATGGCGCCGATGGTGATCGGGTAGCTGCCGAGCACCAACCCGAGGGCGATGCCGAGGAAGATGGGAACGAGATGCGCGGCGTTCAGCTCCTTGACGGAATTGCCAAGAGTCGCGGCGGCGGCGTCGAGGGATTCGCGAGTGCCGACGACCTGGAGCATATCGCCAAACTGCAGGTGCAGCCCGGCCACGGCGGTCATCTCGATGCCGGCGCGCTGGATGCGGGTGATGATGACGTCGTGCAGTTGTTCGAGCGCGAGTTCGCTCACGGTCTGGCCGAGGACTTCGTTGCGGGTCACGACGAGCCGCTCGTAGATCACGTTGCCCGGCGCCTTCATGAGATCAATCTCGCTCACGCGGCCGACGAGAATTTTGAAGCGCTCCAGCGCGGTTGCGCTGCCCACCGCGAGCAGCACATCGCCGCAGTGCAGGATGGTGTCGAGTGATGCGGGCTCCGCTTCCCGGGAAGTGACCCGCTGGATCCGCGAGACGACCACGCCGAAGGCATCGGTGCCCGGCACTTTGCGCAGGGCGAGACCGTCGAGGTTCGCATTTTCGACGACGAGGTTGAGGCGTTGCGGTGGCTCGACGCCGCGTTGTTGATCCGCCTCAAAGCGCGCGGACTCCTGCGCGGCATCCACTTTGAAAATCCTCCGGATCAGGATCATCGCGGCGATGATGCCGATGATGCCGAAGGGATACGCGACGGCGTAGCTGAGGCCGGGCAGGGCGGCGCGGGCGGCATCGACGCTGGGGACGCTTTTCAGGGCTTCGCTGGCGGCGCCGAGCGCGGGGGTGTTCGTGGTGGCGCCGGCGAAGAGGCCGGCGACGGCGGCGATATCGATGTGGAAGACGAGGCCGAGGAACAGGGCGAGCCCGGCGCCGAGGAGGACGATCGCCGCCGAGAGGAGATTGAGCGGCAGGCCGTTTTTGCGCAGCGAGGCGGTGAAGCCGGGGCCGACCTGCATGCCGATGGTGTAGACGAAGAGGATCAGGCCGAACTCGCGGACGAACCCGAGCACTTCCTCGTGAATCGGCGCCGCGAAGCCGAAGTGGCCGAAGAAAATGCCCGCGAACAGCACCCCGGCGATGCCGAGCCCGATGCCGCGAATGCGCACCGCTCCGAGCGCGAGACCGGCTGCGGCGACGATGGCGAGGGCGATGACCGTGTAGGCCATCGGGGTCGTTGTCGGAAGATCAGTAAGCCAATTCATGCAGCGCGACCGTCTCCCTCTGAGCGTGTCGCCACGCTCGCGGCGGTCGGGTTTCGCGGGAGCGTAGGAAGCGCCGCCGCCGGTGGCAAGCGGGCGTGCAACCAAGCACCTGATTCAGGGTTGGTTTGAGAAGGGCGTAACATTTTGCGACCCGCCAACGTCCTCTCACACGATGAAAGCTCTTCCACACCTGCTCACCTCGCTCGCGATCGCAGCGCGTGCCCTGGCCCTCGATGAAGCGGCGAAGCCGACGGCCGAGCAGCTCGATTTTTTCGAAAAGAAGATCCGGCCCGTGCTCTCGGACAAGTGCTACAAGTGCCACTCCGAGCGGGCGGAGAAAATCCGCGGCGGGCTGCTGCTCGATACCCGCGAAGGCGCGCGACGCGGGGGCGACAATGGCCCCGCGGTGGTGCCCGGCGATCTCAAGGAAAGTCTGCTCATCGACGCGATCCGGTACACAAACAAGGACACCGCGATGCCGCCCGAAAAATCCGGCGGGAAATTGCCGGACGCCGTCATCGCCGACCTCGAGGCCTGGGTGAAAATGGGCGCGCCCGATCCACGCGACGGCAAATCGAAGATCGTGAAGAAAACGGATCCGGACGACGGCCGGAAATGGTGGTCCTTCCAGCCGCTGGCGAAGCCCGCGGTGCCGCAACCGGCGGATGCGAGTTGGGCGAAGTCGGACGTCGATCGGTTCGTGCTTGCCGGACTCGAGGCGAAAGGGCTGAAGCCGGTCGCCGATGCGGACAAGGCGACGCTGATTCGCCGCGCCTACTTCGACCTCATCGGGCTGCCGCCGTCGCTGAAAGAGATCGACAATTTCATCACCGACAAGTCGCCCGACGCCTTCGCCAAGGTGGTCGATCATCTGCTCGCGTCGCCGCAGTTTGGCGAACGCTGGGGCCGGCACTGGCTCGATGTCGCGCGCTATGCGGAATCGAGCGGCAAGGATGTGAATATCGCCTTCCCATACGCGTGGCGGTACCGCGACTACGTCATCGGCTCGTTCAATGCGGACAAGCCCTACGATGAATTTATTCGCGAACAAATCGCCGGCGATCTGCTCACCGCGCAGGATGACCGCAAGCGCGCCGATCAACTCATGGGCACCGGCTTCCTCGCCATCGGCGCGAAAGGACTGAACGAGCGCAACCCGAAGCAATTCGCCGCCGACCTCGCGGACGAGCAGATCGACACAATGTCGCAGGCGATCCTCGGTCTCACGGTCTCGTGCGCCCGCTGTCACGATCACAAGTTCGACCCGATCAGCCAGCGCGAATACTACGCGATGGCCGGCATTTTCCTCTCCACCGAGACGCGCTACGGCACGCTGCCGGGCATTCAGAACGGCAATGCCTCCACGCTGCTGGAACTCCCCGCGAGTGCGGGATTGCCCGCGATCCGCGGCCGGCAGACCGCTGAGGAACATGCGCGGCTCGAACGGGATTTCGCCGAGGCAAACAAGAAGCGCCAGGAGATGTTGGATGAGGGGATGCGGATGCGGCAGGCGCAGCAGAGCGGCAAGGCGGAGACGGGCAACCCGGCGCAGAAGTTCGTGCAGATCCAGCAGTCGATCACCCGCGCGGCATACTTCGAGGCGGAGTTGAAGTCATTCGATGCCAACGGAAACGTGAAGGCGTTCTGCATGGGCGTGCAGGACAAGCCGACGCGCGCGGAAGCGATGAAGGAATTTGGCGGGATGCTCGGGCGCGGCGAGCAGGGGATGCGCGCGATGTTTGCCGAGCGGCTCAAGAGCGGACAGCCGTTCCGGAGGCCGTCGGGATTCGAGGCGATCGCCGATGCGCCGCTGCTCGCGCGCGGCGATGTGGAAAAGCCCGGCGAACGAGTGCCGCGGGGCTTCCCCGCCGTGCTGACCCTGGCCGAGCCGCCGCCGATTCCCGGCAATACCAGCGGCCGCCGTGAACTCGCCGACTGGCTGACGGCGAAGTCCAATCCGCTCACCGCCCGCGTGATGACGAATCGCGTGTGGCACTGGCTCTTCGGCCAAGGGATCGTCGAGAGCGTGGATAACTTCGGCACCATGGGCCAGAAACCCGCGAATCAGGCGCTGCTCGATCACCTTGCCGGACGCTTCGTGGAGAATGGCTGGTCGACCAAGAAGCTCATCCGCGAAATCGCCCTCAGCCATGCTTACCAGCTCAGCTCCGCGCATGACGAAAAGGCGTTCGCTGCCGACCCGGAAAACACGCTCGTCTGGCGAATGAGCAAGCGCCGCCTCGATGCCGAATGCGTGCGCGACGCGATGCTCGCCATCTCGGGAAATCTCGACCTTCAGCCGCCCGTCGGTTCGCCGATCGGCAAGGCGGGCAACGGCCCGATCGGCGGCCCGATCCGGATGGGCATCCCCGAGGGGCAGATCGTGAACGCAGGCGGCAACATGCGGAGCGTGTATCTCCCGATCGCGCGCGACGTAATTCCCGACGCGCTGGCCGTCTTCGATTTCTCTGAGCCGAGTCTCGTCACCGGCGCGAGAGAGACGACCAATGTTCCCTCGCAAGCGCTCTACATGCTGAACAGCGAGTTCGTCACCACGCAGTCCAGCATGCTCGCCGAGCGCGTCATGGCTGCATATCCCACGGGACCGAACGGCGGGGCGGCGGCGAATTTCGATGAGCGGCTGAAGTATGCCTACTGGCTGGTCTTCGGTCGTTCGCCCGATCAAATCGAGCGCACCGCGGCGTCGAGCTTCCTCGGGAAATTTCCCAGCAACTGGACGAAAGGAGACACCAGCGCCCCTGGCCTGCGCGACGCCTCCGACGTGAAAGCCGCGTGGACGAGTCTCTGCCGCGCGCTCTTCGCCTGCGCGGAGTTTCGCTACCTGAATTAACTCTTCGCGGCATGCTCGAAAATTTCGAGCCCGCCATCCTGGCGTGGCTCGACGAGCGCGACCAGGCCGCTGCCGGCCATCTCATGGAGGCGCTGCATCCGCAGGTCATCCGCATTGTGCAAAATCATCTGCCGCGCGGGATGGATGCGGAGGATCTGGCGCAGGATGTGTTCGTGCAATTTTTCCGCACCCTGCATCGTTACGACCGATCGCGACCGTTGGAGAATTGGGTGTCGCGGCTGGCGCTGAATGTGTGCCTGAAGGCGCTGCGTTCGCGATCGAGGCGGCCGGAGTGGCGGTGGGCGGACTTGAGCGAAGGTGAGCGAGCGGTGGTGGATTCGCTGTTGCATCAGCCGGAGACGGACGCGTCGCAGGCGGGAGAAGGGCGGGAACTGCTGGCGAAACTGCTCGATGCGCTGTCGCCGCGGGAGCGGATGATTTTGACGCTGCTGCACCTGGAGGAAAAGCCGGTGGCGGAGATTGCGGCCATGACTGGATGGAATGCGACGCTGGTGAAGGTGCGCGCTTTTCGGGCGAGGGCGAAGATGCGGAAGGCGCTGGAAACGCTGGAGCGAAAAAAATCGTAGGCGGCGTGTAACCGGACGGCGGCTACGGGTTAAGAGGCGGCATGAAACCGAATTCTGATCCGATCCTAAGGCTCTTCGGGCTGGCTCGCGAAGCGCGGCCTGAGCCACCGCTTGCGGAATTGCCCTATGGCTTCGCGACGCGCGTGCTCGCGCGGCTGGATGAAGCGCTGCCGGAGAGCCCGTGGGAGCGGCTCGCGCTCGGCGCGCTGCCGGTCGGCGCGGCGGCGGCGTTGCTGTGCTTTCTCGTTCCGGCGCTGACCTCGCAGGAGGCGCGGGTGCCGGAGGATTTCCAAGTCGCGCAGGCTTTCATCCAAACCGCTGTCGAACCATGAAGAACACCAAAGTCATCATCTGCCTGTTTGCCCTGTTCGCGTTTGGCGCGGCGTCGGGCATCGGAATCACACGGAGCGTCCAGCCTTCGCGCGCCGCGCAGCGCGCGTGGTCGGAGCAGGCGTGGCTGGAGCGGCGCTTTGCGGAGGACGTGCAGCGGCTGAATCTCACGCCGGAGCAGCAGGAAGTGTTGCGTGGGCAATACGACGGGCTCGCCTCGGACATGCGCACCATTCGCGAAGAGACGGCGAAGAAGGTGCGCGACCTCTTCGTGAAGAAGGGTATCGAGATTTACCGCAACCTCACCCCCGCACAGCGCGAGGAATACCGCAGACTCAACGACGAGCGCCGCGCGCGCTGGAAACAACCCACCCAATGAAAACCGCACTCACCCTCACCATCGCCGCGACGTTTGCCGCGTTCGCATTCGCCCAGGAAAACACGCTGTCCGACGGGCTCAAGAAACTCGACCGCAATGGCGACGGCAAAATCACCCGCGAGGAGATGCCGAAGCTGTTTGATGTCAACGATACCAATAAGGACGGCGTCGCTTCGCCGGAGGAACTGCGCGATTACTTCACGAAGAATCCGCCGAAGCCGCGCGCGGCGGACACCGCTCCTCCAGCCCCGGCCCGCAGCGCCGCACCCACGGCACGTCGCGAGCTGCCGGACGAGGTCGAGAAGCGCGCCGTGACCATCTGGAGCGATGGCACGCGCATGGCGGGCGACCTCTACTTCCCAAAGAACCGCAAGCCGGACCAAAAGCTGCCCGCCATCGTGCTGTGTGCCGGCACGGGTGGCACGAAGGGTGGCACGCAGGCGCGCCTCGCGCCCATTTTCGCGCAGAGCGGATATGTCGTGCTCGCGTTTGATTATCGCGGATGGGGCGAGAGCGACCCACGGCTCATGGCGCTGGAGAAAGTGCCCGCGCCCGATGAGAAGGGTGAGGTCACGGTGAAGGCGCGCGCGGTGCGCTGGCAGATGGATTTCGCCGACCAGGCGATGGACATCCGGGCGGCGCTCAGCTTCCTCGCGGGCGAGCCGGGCGTGGACGCGAGCCGCCTCGGCATCTGGGGCAGCAGCTACGGCGGCGGGCTTGTGACGTGGACCGCGGGCAACGACCCGCGTGTGAAGTGCACGGTCGCGCAGGTCGGTGGCGTCGGCGCGCCGCGCAACCCGCAGGCGACCGCGCGTGCCTTCGAGTATCTCACGAAGCAGTCGCGCGCCGAGGTGGAGCCGGTGCCGTTCGAGACGGGGAAAATGACCGGCAAGATGGAGCGCTACACGCAGATGCGTGTGAACCCGACCAAGGGCATCGGCTACGGCACCGCGGAGGCGGCGGGGAAAATCACGACGCCGATTCTTTTCGTCGTGGCGGAAAATGAGGAGCTGGGCAGCAATGCGAACACCGAGCGCGCCGCCGCGGCGATTCGCGAGCGCGGCGTGCCGGCGGAGTATCATGTCATCAAGGGCATCACGCACTACGGCATCTACAAGGAGGGCTTCGACGAGGCGACGAAGCTCGAGCTGTCGTGGTTCGACAAGCATCTCAAGCGTGAGGCGGACACTCCTGTCCGCCCTGCCGCAGCCACCGCCGCTCCCGCGGACAAGAGTGTCCGCGCCACGCCAGCGCAGCGCAGCCCCGAGGAGGTGTTCAAGTATCTGGACGCGGACGCGAACGGGAAGCTGACCGAGGCGGAGTTTGGACAAATCAAGGAAGCGATTCCCTATTTCCGGCAGAACCCGGAGGCCATCGCGCAGACCTTCAAGAGGCTCGACAGCACCGGCGCCGGTGCGTTGTCGCTGGAGGATTATCGGAAGTTCCATGACTACGTGCAGCAGCGCGCGCAGGCCGCGGAGAAGACTGCGGCGAAGCCTGCGCCGGATGCGAAGCCCGCTCCCGCGGAGCCAGCGACGCCAGGCCGTCCGCCGGAGGAAGTCTTCGCGTATCTCGACACCGATGCGGATGGAAAGCTGACCGTGTCGGAGTTCGAGGGACTCGGCGAAGCCATCCCGTATTTCAAAGAGCACCCGGAGGCGGTGCCGGGCATCTTCAAGAAATTCGACGCGAACGGTGATGGCGCGCTGTCGCTCGAAGAATTCCGCGGTTTCATGACGCGCCGCGTGCCGAATGCGCCCGCGCCAAAATCAGAACCGAAACCCGAGCTGCCGAAACCTTCCGCCGCTGCAAGCGCGCCGCCGACCGCGGAAGGCATCGCCTTTTTTGAAAAGAACATCCGCCCCGTGCTCGCGGACAAGTGCTACAAGTGCCACTCCGCCGACGCGGAAAAAATCAAGGGCGGGCTCGTGCTCGACACACGCGATGGCATCCGCACCGGCGGCGACAGCGGCGCCGCGGTCGTGCCCGGCGACCTCGCGAAGAGTCTGCTCATCGAGGCCATCCGCTACGCGAACAAGGACACGCAAATGCCGCCGCAGAAACAAGGCGGCAAGCTGCCGGACGCGGTCATCGCGAACTTTGAGAAGTGGGTGCAGGTGGGCGCGCCCGACCCGCGCGACGCCACCGGTGCGAAGGTCGCGAAGAGCAGCATCAACATCGAGAAGGGTCGCGAGCACTGGGCCTTTCAGCCGGTGAAGAAGTCCGCGCCGTCCGCGGTGAAGGACGCCGCTTGGCCGCGCTCGGACATCGACCGTTTCCTGCTCGCAGGAATGGAGGCAAAGGGCGTGAAGCCCGTCGCCGACGCCGAGCCGCGCGCGCTCATCCGCCGCGTGACCTTCGACCTCACCGGCCTTCCGCCGACGCCGGAGGAAGTGGAGGCGTTCGTCGGTGACAAATCGCCCGACGCTTTAGCGAAGCTCGTCGACCGCCTCCTCGCCTCGCCGCAGTTCGGCGAGCGCTGGGGACGCCACTGGCTCGATGTCGCGCGCTACGCCGACTCGACCGGACGCGGCTCGAACATCCTCTACCCGCAGGCGTGGCGGTATCGCGACTACGTCATCGCATCGCTCAACGCCGACAAGCCCTACGACCAATTCGTGCGCGAGCAAATCGCCGGCGACCTGCTGCCCGCGAAGGACGACGCGCAGCGCGCCGAACACATCGTCGCCACCGGCTTCCTCGCGCTCGGACCGAAGCAACTCAGCGAGCGCGACCGGCTGCAATTCCAGCTCGATGTCGTGGACGAACAACTCGACACGCTCGGCCAGGCGATGCTCGGCATGACCGTCGGCTGCGCGCGCTGCCATGACCACAAATTCGACCCCATCCCGCAGCGCGACTACTACGCGATGGCGGGCATCCTGCGCAGCAGCGAGACGTGTTACGGCACCGTTCCCGTCATCACGAATGCGCATTCCTCGCCGCTCATCGAGCTACCCGCGGGCGCGCCGCGGGTCGAGCAACCGGGCGCTTCGCCGGAGCGTCTGCGCGAGGAGCAGACGCGGCTCGAAAAGGAACTGATCGAACTCACAGGCAGCGCGAACGTTTCCCAATACAAACTGCCCGAAGGAAGCGCCGAAAAGTTGCGGCGCACGATTACCGCCCGCTCGCGGCTCGTGCTGGTCAATACCCAGCTCAAGAATCTTGACGCCGACGGCAAGCCGAAGCCCTTGGCGATGGGGATGCGCGAAAAATCTGCGTCCGCCGACATGCCGCTCTACCAGCGCGGCGAGCCGAGCAAACCCGCCGACGCCGTGCCACGCGGCTTCCTCCAGGTTGTGCCGGCGAAAGGCGCGCCCATCACCACGGGCAGCGGTCGTCGCGAGCTGGCGGACTGGATTGCCTCCCCGGAAAATCCGCTCACCGCGCGCGTGATGACGAACCGCGTGTGGCATCATCTCTTCGGCCGCGGGCTCGTCACGAGCGTGGATAATTTCGGCACGATGGGCGAGGCCCCGAGCAACCCCGCGCTGCTCGACCATCTCACCACGCGTTTCATCGAGCAGGGCTGGAGCGTGAAGAAACTCATCCGCGAAATCATGCTCACGCGCGCCTACCAGCTCGGCACGAATTACGAATCCGCGAACTACTCCACCGACCCCGATAACACGCTCGTCTGGCGCATGACGCCGCGCCGTCTCGACGCCGAAGCCGCGCGCGACGCGATGCTCGCCGTGGCCGGCAAACTCGAGACCACGCCGCCCGTCGGCTCCACGCCCGCGCGCATCGGCGACAACTTCGCCGGCATCGCCGCCACGCGCGCCGCGACCGAGGCCACATCGGGCTATCGCTCCGTGTATCTCACCATCATCCGCGACCAGCTCAACGACGCGCTCGGTCTCTTCGATTTCGCAAATCCGAACGCCGTCAGCGGCAATCGCGACGAAACGACCACGCCCGCGCAATCGCTCTTCCTCATGAACAGCCCCGTGATGCAATCGCTCGCCGAGGTGTGGTCCAAGCGGCTGCTCGCCACTCCCGGCGATGGCCCCGCCCGCGTGCGCACCGCCTACGTGCAAGCCTTCGGACGCGAACCCACCGAGACCGAACAACGCGCGACGAAGGAATTCTTCGAACGCTTCCTCGCCGAAGCCGGCAACGACGAAACCAAACGCCGCGAACTTTTCAGCACCGCCCTCAACGCCTTCTGCCAGGCGCTCTTCTCCAGCGCCGAATTCCGCACCCTCAACTGACCGATGAATCGCCTTCAGAAAGTGACCAGCGTGTTTGTGCCAGCATCGTCGCCGGCCGTTCGTGTTCAGGCGCGAACCGTCAACGTCGTGCGGTCCAACTCAATGAACGCATTCGTCGAGAGTTCGGTGAGTATCGCCGATTCGTTCCGCGCGAAGAGCGCTTCCAACTGGGGATTCGTAATGTTGCCCGTTGAAATCAGAAGCAGCTTTGCGGGCACGCCGCGCACGAGGAACGATTCCACGAAATCTGCGTCTTTGGTAATCACCACGCGCAAGTCGCGGTCGGCGAGCAGCGCAATATCCGAATCCGCAGTTCGATTGCCCTGCGGAAGTTCCTTGGTGTGGATGGCATCGTGGCTTCGGGCCCGAAGCCATTGCGCGAGCCGGACCGGCAATTGCGCATCCACCACGAACCTCACGCGGTCAGCGGTAAAGTCCGCTTCGCACGGATTGAACGCGCACCAAACGCAGCGGCAGCCCGCAAGTCATCGGGCTCCAAGTCATCGTAGTCAGCGAGGATTTCCTCGTTCGTCATTCCGCTGCTCATCAACTCCAACAAGAACTCAACCGGATACCTCAAGCCGCGGATGCACGGCTTCCCGTGACAAATCTCCGGGTCCACGGTGATGCGCGAAAGCAACTGCTCTTCTGACATGACGCCAGCATTCCTCAAGACCCTCTCAACCGCAACACAACTCCTCCATACTATGTGCCCCAATTGCCTCACCGTTCCACACTCCCGCCGCTCGATGCTCCGCACGCTCGCGAGCGGCTTCGGCTATCTCGCCTTTGCCGACCTCGCGCAACGCGCCGTCGCAAGCTCGACCAGTCCGCTCGCGCCGAAAGCGCCGCACTTTGCCGCGAAGGCGAAGCGCGTGATTTTCCTCTGCATGAATGGCGCGCCGTCGCACGTGGACCTGCTCGACCCGAAGCCCGCGCTCACCGCCGCCGACGGCAAACCGAGCCCGCGCGCGCCCGGCGGCTTCACGAAGCTCATGGGTTCGCCGTGGAAGTTTTCGCAACACGGACAGAGCGGCGCGGCATTCAGCGAGCTGCTGCCCGAAATGGCGAAGCATGCCGATGAGATGTGCGTCATCCGCTCGATGCAGACCGACCTGCCCGCGCACGGCCCGGCGAGTATCCAGATGCACACGGGCAGCGCGCAATTCATCCGCCCGTCGCTCGGCGCGTGGACGCTCTACGGCCTCGGCACCGAGAGCGAAAATCTGCCCGGCTTCATCAACCTCAGCGCGACGAGCAACAACGGCGGCGCGCAGAAATATGGCAGCGCATTTCTGCCCGCGATTTATCAGGGCACGCCCATCGGCACGCTCGCGCCGTTTGGCCGCGTGGTCGGCGAGTTGAAAGTGAACAACGTCGCCAACACGAAGCTCAACCGCACGCAGCAGCGCGCGCAGCTCGACCTCATCCAGGCGCTCAATCGCGAGCGGCTCGCGCGGGACGTGGCGAATCCGCAGGTCGAGGGACTCATCGAATCGTTCGAGCTCGGCTTCCGCATGCAGAGCGAAGTGCCGTCGCTGCTCGACCTCTCGCGCGAGAGCGACGCGACGAAAAAACTCTACGGCATCGGCGAGACCGAGACGGATTTCATGGGCCGCCAATGCCTGCTCGCGCGCCGCTTCGCCGAAGCGGGCGTGCGTTTCATCGAGGTGAATCACGGCGACTGGGACGACCACCGGGACCTCAACACCGAACTCCCCAAGCACACCGCCGCCGTGGACAAACCCGTGGCCGCGCTGCTCACCGACCTGCGCGAGCGCGGCCTGCTCAAAGACACGCTCGTCATCTGGGGCGGCGAATTCGGCCGCACGCCGCACGCGCAAGGCAGCGGTCGCGACCACAACAACAAAGGCTTCTCGCTTTGGATGGCCGGCGGCGGCATCCGCGGCGGCCAGACCTACGGCGCGACCGACGAACTCGGCTACGAAGCCGTGGAAAACAAAGTCCACATCCACGACTGGCACGCGACCATCCTGCACCTCCTCGGCCTCGACCACGAGAAGCTCACCTACCGCTACGCCGGCCGCGACTTCCGCCTCACGGATGTGAAGGGGCATGTGGTGAAAGACATCGTTGCCTGATTTTTCCACATGAAAGCACACGCACTTATCTTCGCCGCCATCGCGGCCCTCCACTCCGCATCCGCGCAAGCTCCTGGCGGAGCGGGCGTCTTCCAGCGCTTCGACAAGAATGGCGATGGCAAAGTCACTAAGGACGAGCTGCCGAATGCGCAGGCTTTTTCGCGCTATGACTTGAACAAGGACGGGGTGATTACGCTGGAGGAATACAACCAGGTCGCGGGCGGTAAGGCGGCGGCGACGACGACGGCGCCCGGCTCGCCGACATCGGCGACTGCGCAGACGAAACCAACAACGCCGACAACACCGACCGCGGACACTGGCGAGAGGGCGCGGGCGGAGCAGATGTTCAAGGCGCTCGATAAGAATGGGGATGGCGTGCTGACGGAGGATGAGTTGCCGCCGCAGGCGAAGCGGCTCACGGCGCTCGATCGGAACAAGGACGGGCGCATCACGAAGGACGAGGCCATCGAGATGCTCATGCGCTTCTCGAAACGCGGCGCTCAGCCTGCGCCCGCCGGTGCGCCGAGTGAACCGGCGAAAGCGGTGGTCACCGGGCCGAGCGTCATCAAGGGCGGCGATGTCGGCGTCGGGCGGCAGGTGGCGGATGTGGCGTTCACCACGCTCGATGGAAAGGCGCATCGGCTCAGCGAACTGCGCACGCGCAAGGGCGTGGTCATCGCGATGACGAGCACGACCTGCCCGGTGAGCAAACGCTACGCGCCGAGTCTCGCGCGGCTGGAGAAGGAACTCGCGCAGCAGAATGTCGCGCTCCTGCTCGTGAATCCTTTCGCCAGCGATAAGCCGGAAGACATCGCGGCTTTCATGAAGGAGCAGGGCCTCACCGCGCCGTATGTGCATGACTCGGACAAGTCGTTCGCCGCCGCGCTGCACGCCCGCAGCACGACCGAGGTGCTGCTGCTCGATTCCACGCGCACGCTGCTCTATCGCGGCGCGCTCGATGACCAGTATGGCCTGAACTACAACCTCGATGCGCCGCGCGTGAGTTATCTGCGCGAGGCCGTCGCCGCGCTGCTCGCGGGGAAGCAGCCCGAGATTGCCGCGACCGATGCGCCGGGTTGCGAGCTGGATTTGCCGGCGGAGAAAAATGTCGCGACCACCGAGGTCACCTATCATCGCGATGTCGCGCGCATCCTTCAGCAGAACTGCGTGCAGTGTCATCACGACCGCGGCATCGCGCCGTTCGCGCTCGACGACATCGCGGAGGTGAAGGACCGCGCGAAGACCATCCGGCGCGTCATCGAGCAGCGGCAGATGCCGCCGTGGTTTGCCGCGCCCATCGCCGACAGCGCGCAGAATCCGTGGGCGAATGATTGCTCGCTCTCCGCGCGCGACAAGGCCGACCTGCTCGCGTGGCTCGGCTCGGCGAATCGTCCGCTCGGCAATCCCGCCGACGCGCCCGTGCCGCTGAAATTCACCGACGAATGGAGCATCGGAAAACCCGACCTCATCGTGCAATTGCCGAAGCCCTTCGACATCAAGGCCGAGGGCACCATGCCGTATCAATTCACCACCGCGCCGACGACGCTCACCGAGGACAAATGGGTGACCGCCTACGAAATCATGCCGACCGCGCGCGAGGTCGTGCATCACGTCATCGTGCAGGTGCATGAGAAAGGCACAGCGGCGCGCGACCGCGACGAAGGCACCGGCGGATTCTGGGCCGCGTATGTTCCCGGCAATGCGAGCCACATTTATCCCGCCGGCTTTGCGCGCAAGCTGCCTGCCGGCGCGACCGTGAGTTTTCAAATCCACTACACACCGAATGGCAAAGCCGTGAAGGAGCAGATGCGCATGGGCCTCGTCTTCGCGAAAACGCCGCCGCTTTACGCCGTGAAAACGCTCGCGCTCGCCGACCATGATTTGAACATCGCGCCCGGCGCCGCGAATCACGTCGAGAGCAGCGAGCGCCGCGCGCCTTTCGACCTGAACATCACGAGCTTCATGGCGCACATGCACGTGCGCGGAAAGGCCTTCAAATACGAAGTGACCTACGCCGACGGCAAAACCGAGACGCTGCTCGACATCCCGCATTACGACTTCAACTGGCAGCTCCGCTACGACCTCAAGCAGCCCAAGCTCATCCCGCGCGGCAGCACGATGAAAGTCACCGCCATCTTCGACAACAGCCCCGCCAACAAAGCCAACCCCGACCCGACCAAGCTCGTGAAATGGGGCCCGCAGACTTACGACGAGATGATGATTGGCTACGTGGAATACTTCACGCCGATAGCCGGCGCGAAGGTGGCGGCGAATGCAGGCAAATGAAAGCTGCCCTCCTCGCAGTCACCGCGTTTGTAGCAGTCGCATTTCCGGGCGCATCAGCGCGCGCCGCGGAAACTGCGTCGCCTGCTGAGTTGGAGAAATTCAAATCCGCCGCCGCCTACTCGCACACGCAGCACGGCACCGGCGTGCTCGTGATGCGGCGCGGCGAAATCATCTTCGAGGATTATGCCGCCGGTTGGACTGCGGAGAAGCCGCACCTGCTCGCCAGCGGCACGAAGAGTTTCAGCGGCGTCATGGCCGCGTGCGCCGTGCAGGATGGATTGCTGAAGCTCGACGAAAAAGTCGCCGACACGCTCACCGAGTGGAAGACCGACGCGCGCAAATCCCAAATCACCATCCGCCAGCTCCTGAGCCTGAGCAGCGGCATCGATGGCGGCGACAACGGCACCGTGCCGAGTTACACGCGCGCTTTGACCATGGCCGTGGCCTCCGCCGCGCCGGGCGAAAAATTCTCGTATGGCCCGATTCCCTTCCAGTGCTTCGGTGAACTCCTGCGCCGCAAGCTCGCGCCAAAAAACGAAAGCGTGGAAGCCTACCTGCACCGCCGCATGCTCGACCCCATCGGATTGAAAGTCGGCCTGTGGCGCAAGGACGCCGACGGCAACCTCAACCTGCCCGCCGGCGCCTTCCTCACCCCGCGCGAGTGGGTGAAGTTCGGCGAGATGGTGCGCCTCGGCGGCAAATTCAACGGCAAGGAAATCGTGCCCGCCGCATTGCTTGCGGAATGCTTCAAACCCTCCAGCACCAATCCCGCCTACGGCCTGACCTGGTGGCTCCTCGGCGGCGGCGACGAAAGCAGCATCGAAGCCGCCAACGGCAAAAACCTCGACCCAAAAACCAAGCGCGCCCTCGAAGAACGCCGCACGCTCAACTTCCGCCCGCCCGCCGACACCGTGGCCGCGATGGGCAAAGGCAAAAACCGCTGCTACGTCATGCCCTCGCTCGAACTTGTCGTCATCCGCATG
>JANPHH010000145.1:0-17827 GCA_031424375.1 Chthoniobacter sp. | reverse complement strand
TCGCGCAGCACTTCGCCCTGCGGACGCGTGACCTGCGCGCCGGTTTCATTCGAGGTGAGCTTCACTTTCTTCTTTGAGTATTTTGCGGGCAGATCGTCGTAGAGCGCGAGGTCGGCGGGGAGTCCGCTGTAGGGTTCATGTGGCGAGCCAAACCACACGACGGTGAAGAACGGTTTGCCCTCCTGCTTCGCGCGATCGATGAAACGAATCGCCTCGGCGATGACGACCTCGGAGCCTTCGCCCTGGATGACCTCGGGCGGGCCGCCGTTGCGCGAGAGCGACGGATTCATCTCGAAGAAGTTGTCGTGCGACACCCACTCGTGGAATCCCATCGCGCCCGGGCTCGTCGGCGACGCGGCCTTCACGGGACCGAGGTGCCATTTTCCGAAATGTGCGCAGCGATAGCCCGCCTTCGCGAGAATCTGCGCGATGGTGATTTCCTCCGGACGGAACGAGAAGCCCGGCGCGAAGGTGCCCATGCGGTTCGGATGACGCCCGGTCATAAAGCTGGCCCGCGTGGGCGAACAGTTCGGATGCCCGGCGTAGAAATTCTCGAAGCGAAAACCGGTCGCGGCCATTTCATCGAGCACCGGCGTCTTCACGTGCGGATGCTTGTTGTAGCCCGTCTCCTCCCAGCCGTGATCGTCGCCCATGAGAAGGACGATGTTTGGCCGCGCGGAGAATAATGAAGCCCTGAAAGCGATGGAGAGGAGAAGTGCGAGGAGGAGTCTCATGAGCTTGGATGGTTGCGATGGATTTTAAGGCAGGAGAGCCGAGCGTAGCGAGGCCGACAACCGCGGGCTGCCCGAAGGGAAGCGAAGCGCATCAATGGGGACAGGAGAATGACTGGATGCATTCTTCTGAAGTTCACGATGAAGTGGAGTCTCGCGGACCTCGGTGCCGCGTTAGCCACGCTGCAAGGACGCGAACCGCAGGTAATATTTTCCCATTGGTCCGAAAAGGCGAACGGCGCTTTCGAACTAGCCCATCGCGATGACGCTCAACGCGCGCCCTATATGATGAGGATGTCGCGGCGAGACGAGGCCGCGAAGGCCGTGCGCAAAGTCGCCATCCCCGTGAGCCATGCTGAGGCCGCCGTCCTCGAAGCCGCGCTCCAGACGGCGGTGGTGCGAGTGTTGGGTGGTGATGGAGCATCGACTGGAACAAAGAGCAGTGCGGCGCTGATAGAAGTCGCGCCAACACTCGAAGTCAGCACGCAGATCTCATCGTAATCCCTTGAACTTAACGGCTCGCGGAGAAGATGCCCGACATGACAACGGACCTACATGTGACGATGACCGCGTGGCGCGTGTCGATCAAAGTCCGACGCCGAACACTAACATCAAATCGAACGGCGTGACCAAACCGGGAAATGGAAGCCGAGGAAACGGGGCGGCGAATGAGTCCGGTGACGGAGTTCGTTCACGCGCCCGGCTTGCGGTTCATGGCGGCGGAGGGAGGGACGCGGACGATGCGCGGAGAAATTCCTCCGGGAACGTTTCGAAATCATCCTTTCGATAGGCGCGGAAAACGAAAAGATTGTCCTTAAGCCACCAAAGGCGCGTGTGATCGGCGGAACCAATCCGAACGTAGGTTCGGTTCCCGCGAGTGGTGGTGACCCGCGACGCCTCACGGGTCAGGCTCGTGTCCACGCCACTGCCCCCCCGAATCGCTGCGGTCGCTTCTCTCCGTTCCCGCAGGGTCGCCAGCGCAGCTTCCAGCAGGCCTGCCCTTTCTTCCTCGGTGACGGGCACGATGTTCACTTCGACCAGCCCCCGGTTGGATCGGTAGACTCCAGCCTGCCCGGGCCGCTTCAGCCCGATGGCAGAGATCTCTTTTGCGGGTTCAGTGCCCTCCAGCTTCCACTCGCCGATGGCGGCGGGAAACCACTGCGCATCCGGCTGGGGCGACGGAGCCTTCCACGCGGATTCGAGCGCGGCGATGCGCATTTCCTCGACCATCAGGTCGGCCACCACCTTTTTTCCCGCGTCGAGGAAACGTGGAGTCTCAAGAATGAGCACGCCAACGAAGATCGCGACAATGAACAGCACGCCCGCGCAGCCGATCAGAAATTTTTTCATAGGGGACTTTCCCGATGTAACGGACCGATCCGCATGCCGCCAAGGCGCAATCCCATCACACGTTGCATGGCTCTGGGTGCGCGACCTGCTTTCTCACTTTGCGCAGCCGCTCACCAGACCCATGAACTGCCGGATTAAATCAACGAATTCATCGCCACGCCGCGCGTCTGATCGCCGTGCGAACTCTTTCGGCACCCGTCTCCCGCACTTTCTTCATCGCCCGTCTCCCATCTCGCCCAACCGCTAAACCCGCCCGCCCATGGTCGCTCCCATCTCAGAACTCATCAGCTTCATCATCCCCGTGAAAGATGAGGAGGAATCGCTCCCCGAACTCTACCGCCAGATCACCGCGGAGATGCAGCAACTCCACCGAACGTTCGAAGTCATCTTCATCGACGATGGCAGCACGGATGGAAGCTGGCGGGTCATCGGCGAAATCGCCGCGGCCAATCCCGATGGCGTGCTCGCCTGCCGTTTCCGCAAAAACTCGGGCAAAGCCGACGCGCTCGCCGCTGGTTTCCGCGCCGCCCGCGGGCAGATCATCTTCACCCTCGATGCGGATCTTCAGGACGATCCCAAGGAAATTCCACGCTTCCTCGAAAAACTCGCGGAGGGCTACGACCTCGTCACTGGCTGGAAAAAAACGCGCCACGACCCGTGGCACAAAGTGCTGCCGAGCCGCGTCTTCAATGCCCTGATCAGCCGCGTGCTCGACGTGCATCTGCACGATCACAACTGCGGATTCAAATGCTACCGCGCCGAAGTGGCCAAGAGCGTGAATCTCTACGGCGAGATGCACCGCATGGTGCCCGCACTCGCGAGCACCCACGGCTATCGCGCCGCCGAGATCGAGGTGGAACATCACGCGCGGAAATTCGGGCAGAGCAAGTACGGCCTAAAGCGTTTTTTCCGCGGCTTCATGGATATGCAGACGGTGTATTTCCTGAAGTACTACCGCGAGCGCCCGCTCCATTTCTTCGGTGGTATCGGCGCCCTTTCGCTCATCCTCGGCACGCTGCTTTTTGCCGCGTCACTCCTGCCCTTCGGTGATCTGCCCGGCGCCCGGTTCGCCTCGCTCGCGCAGATTTTCCTCATCGCTTCGCTCCCCATCGCTGCGCTCGGATTCCTCGCCGAGATGCTCCTCCGCGGCCAGGTGGAAAAGGATCGCCGCCCGCCGATCGCCGAAGTGCTGCCCGCTCGCGGCTTCCTTCGCGACGAAGCGGCGGTAAGCCTCGGCCGCGACTCGGCGACGCCGAACCTCGGCTTCAACCGCCAGCCGCTCGCACCGGAAAACGAAACCGGCGAACACATCCTCGTCACCGACGACGATCCTGTAACGCGCAACCTCCTCCGCCACCATCTCGAGGAAGCCGGCTTCGTCGTGAGCGAAGCGGAGAACGGCAGTCAAGCGCTCGAGCAAATCGACGACCTCACCTCCGTGGTCCTGCTCGATCTGAACATGGTCGGCGTGAATGACGGCCTCGACTGCCTCCGCCAGATCCGTCGCCGGCACGCGCATGTGCAGGTCATCATGGTCTCCGCCCAGGAGGAACTCGATGTCGCCGTGCAGACGATCAAGATGGGCGCCTTCGACTACGTGCTGAAACCGGCCCGCCCGGAGTACCTGCTCAAGACGGTGCGGAAGGCGATCCACTTTCAGGAAATCGCCGCCTCATGAACTCCGCACGCCGCCCGCTGAAGGTCGCAGTGATGGGCTCGACCTATGCCCGTTACCACGAGGATTCACAGGTGCCGTGGCTGCGCGAATCGGTCAAGCGACTCGCCGCGCTCGGTCACGAAATGACCGTTGCCGTCCCGTCGTTTCAGGGCCTGAAAAATCACCGCATCGACGACATCGAAGTCCTGCGCTTCCGCTACGCACCGAGCCCCATCGAGAAGCTCACCCACGACGAAGGCGCGCCGAACAAACTCCGCAATCCGCTCTGGCAGATCCCTGCGCTCAGCTACATCGGCATGGGCACCGTCACCTGCGCCGCGTGGGCCGCGGAGCGGAAGTGGGATCTTATCCATGTTCACTGGCCGTTTCCGCACGGGCTCTTCGCCCTCGCCGCCGCGCGGATGTCCGGCGCCAAAGTCGTGGCCATGTGCCACGGCGCCGAACTCGCCATGGCCCGCCGCAAAGGCTGGGTGCGCAAAGTCCTCCGCGAAGTGCTCCTCCGCTGCGACCGCATCGCCTGCAACAGCACCCACACGCAATCCGAAATCGCGAAACTCTGCGGTCGCGACGCGCTCATCATTCCGTATGGCGCCACCACGCAACTCAATGCTGCCACTCCGCGCGTGAAGGCACCCGGTGAGCCCGCGACCATCCTTTTCAGCGGCCGCCACATTCAGCGCAAGGGCGTGCCCTATCTCCTCCGCGCGCTCCCGCAGATTCTCGCCCAGCGGCCGGTGAAGCTGATCATTACCGGCGACGGCGATCGTCGTGCGGAATGGGAGACGCTCACCCGCGAACTCCATCTCACCGCGCACGTCGAGTTCGCCGGCTTCGTCACCAATGAACGCCTCGCCGAACTTTACCGCGAGTGCGACGTCTACGTGCTCCCCGCGATCTTCGACGATCGCGGCGATACCGAGGGCCTCGGCGTCGTGCTCATCGAGGCGCTGCAAAATGCGCGGCCCGTGGTCGCCTCCGCCGTTGGCGGCATCGTCGATGTCATTCAGCATGAGAAGACCGGGCTGCTCGTGCCCGAGAAAAAGCCCGCCGAACTCGCCGCCGCCATTCTCCGCCTGCTCGATGAACCGCAGTTCGGCCAGCGTCTCGGCGAAGCCGGCCGCCGACATTCCGAGGAATACTTCAACTGGGACCGTGTCACCACCGCCACCGAAGCCCTTTACCACGACGCGCTGACCGCGCCCGCCTCGCCGGCGCCCGCGCTGCACGCCGCCTATGCCCGGTGACCGCCCCCGCTGGATCCGCTGGCTGAAGCCCGCCGCCGCGGTGGTGATCGTCGCGATCATCGCCCGCGCCACGCTCCACTACGCCCACCAGCTTCAGCCCTACGTCGCCGCACTGCGCGTCGGTCCGCTCCTCGCCGCGCTCTTCATTTGCATCACGTATCGCGTGCTGAATTCCGCCGGCTGGGTCGGCGTCCTGCGCTCCATGCATCAGCCGATGCCGCTCGCCCGCGGCATGCGTCTTTGGTTGCTCGCGGAAAGCGCACGCTGGCTGCCCGGCAGCGTCTGGGGGTTTTGTTCACGCGTCTATCAGGCGCGCAAGAATGGTGTCCCGCCCGCCATCGCCTCCGCCAGCCTCCCGCTCGAATTGCTCCTCACCATCGCCGCATGGTCGCTCGTCGCCGGCGGCGGTTTGCTCCTTTCCGGACGCAGCATCGATTGGTCGCACCTCGTTTCGCCGCGCATCCTCATCATCGGTGCAGTGACCGCCGCTTCATTCGCCACGGTCCTCGCCATCTGCATCTTAGGTTTCCCGCAAAGCCGCATTGCCACAAAGATCCGCAACCTCCTCCGCGAACTCGCTTCCCTCCGCACTCTCTCGCTCCGGCCGGCGCTGCTCGTCGGCGTCGCGCTCTTTTACACCGCGCTCTGCTGCCTGAATGGCGCCGCGTTCTACCTCGTCATCCGCGCAATCAGTGACGCACCGGTCAGCCTCACCGCCCTAATCGGCATCAATGCGTGCGGCTGGCTCATCGGCTTCTTCGCCATCGGCGCGCCTGGAGGCATCGGCGTGCGCGAGGCCACCTCCGCATTTCTGCTCAGCTCGATGATCCCGCTCCCCGCCGCCATCGCCGCCAGCATTCTCTGGCGCCTCGTCCTCATTGTCGACGAAGTCACCTGCCTCACCGTCTGCCTCGCACCCACGCTGCTGCATCCGCCGCGCGAGACCGCCACGCTGCCCGCCACTTCATGAGCACCCGCCCCGCTTTCCTCAGGGGAAACCTCGCGCTCGCCGCACTGGTCCTCGCGACTGTCGCCGGCAGCGCGTTCCTCGTCGGCAAGGTCATCTGGCCCGCCTACCAGAAACCAAGCAACCGCACCTACGCCTCCCGCTTCGGCTTCGCCGAAGTGCAGCGCGCCCGCGGCGTCCCTTTCGCCGTGCAGACCGCACCCGCGCAGATGCGGCGGATCGTCACCCGGCAGCTCGGGGAAGGCCGCATCACCGCGCAGCCCGTGCGCGTCCCGATCGTCCAGCGCAGCCGCATCTCCAGCGTCGCCGTGCAGGAAGGCGCGCGGGTCACGAAAGGCCAGGTCCTCGCCACACTCGACGACACGTTGCAGCAGCTCACGGTCGAATCGGCGAAGCTCTTCGTGGAATCCGCGCAGGCCGAACTCGAACGCGTCAAGCTGGGCTCCACCTACAATCTTGCGCAGGAGCGGCCCGAGCGGGAAGGCATCAATCTCGAAGCTAGCCGCAAGCAGATCGCCATCCTCCGCGAACGCCACGAGGCGCTGCAAAAGCTCTTCAACCAAGGCGCCGTCGCCCGCGCCCAGGTGGCCGATAGCGAGCTGCGCATCACGGAGGCCGACCGTGATTTCCAATCCGCCACGCTCGGCGTCGAAGTCTCGCAACGCGGCCAGCCGCAAAGCGTCGCGATCGCCGAAAACAACCTCAAGCGGCAGCAGAACAATCTCGAACAAGCCCTCGTCGCGCTCGCCGATTGTCAGGTCACCGCGCCCGCCGACGGCATCATTGAAAACGTCCTCATTCAACCCGGGGAGTACAATCAACTCCCCGGCTCGGTCGGTTTCGTCATCGCTTCCGGCCTCTGGTTCGAGGCGCATGTCGATCAGACGGCGATCCACAAGGTGACCGCCGGGAGCAAGGCGCAGGTCCAGCTCGAAGCCCTCGGCGGCGCGCCGCTCGAAGGCACGATCACGCGCGTCGTGCCGATCGTGACCTACAGCACCGGTGGCCCCGAGGGAAACCGCCCCGTGCGCGCCCTCGGCACCGGCACGCCGGAATGGCCGACCACCTTTTCCGTCATCATCGCGCTCGCGGAATCCGACCATGCGCGGATCGCGCCCGGCCTCACCGGTTTCGTCCGCATCGAGTCCGCCCGCGAGGCACTCGCGGTTCCACTCAGCGCGGTTACTTCCGTCTCCGCCGGGCGCGGGCTCGCGCAGGCGATCTCCGAGGGACGGCGAGTCGTGCGGGAGGTGACGATCGGCGACGAATCGGATGGCTGGGTCGAAATTCAAAGCGGCCTTCACGACGGCGAAATCGTCGCCACTGCTGGCTACGAAGATCTTCAACCCGGCGACCGCTTCACCGCGGTTTCCCCAGCGCGCTAGCGGTGGCCATGGAGGGCGACCGCTCCGTGGAGCCGGCACTCCCACTGCCCCGGCTCATCGCCCGCTGCATCGGCGCGGGCGGCGTGTGCGCGATGATCGCGAGTGTCTTTGCGCCATGGTTCCACGTGCCCGGACTCACCGGCGAACCGCTCTGGTGCGGCCTCTACCGCCTGCTCCCGGCGGCCATCATTGTTGCGGCGATCGTCCGCTTTCCCCGCCTCCACCGCGCACCGCAGCGCACCGTGCCCGGCCTGCTCGGTCTCCTGATCGCGCTGCTCCTCTTTCCCTATTTCATCACCGTCTGGTCGCCCGATTACGCCGGCCCGGCGAGCTGGCTCAGCGCGCAGCACGAGAGCCTCATCGGCGGTTCCGGCGACATCTATCTTTCGCAGGAAACGAAGGCCGACTCCTGGAGGCAACGCGTCGATGTCGTCAACCGTCCGATCACCTCCGAGATCGTCGATTTCCCCGACTGGAACGAGCTCGATCTCGGCCGGCTTTTCGACGTGGCCGACTGGTTCGGCGCCGCGCCGTGGTTTGCGATCTTTGTTGGTCGCGGCTGGGTGCTCGCGCTCGGCGGTGCGTCCGCGTGCCTGCTCGCGCTGTTCCATGAATGCGGGGCTGGCTCGGGCGTTGGCGCGCGAACGATTCGTCGCGCGGGGCTCGTGCTCGGAATAGCCGCGGTGTTCGCCGGCGCGTCACCGGCGATCGCCGTCTGGCAGTTGCATGCCGCGCAGGATTTCGCTCACCGCGGCGATCTCGCCATGGCATCGCAGCGCCTCGCTGCGGCGCGGAGCTTCCTTCCGGCGTTGCGTGAAGATCCAACATTCATCGCGCAGCAGGGCCTCTTCGACGACGCCCTGCGGATCGCCTCTCCCGAGGCGGCGCTCTACCGCATGCGCCTGCTCGAAGCGCGAGGTTTCGATGCGCAGGCGCAGGCGCAGCACCTCGCCGCGTTGCGCATAACCAGCGCGCGCGCCGTGCAGCGCGAGCATTTGAAATCGCTGCTCACCTTTGCGGCCGACGCGATGAACAGCGGCGAAGTTTCCACCGCAACTACGCTCTATTCCACCGTCCTCGATCACGATCCGCAAAATCTGAAAGCCTGCTACGCTCTCCAACTCGCGGCCGTCCGCCACGGAGACCTAGCGCGACTCGCGCCGCTGCAGGCGCAGATGGAATCCGTTTACCGTGGCTTCAATCTTCCGACGAAAATGGCCCTGCTCGCCTTCGCGCATGAAAATCATGCGCTCGCCGCAGCGCTCGATGGCGATCCAGCGTCGACCTGGCAGGCCCTGGCCCGCGCGCACAAACCATGAACGGTCGGCCCCGCCTCATCTTCATGGCCGCCGCCGCCGTCTTCGGCCTGCTCGGCAGCCTCGTCGCGTGCCGCTGGTGGTTCCCGCAGCCCGGCCGGCCCGTGCCGTGGGCGATGGGCGGCGCCTGGATCGCCCCAGCCACGGAAGCAAGGGACGTCGGCTACTTCCGCAAAACTCTGGACCTCCCCGGCGAGGTGAGCACGGCGTGGATCGCCGTCGCGGCATGCGATGGATTTGAGGTCACACTCAACGGCGCGGTGATCGGCAACCAAACGCTGTGGCGCCCGAATCGTCCGTTTCAATTCACCAGCACCGAGCGCGGCCAGCGGGTCAACGACGCGCGCCCGATCCCCAGCGTGCCCTACCCGCGCGAATACCAGTGGCATCCGCAGGCCACCTACCGGGTGCCCGTTTTTATCGATGCCTCCCGCCAACTGCAGCGTGGCCACAATGCGCTCTGCATCCGCATCGACTCTCGTCGCACCCGTCCGCTCCTCCGCGTCACCGGAGAGGTGGTGCTCGTCTCCGGTGAACGGTTTTCGCTGGCCAGCGACGCTTCATGGAAAGCGGTTTCTTTGCCGCGGGAAGAGGCGGGCGTCGAGTGGATCGCGGCCCGCTTCAGTGATCTGCAATGGCCCGCGGCGGAGCAGCGGCGCGGTCCCGAAGGTTTTTTCCGCACGCTCGATCCCGCGGTCTTTTCCACCCCATTCGCCGGTCGTGAGCTGACCATCGACACGCGCAGCCACGGCGCGTCCGTCGCCTTTGAGACGACCTGGCGCCTCGACGACGCGCCCGAGGAAGCATGGCTGCGCGTCGCCGCGAATCGCGCATACGAACTTTCGATCAACGGACGAAAAATGATCCCCGCATCGCTCGGTTCCAATGAACTCGCGGTCGGCAACTGGATCGCGCACACCACCTTCGCCACGAGCGAACGCTGGCAGCCCGCCGCGCTCGACCCGGAGGATGCCGGCTCGCTCTTTGCCGTCTCGGCCGCCGAGCGCGGCGGCGCCACCATCCCCACCGCGCTGCTCCGCGACAGCCAGCTTGAAGCCTTCGATGCCTGCAACGTCACGGCACTCCTCCGGCGTGGTGAAAACCGGATCACGCTGCGCCTCGTCGATCGCGGCGCCCACTTCCAGTGGAACCCGCGCGCCGCCGTGGATGGCCTCGCGCGCTCTGCGAATTTCCGCTCGCCTCTCACTTCGTCGACCGCGACGTGGACCGCCTCAACCGCTGCGGGAATGGTTCCGGTAATCAGCGGCAACAGTCATCCGATTAGAGATCAGCAACTCCGCTATCTTGGCGCGGCCCAAGTCGGCGTGCGTTGGACCGAGTGGGTCATCGCCGCAGGCGTCGCGCTGCTCCTCGCGGTGGGCAGCGCGATTCTCTCGCGCCGTCTCGCGCCACTCACCATCGTCCACGCATCCGCCAGCCTGCTCGTGGCCTCGACTGCGCTCGTCAGCGTGCTCATTCTCGATCGCTGCTTCGCCCTCCGCGATGAGGCGCTCTGGATGGCGCAACCCGCGCTCTGGGCCGCAGTGCTCGCGCTCGCCTTCGCCGCTGGTGGTGCGACCTGGCTGCTCCTGCGCACGCCAACACTGAGGTTTCCCCGCGGGAATCGTGCTGTTCCGGCGTTCCTCGTTTTCGTCCTGATCGTCTGCGGATTTACCCGCGCCTACCGCGCCGACTTTCAACCCACCGACGCTGACGAATGGGCCTCGCTTCAGACCATTCTCGCGATCGTCGACACCGGCACACCGAAGCTCACCGACGAAGCCTACTACACCCGCAGCCCGCTCTATCACTACCTCACTGCGGGTTCCGTGGTTCTATTCGGCGAGACGTTTTGGGCCGTGCGGCTGCCCGGCGCGGCGTTTGCCGTGGCCACCTGCGCGTTGCTCTATCTCTGCGGGGCGCGGCTTCTGCGCAGTCGCTGGGTCGGGCTCGGCGCGGCGGCGTTGTTCGCCATTCATCCGCTGGCGCTCGACATGGGCCATCAGGTGCGGTTCTACCAGCAGCAGCAGTTTTTCGCGCTGCTCACTTTTTACTACTTCTGCCTCGGCTTTGTTTCCGCGCAGAAAATGAGCGCGCGCTACGCGATGCTCGCCGCCTTTTTCGCCGCGGTCTTCAGCCAGGAAATCTCGGTGATGATGGCGTTCACGTTACTGCCCGCCTACCTGCTCTTCGCGCGTGGTTTCGACTGGCGGCGGGAAGCGCGCTGGCTGGTGACCGCCGGCTGCGGATTGGTTTTCGTGGTGCTGGATTTCGTGATCTTCCAGACCGTCTGCCTCACGCGGCTCGAGGGGGTGTCGCCGCGGGTCGAGCCCGCGCTCGGGCTGAACTTCATGTATCCGAGCACGCTCTACTGGATCTTCAGTCTCTTCTCGCGGCTGCATCTCGGTCTCAGCGTGCTCTTTTTTGCCGGGCTCCCGTTCGTCCTCCGCACGCGGAATCGCGCAGCGATCACGCTCGTGGTGACCTTCTTCAGCGGCCTCGTCTTTACCACGATCCTGATCACCGGACCCGGCGTGCGGTTTCAATACTGGCTCTTCCCGCTCTTCTTCCTCGCCACGGTCTATGGCGCGCAGGAACTCGCCGCCGCGGCGGTGCGCCAGCTCGGGCCGCTGCTCGTCACCCGCCAGCGCGCGATCCAGTGGTCGCTCGGCGCGGCGCTCGTGCTCATGGTCGGCCTCTCCTTTTCCCCCTGGAAAATTGTGGGTTCCTACGAAACCAAACTCATGCCCGACGTAGACGGCGCGTTCGCTTTCGTCCGCCAGAAGATCGCCGCCGGCGACGCGCTCGCGGTGGCCGCACCTCACACCGCCGCGGCGATGTGCGAACTCGGTCGAGTGGATTACGACATCGAGTTGCCGCTCTTCCAGGACTTCGTCTACCGCAAAGACGGCCGCCTCATCGACCGCAACGGCGGCGCGCAGGTCATCGCCCGAGTCGACGACTTGCAGGACGCCATCGCGCAGCACGAGCGCGTGTGGGTGGTGTTGAATCGCGACATCCGCTTTCGATCTCCCGGCAGCCGCATCGCGTGGCAGAGCCCCGGCGCCCGTTTCGATCTTTTCGTCCGCACGAATCTCGAACTCGTGCACCAGACCTATCTCACGGACGTCTTCCTCTGGGATCAATCCAAAGGCCGGCTGCAAGGATTCCGTCGGGCGCTTTGAGCGGGTGAACGGAAAGTTCCCTGGCGCGCAGCGCCCCATCCAAGGGCCCTGTCATCCTGAGCGGAGTTCCGAGCGGGCAAAGGTGGGGAGGAACGGAGTCGAAGGACCTCTAACTATTTCCCCGCTCCGCCTGCAAGTGAGTGCTCCGCACCGCCTGCGCCCGAGGAAATGGTTAGAGGTCCTTCGACTGCGCTCAGGATGACAGCTTTTTTGGATGAGGCGCTGCGCGCCAGACGACTCTGGGCCCGCCCACCATGGAGCGTGGCGGCGACTAGCGCGCGGGCGCGTCCGGCGCCGGCGTCCCCAGTTCCAGTGGCTTGGGCGCGACGCCCTGCGGCACGGCCAGTTCGGGCAGGGTGGTGCTCTGGCCTGGATTCGATTTCAACCAGCCGATCTCGATGAAGGGCTGCGAAAAATTGTTCGTCATCTCGGGTTTGAAAACCCAGTTGCCGCGCACCACCCACTTCTCACCTTCCGCCATGTTGCCGTGGGCAAATTCCCACGCGGCATTCCCATAGTAGTAGGCGCAGGTGCTGCTCGGGAATGGGATCGCGTCGAGGACCTTGCGCGCTGCGTCATCGTTCTTTTCCAGGAGGTAGGTCAGCAGGATGCGGAACTGCGCGAGTTCGTCCTTGGGATTTTCTTCGAGTAGCTTTTGGAACATCGCCCGCGCCTCGGCGTAACGCTTCTGCACCAGGGGCACCTCGCAGAGATTAAAGCGCGCGGGATAAAACTTTGGGTCGATTTTCAGCGCCTTGCGGCAGAATTCCTCGCCCTCGGCAAATTTCTTTTGCTCGATCAGCACCGCGCCACGCGTGTTCAGGGTGATCTGATTCGGCGGAAGGATTGCCTCCGCGGCGTCGACCGCCTTCAGCGTCTTCTCGAAATCACGCGCGATAAATGCCCCCACCGCTTCGCGGAGCGCCGCGAAGTATTCCGGAGGCGCATCTTTCAACTGCGCCACCTGGGCGCTCAGCGGACTGGCGATAAAGGAGAGGGCGAGAAGAACTGCAATGAAACGCGTGACCATGGCGGTGAGGAAGGAGGCGAGACCCTACGCAAGCACGGCGGCGTTCACAGCGAATTTTTTCCCGCATTTCGCCCTGGCGACACGTTGCGCTTGTCCACCTCTTCGCGGGTGTTAGCCTCCGCCTCTTCCGAATGGTTTCCCAAGGATACCTTGCCCTCGTGCTCCATGCACACCTGCCCTACGTGCGCCATCCGGAGTACGATGAGTTTCTGGAGGAGGACTGGCTCTTCGAAGCGATCGTCGAAACCTACCTGCCACTGCTCGAGATGCTGCGGGGACTCGCGGACGACGGCGTCCCTTTCCAGCTCACGCTCTCGCTCACGCCACCGCTCTGCCACATGCTGCGCGATCCGCTGCTCCAGCAGCGCTTCGAACGGTATCTGGATCGCGCGATCGCGCTGTCCCGCCGGGAGCTCGAGCGCACGGCCGACGATGCGCGGGTCAATGAGATTGCGCGGTTCTACCTCGAGCGTTTCACGAAATCGCGCGACGCGTGGTTGCACACTTGGAACCGCGACCTCGTGGGTGCCTTCGCTGCGCTGCAGGACCGCGGCGTGATCGAGATCATCACCTCCGCGGCGACGCACGGATTCCTCCCGCTGATGTCTGCGTTCCCGGAAGCCGTGCGCGCGCAGATCTTCCTCGCGCGCGATCAGTATCGCGAAATGTTCGGCCGCGATCCGCGTGGCATCTGGCTGCCGGAATGCGCCTACACTGCGACGCTCGACAAGGTCCTGCAGGAGGCAAACCTCCGCTGGTTCGTGGTCGATTCGCACGGGATCATGTTTGGCAATCCGCGGCCGCGTTACGCGATTTACGCGCCCGTTTTCACGCCGGGCGGGCCGGCCGCATTTGGGCGCGACCGCGAGTCGAGCCGGCAGGTCTGGAGCGCGGAGGAAGGCTATCCGGGCGATCCGGCGTATCGCGATTTCTACCGCGACATCGGCTTCGATCTGCCGGTGGAAGAGCTGCGCGAATTCCTGCCCGCCGATGGCCGCCGCAAATTCACCGGGCTGAAATACCACCGCATCACGGGGCGCGGCGGGGAAAAGGAAGTCTACAACCGCGAGTGGGCGCTGCTCGCGGCGGACTCGCACGCCGGGCACTTCATGGGCGCCCGCGCCGCGCAGATCCAGCATCTGCGGCAGAACATGAACGTCCCGCCGATCGTGGTCAGCCCGTTCGACGCCGAGCTGTTCGGTCACTGGTGGTTCGAGGGTCCGGAGTTCCTCAATCTCTTCATCCGCAAAGCCGCCTACGACCAGGACGCGTTCACCTTCACCACTCCCTCCGCCTACCTCGAGCAAAACGACACGCACCAGCTCGTCGCGCCGTCCGCCTCGAGCTGGGGGCACAAGGGATACTGGGAAGTGTGGCTCGACGATTCGAACTCGTGGATCTATCCCCATCTCCACATGGCTGCGAAGCGCATGACTGAACTCGCCCAGCTCTACTGGGCGCAGGACGTGATCGCCCCCCTCCACGACCGCACCCTGCGGCAGATGGCGCGCGAACTCCTCCTCGCGCAGTCCAGCGACTGGGCCTTCCTCATGAAAACCGGCACCGCGCGCACCTACGGCACCAAGCGGACCAAGGATCACCTGCTCCGCTTCACCCGGCTCTACGATCAGCTCCGCGCGCGCGACATCGACGAGGCATTCCTCGCGAATTGCGAGTGGCGCGATAACATTTTCCCCCACCTCGAATGGCGCTACTACGCCTGAACACATCTCACCATGCGGCTCGGTTCATTCGCGGGCGCGTTCACCGCGCTGCTCGTCCTCACTTCCAATAGTCCGGCGCAGGATGCCGAACTCGCACCGGCGCCCGCAAAGAAGGGCACGGTTCGCATCACCTTCCTCCCGCCGCCGATGGAGGGCACGCTCTCGCTCGGCGTTTATGATCAAGCGGGCAAGCTCGTCCGCGTGCTCGCGCGCGAAGCCCGGGAAAAGGATTTCACGATCGGGCTGAACGGCCTGATCACCTCGTGGGACGGTCGCGATGACGCCGGCCGCACGGTGCCCGTCGGCAACTATTCCGCCCGCGGTTTCAGCGTCGGCGCGGTTTCGGTCGAAGGCGTGGCCTATCATTGCAACGACTGGATGCAGGATGACGAGTCGCCGCGCATCCGCCGCGTGCTCAGCCTCGAGTTGCGTAAAAGCGGACGGCTCGCCGTGTGGGCCGAGGGCGCGGATGGAAAGCCACAGCTCGTGCGTTGCGATCAGGCCGGGGAGTTTGCGGGAGAAATTCCTCCCGATCCGCGAGTGGCCGCGCAGACAGTCGGCAACGCTGCGCCCGATCCCGCGACCGCAGCGACGACGAACTCCGCCGCGGTCGTTGATGGCCGCGTGATGCTCCGCGATCCGACCGGCGACCAGCCGCTCAACTTACCCGAACTCACCAAGCCACTCGACGCCAGCCTCGGGCGCGATGGCGTGTGGATCATCGATCAAGTGGACGATCACCTGGAGGTGAAGGAATACAGCATCGCCGGCGAATTTCTCCGCCGCCTGACGATCGATCCCGCGGAGCCCGCGCCACGCCGCGTCTTCGCCTCACGGACCAGCGAGCTGATTTTTCTCATCGAGGAAAAACCCGGCCTCCAGCGCGTGCGCGGTCTCGCCCTCGAAGCCACGCCCAGCGACGCCGGCAAGGAAGGCGAGCCACCGACCTCGACGTGGAAAACCGTCCTCACGAAAAGCATCATCGCGAGCGACAGCTTCCCCGAAGTGGCCGGGAAACTCGGCCGGATTTTGCCGTTCATTCCGCGCGATAAATTCACCGTGAACCTGCTCCCAAATCCGCTGCTCCAGGAAGCGCTCACCACCGTGAATGTGACGATCGGCTTCGGACCGACAGGCAGCTTCATCAAGACCCTCGACGGCCTGCCGCTCCGCCGCATCACCGAGGCGCCGCATCTGAAATGGGCGGTGAGCGGCTATGAAGGCAGCGGCAAACAGCTCACGATTTTTCAAGGCGACGGAGCCGTGGTCGAGGAGTTCAAGGCGCACAAACTCGCGAACATGATGGCCTTCGATGCCGGCGACCTCGAGTGGACGGGGAAGTGAAGTAGGCGCGGGGATTTGATCGAGGCGTCGAGCGTCGAAGCAAACGCGGCCAACTCACCGACCGACCCAGCGCGCCGCAGTGGTTGTAGGGCGTTTCTGCGAAACGCCAGGTGCCGGTGTGAATCAAGGTCAAGGGTGCGTTGAGACGCTCCGCAAATCAGGACGCTTCGGCGAGCAACGTATCCGCTTGGGCGGTGATCGTGACCGCCGCGCCGACCCTGCTGATGGATGGGGATGTCCTGTTCATTTCGGTTTCGTGCCAAAAATGAATCGAGGATCGCGAGCCAGGCAACTCCGGCAACTCGCCCGCGCGACCATGCGCTTTTGTGCGCTGGCTCACCTTGGTGGATTCCCCGGCGGAGAGTTCCTTTCTTTCCACCGGCGCCGCCGTCGTCTCCGCATCTTCGGGCTTCCGCTGCGGGCTCCATTTTTGGTTCGTCGACAGGCAACAAACTGGCGGAGACGCCCAAAACATGATCCGCTTCCCTGGAGAAAATGAGCTCTCCCACGCATCGGAAAGCGCTGCCTTGTTTGCGGCGCGGGCTATTCGACGGGCTGAAAATCTTCCGCGAATTGGAAGCCCGCATCAGCGCGCTCGCGACCGCGCAGGAACGCGGTGAGGCGTTTGAGGTTTTCGCCGAGGCTTATCTTGCCACGGTCGCCGTCGAGAAGGCGCAGCAGGTTTGGCCCGGCGCGAACGTCCCGCCGTCGGTGCGCAAGCGGCTCGCTTTGACCATTGGCGACCATGGCGTGGACGGGATCTTTGAGACGCTCCTCGGCGAGACCCACGCGTATCAGGCGAAATTCCGCACCGGCCGCCCGTCGCTTACCTGGGACGAGCTTTCCACCTTCATCGGCCTCGCGGATCGCGTGGACCAGCGCGTCCTGATCACGAATTGCGACCGCTTTGCCGGCTTGGTGAAGGAGCGCACCGCGTTCTATGCGATCACCGGCAACGACCTCGACAAACTCGAACCGCAGGACTTCGCCGTCCTTCGCGCCTGGCTCTCCGGCGCGCAAATCGCACGCACCCGCAAAAGCCCGCTCCCGCATCAGTCCGAGGCGCTCGACCACATCCTCGCCGCGCTCCACGAACAGGATCGCGCCACCGCGCTCATGGCCTGTGGCACCGGCAAGACGCTCGTCGCCTTGTGGGCGGCGGAGCGCATGGACGTGCGAACCATCCTCGTCCTGGTCCCCTCGCTCGCCTTGCTCGGCCAGACCTTGCACGAATGGGCACGGGATACTTCATGGCCTTCGCTGGCGCATCTCTGCGTCTGTTCCGATCCCGCCGTGCAGGCGGGGAGCGACGAAATCATCCTGCGCTCCAGCGACCTCGATTTTCCCGTCACCACCGACAGCGCGCGGGTGCGTGAGTTTCTCGCCGCCCGCCACGCCGGAGTGCGGCTCGTCTTCTCCACCTACCAGTCGGCACACGTCGTCGCCGCGGGCATGGAGCCGGGCTTAGCCTTCGACCTCGCCATCTTCGACGAAGCGCACAAGACCGCCGGGCGCGAAGGTGTCCACTTCGGCTTCGCCCTCAGCGACAAAAATCTCGCGATCAAAAAGCGGCTCTTCCTCACCGCCACCCCGCGCCATTACGACCTCCGAAAACGCGACCGGGAAGGCGACGCCCGGCTCGTCTATTCCATGGATGCGCCGGAAATCTACGGCCCCGTCGCGCACCAGCTCACCTTCGCCGCAGCCGCCCGCCGCGGCATCATCTGCCATTACCGGGTCATCATCTCCGTGGTCACTTCCGGCATGGTGAATGATCACCCTCCTGCACCACGGCGAAGTCCTCGTGCGGGGCGATACCGTCCAGGCGCGACACGTCGCCCCGCAGAGATTTTGCGGCTCGCGAGTCGGCAGG
>JANPHH010000144.1:0-9920 GCA_031424375.1 Chthoniobacter sp. | reverse complement strand
GCTGGCGAAGGGTGGCATTGAGCGGATCGGCAGCGCGGAATCGACCTATAAGTATCAGGTCAGCAACGAAGCGGAGCAGAAAGGCACGGCCGTCCTTCCTGATCACAGTGCGGCAATCGCACTGGTGGAGAAAGCGCTCGGAGGATTCAGCGGTCTCGCGGCAGTGGGATTCAAGCCGGTGATGGCCAGGAACATTTCAGGCACGCAAGTGTTCGACGAGCGGGTGCTCGGCGCGATGGAGGAAATCAACACCCTCCTGCCCGCGCACAATCCGCCCTACATCGCCGCCGTTCGCAGCTTCCATAAATCGCATCCGAGCCTGCCGTGCATCGGCACCTTCGAGACTGCGTTTTACGACGACGTGCCGCCGGAAAACATCCGCTATCCGGTGCCTCGCGAGTGGGAAACGAAATACGGAATCCGCCGCTTCGGATTCCACGGCGCGAGCCATCGTTTCGTCACGCAGCGGTGCGCCGAACTGCGCGGCACGGACAGACTCCGCATTATCTCCTGTCATCTCGGAGGCAGTTCCTCGATCGCGGCGGTGCGTGATGGAAAGGCGGTCAATTCAAGCTGGGGCATGACTCCGCAGAGCGGCCTGCCGCAAAACAACCGCGTCGGTGACTTCGATGCCTTCGCCCTCATCTACCTCGCCCGTGAACTCGGTCTCGGCATTGATGCCGTGGAAAAGGCGCTGACCTCTCAGTCTGGTCTGAAAGGAATGTCCGGACTGGATACGGGCGACATCCGCGACCTATGGGAAGCCGCCGCGAAAGGCAGCACCGATGCGAAGATCGCCCTAGATGTCTTCGTTGGTGCGATCCGCAAATACCTCGGCCAATTCCTGGTCGAACTGAACGGTGCTGACGTGCTGATCTTCACCGCAGGCATCGGTGAGAACGACTGGGAGATCCGCGAGAAAGTCTGCGCCAATCTCAGCTTTTGCGGCCTCGAACTCGACACCGACGTTAACAGGAAGACACGCGCGACCGAGACGGTAATCTCGACGCCACACTCGAAGATCGAAGTGCGCGTCATTCCCACCAACGAAGAAATCATCATCGCCCGTAACGCATGGGCCAAACTTTCCGAACGCAACTAACAACCCACCCAAATCTATGGCACAACAAGCAATTGGAATGATCGAAACACGCGGACTCATCGCTCTCGTCGAGGCGACTGACGCGATGCTCAAGTCGGCTAACGTCGAACTCGTCGGCCCGATGACTCAAGTCGGCAACGCAATGGTGACCGTCTGCGTCACTGGCGACGTCGCCGCTGTCAAAGCCGCGACCGAAGCCGGCAAAACTGCCGCGCAGTCGCTCGGCGAAATCGTTAGCGTCAGCGTCATTGCCCGACCGCACGGCGACCTCGTCGCCGTCCTCCCGAAAGCGAAGTAAGCATCACGGTTTTCCAACCATGATTCTTGCGCGAGTCGAAGGCAGTGTCGTCGCGACGAAGAAGAACGCGAAGATGACCGGGCAGAAATTCCTGCTCGTCCGTCCCCTCGTGATCGATTCGCCGACGGCCACGGAGTGGAAGCCAGGCACCAGCACCCTCGTCGCCGTGGATACGCTCGGCGCGGGTGAAGGCGAGATCGTGCTCGTCGTGCAAGGCAGCTCCGCGCGACTCGCCGCGGATGACAAGAACGCTCCCGTGGATGCCGTCGTGATCGGCCTCGTGGACACCGTCGATGTCGGCAAAACCATCCTCTACAAAGCGCAGTAAATTGAACTCCGAACTTCCAAACCTGAACATTGAATTTCGAATAAACGTGGCGAGCGCGAACACTTCTGAGTTCGACGTTGTGGTTTCGATGTTCGGCGTTCGACCTCACTAACAAGACATGGCAACGATTGACGAAAGACTGGTATCCAAAGTGGTAAGTGAAGTGCTCGCCCGATTGCAGACGCAGACGCAGGCTAAAGTCGCGTCGTCGGGTCCAAGCAGCTTCGGCGTGTATGAAGACATGGACGCGGCGTGCGAAGCCGCACATCGCTCCTTTGAAAAGCTGCGCGAGCTCGGCGTCTCCGCGCGACGCAAAGCCATCCAGGTCATCCGCAAACTGGTGGTGGCCAAGGCGCAGGAGTGGGGCTCCATCGAATTCGCCGAGACCAAGATCGGCCGGCTGGATCACAAGATCGAGAAGCTTAAGATTTGCGGCGACCTCGTTCCGGGCGTGGAGTTCCTCGAGCGCATGGCCTTCAGCGGCGACTTCGGCCTGACGATTATCGACTTCGCGCCGTGGGGAGTGATCGGTGCAGTGACCCCTTCGACGCATAGCGTCCCGACCCTTACTGGCAATGCGATCAACATGATCGCGGCGGGTAACTCGGTTGTTTACAACACCCATCCCGCCGCCGCGAAGTGCGCAGCCATTGCGATCCGCGCTTACAACGAAGCCATCTTTCAAGAGATCGGAATCTCCGACTTACTAACTACCGTGGTGAAACCCACGCTCGATACCTTCGACGTGATGTGCAAGCACCCGAAGGTCCGCCTGCTCTGCGTCACCGGGGGCCCCGCGGTCGTCGCCGCGGCGATGAAAACCGGCAAGCGCGCCGTTTGCGCAGGGCCAGGAAACCCGCCCGTGGTCGTCGATGAAACCGCCGACCTTGATGTCGCGGCGAAGTCGATCATCCAGGGCGCGAGTTACGACAACAACCTGCTTTGCATTGGCGAGAAGGAAGTGTTCGTCGTGGAGGCCGTGGCCGACAAACTCATCGCCGCACTCAAGCGTGCGGGAGCGGTGCAACTTGACGCGAAGCAAGTCGAGGCACTCGCGGACAAAGCATTCGTTTTCCCACAAGGCAAAGGCGCGGGCTGCCCGCATCCGGTCGTCAATCGCGACCTCGTCGGGCGCGACGCCGCGGTGCTCGCCAAGGCCATCGGCCTCGACGTGCCGCCTGCGACGCAACTTCTCTTCGGGGAAACGAAAGCGGATCACATCTTCGTCGATGAAGAGCAGATGATGCCCTTCATTCCGGTCGTGCGCGTGCCGAATGTGGACGTCGCCATTGAGGAAGCGATCAAGGCTGAGCACGGCTACAAGCACACCGCGATCATGCATTCGCAGAACATTCGCAACCTTACCAAGATGGCGCAGATCGTGGACACCACGCTCTTCATCAAGAACGGCCCGTGCATGACCGGCCTCGGCCTCGGCGGCGAAGGTTTCCTCAGCTTTAGCGTCGCCACACCGACCGGCGAAGGTGTTACGACTCCGATGACCTTCACCCGTTCCCGCCGCTGCGTGATGGTGGAAAATCTCAATCTGTTTTAGGCCCGCGAAAAACGCGAAAAGACACGAAAAGATATGCCTGAAATCCTCTTCAAAGATGAATCCTACGCGATCATGGGCGCGTGCTTTGAAGTGTATAAAGAGAAGGGATGTGGGTTTAACGAGGCGGTATTCCAGGAATGCTTGGAGATCGAGTTAGGAATGCGGGGGATTCCATTTAAGGCGCAGGTTGAGATGCCACTTAGCTACAAGGGCCACCCGTTAAGATCGAAGTTCAAGGCGGATGTCATTTGCTACGACAAGATCGTCGTAGAACTGAAAGCCGTTAGCTCCCTCGTTGATGAGCATCGGGCGCAGGTTTTGAATTACCTCAACGCGTCGGGACTGGAACTTGGGTTGTTAGTCAACTTTGGGCAGTACCCAAAAGTCGAACATGAGCGTCTTGCGCTTTCGGAAAAATCCTTTCGCGTCCTTTCGCGTATTTCGCGGGCCGAAGAAATCGTCCTATGAGGCTCGCCACGATCAGGGGCCACGTCACCGCGACGATGAAGCACAAAAGCCTCGATGGCTGGCGGCTGCTCATTGCGATTCCGGACAGTCCTGATCTGGCTCCGCAAATCGTGCTCGATCCGCTCGGCGCGGGCATCGGGCAGAAGGTGATGATCTCCAGCGACGGCAGCGAAGCGCGCAAGATCGTTGGCAGCGAACTCAGCCCCGCGCGCTGGACCGTGCTCGGCATCATCGACCCGGAAAGGAGCCTCGCGCTTTGAGAATGGGCACCGTGATCGGTCGAGTGACACTTTCCGTGCGTTCGCCAAAATACACCGGCGAGCGTCTGCTGCTCACGCTGCCGTGGAAGACGGACACGTTTTCCGGCGTGGAGAAGTACGACCCCGCCATCGTCGTCTATGACCAGCTCGGCGGCGGTGTGGGACAACACATCGCGATCAGCGAAGGTCGTGAAGCCGCCTGCCCATTTGAGAAGCCAACCCCCGTGGACGCTTACTGCGCCGCACTCGTCGATGAGTTTTTTTACAAGGAATAACCTATGCAATTGATCGCCCAAAAAGAAGCCGCTGAGTTTGTGAAAACCGGCGCGAAAGAATTCCGGCAGAACGGCGAGATCCGCCTCACGCCCGGCGCGAAGGACATCTTTACCGAAGCTGGAATCAAGGTCGTCTTCGACTCCGGCGCGGCGTCTCCCGCGGCCACGCCAGCTCCGGCTGCGAGCAACGCGGCCGGCGGCTATGGCGCAGATGACGTGCGCCTTTTCAATTCCAAGGAAGCGAACGAGATCAAGGAGCAGATTTGCGACATCGGCCGCCGCATTTGGGCTCGCGAATATTGCGATGGCAATGGCGGTAACATCTCCGCGCGCCTCGGTCCGGATCGTTTCATTTGCACACCGACCGGCGTGAGCAAAGGCTTCATGAAGCCTGACATGATGTGCATGGTGGACGGCAAAGGCACCCAACTCGGCGGCACGTGGAAGCGCTCCAGCGAGATCACCACGCACATGGCGATCTTCCACTCGACTCCGCAAGCCATGAGCGTCTGCCACGCGCATCCCTGTCATGCGGGCGCGTTTGCCATCAAAGGCATGCAGCCGCCGCCGCGCCTCATTCCCGAGTTGGAAGTGTTCGTCGGCACCGTCGCTTACACGCCTTACAAAACGCCGGGTAGTCCCGAGATCGCCGCGGAGATTTTCCCACTCGCGCCGAAGCACCAGTCCATCCTCATGGGCAACCACGGCGTGATCTGCTGGGGCAAATCGGTCGAGGATGCGTATTTCAAAATGGAGATCACCGACGCGTATTGCCGCACAGTCATTCTTGCGCAGGCCATTCCCGGCGCCGCCTCGATCCCGTGTGACAAGTTGCCGGAACTCCTGAACATCAAGAAGAGCCTCGGCCTCCCCGACGACCGCTACGACCTCAAGCCGGCCGGCCTGTGCGAAGTCGATCCGTGGACGCAGATGTGCGGCTCGCATGGCTGTTCGTCGCCCGTCACGCCCTTCAATCCGATGACCAACGGCGCCGCGACGAGCGACGCCGATCTCGAAGCGCTCGTGCAAAAACTCACCGACGAAATCGTCGCCAACCTCTCCAAGTAACATGAAAGTAGCCATCATCGGCGGCGGCGGCCGCGTCGGTTCTTGCGCGGCGTTTGCGCTCCAATGCAGCGGTGTGGTCCGCGAACTCATCATCCTCGACGCCAACCAGGCGACCGCGGAAGGCGAGGCGCTCGACCTTTTACACGGCGCGGCGTTTTGCAGCGACCAAGTTATTTGCGCGGGTAACTATGCTGACTGCGCGGATGCCGACATCATCTGCATCACCGCCGGACTGCGGCGGAAGCCGGACGAATCCCGGCTCGATCTGATCAACCGTAACGTGACCCTTTTCCGCGGCATCATCGCCAGCCTGAAGGCTGCGGGGATCAAGAAGGATGCGATCATTTTCGTCGTCTCGAATCCGGTCGATATCCTCACCTACCTCGCGTGGAAGGAAACGGGACTGCCAGAAAGCCAGGTCATCGGGCTCGGCACGATGCTCGACACCTCGCGCTTTTGCTCGCTGATCGCCGACTCGATCAAACTCCCGCCGACGCAAGTCCGCGCGATGATCCTCGGCGAACACGGCGACTCGATGGTGCCGATCTGGTCGTCCGCGACCGTCGATGGTTTCCCACTCACGAAATTCGCGGGCGTCACGCCGTCCTTCCAAACGCAAATCTTCGAGCGCACGCAGAAGAGCGGCGCGGAAGTCATCTCGCGCAAAGGCGGCGCGGGCTGGGCCGTCGGCGTCGCGATCCGTCAGGTAATCGACTGCATCGCTCTCGACCGCCGCCAGATCCTGCCGGTTTCGGCCTTGGTGAAAGGCACCTACGGCATCCGCGACGTATCGATCAGCGTGCCGACCGTGGTCGGTCGCGCGGGCGTCGTGCAGCAGATCGAGATCGAGCTTTGGCCCAAGGAACTCAACGGCCTGCAATCCTCGGCCAAGGCGCTCAAGGACACGCTCACCAAAGTGCAGGGCTGAGGAATGAACGCCGAACGCCCAAACCTGAACGTCGAACTTCGAATTCACAGTTCGGACGCTTTCGCTTCAGCGTTCGGAGTTCTGGTTTGGGCGTTCGACGTTAACTAAGGATGCAGAAGTCGCTCGACCAGAAGATCGCCGACATCCGGGCGAATCCCTCGGCGAGCAAAGCGTTCATCATCGCCGATGCGAAGGACGCCGACATGGCGTTTGGCTTCACCGCGCCGGGACAGAAACGCCCGCTCAATCCCGAGCGCGTGCTCAAGTCGGAGATCCGCTGGAAAACGCTCGCGGAATACCGGCAGCAAATTCGCGACGTGGTGCAGCAGGGATTGATCGACATCATGCTCTGCTCGGCTTCGAACGTGGAGCAACTGGCGATCAACGAAGGGCTCTTCGAGAACTCGCACATCACCCCCGCCGCGCGCGCCAACGACGCCACCGACATCTGGGTCATCCGCGGCGCGGAATACATCCAGCAGCCCTCGCGTCCCTTTCGCACCGCGACCATCGATCACATCAAATGCGGCCAGATCGATTGCGATCCCGCCGCCCCGCACATTGGCGCGGATCTCGGCCTTTACTCAGTTACTTTCACCAACGACCTCGATCGCGACTACGAGACGCTGCGCGCCTTCAAGGAATTCCGCGAAGAAGCCGAGCGGAAAAGCTTCCGTTACTTCCTCGAAGTCTTCGACCCGAACGTCGATCCCGGGATCTCCGCGGAGATGGTCGATGGCTTCATCAACGATCACATTATCCGCAGCCTCGCCGGCGTGACGGAGCGCGGCCGGCCGGTGTTTTTGAAAATCGTCTATCGCGGCCCGAAGGCGATGGAAGAACTCGCCGCTTACGATCCGAACCTCGTCGTCGGCATCCTTGGCGGCAGCGCGGGCACGACCTACGACGCCTTCAAGCTCATTGCCGAAGCGCAGAAGCATGGCGCACGCGTTGCCTTGTATGGTCGCAAGATCAACCACGCCGAACACCCGCTCGCCTTCATCGAAATGCTCCGCCGCATCGTCGAGCACGAGATCACGCCCGAGGAAGCGGTGCGCGCCTACCATGGCGTGCTGCAAGCTTCGGGCATCACCCCGCTGCGGAAACTCGAAGACGACCAACAACTCACCTCCGGCATCACCAGCTACGGCGGCTCCGGCTCGACCATCGTGAAGCCGGTGGGCGCTCCCAACGCAGGAAAAGGCGAGACTACGACTGCTGAAGTCACGGCTTCGCGCACCCGCATCGAAGAGCAGCTCGCGCGCTTGCGTCGCCGACTTCCGGAGTAGGAATCGCATTCAGTTGAGGCAGTACCAGGGTGGCAGAGCCTTGGCTTGCCCGCATCTGCGCGCAGGGCTACGAGAGGCGCATGGACTTGCTGAACGCTCTCCAGACGCACTTCGGCCACGACGCTTTTCGCCCCGGCCAGGAGGACGTGATTCGCGCGCTGCTCGATGGCGAATCTGCGCTCGCGCTTTTTCCCACGGGCGCGGGGAAGTCGCTGTGCTACCAGCTCCCGGCGGTGTTGCGCGAGGGGACGGCGCTCGTGATTTCGCCGCTCATCGCGCTGATGAAAGATCAGGTCGATGCGCTGCGGGCGCGCGGCATCGCGGCGGCGCGGCTCGACTCGAGCCTCACCGCGGAGGAAACGCAGCGCGTGTATGCGGACCTGCGCGAGGGGAAGCTGAAGCTGCTCTACGTCGCGCCGGAGCGGCTGTCCGGCGAGGCTTTTTTGGAGCGGTTGCGGCGGGTGAAAATCTCACTGCTGGCGATCGATGAGGCGCATTGCATTTCGGAATGGGGCCACAATTTCCGCCCGGAATATCTGCGCCTCGCGCGAGTCGCGGAGGAGCTGGAACTGCGGCCCGTGCTCGCGCTCACGGCCACAGCCACGCCGGATGTGGCGCGGGACATTTGCAAGGCGTTCGGCATCGCGGACGAGCGGCACGTGCAGACTTCCTTCCGCCGGAAAAACCTCCACCTGCGCATCACGCCGTGCGCCGCCGGCGAAAAGCTGGCGGTGCTGACGAAGCGCCTCGCCAGCGCGAAGGTCCGGCCCGCGGTGGTGTATGTCACTTTCCAAAAAACCGCCGAGGACGTGGCCGCGCATCTCGCTCGCGCCGGTCTCCCGGCGCGCGCGTATCACGCGGGCATGACGGCCGAGGATCGCGACGCGACGCAGGAGGCGTTCATGCGCGGCGCGTGCGAAATCATCGTGGCGACGATCGCGTTCGGCATGGGCATCGATAAGGCGGACATCCGCAGCGTCGTCCATTTCAATCTGCCGAAAACGCTCGAAAACTATCAGCAGGAAATCGGGCGCGCGGGCCGCGACGGGCAGCCTTCGCTCTGCGAGCTGCTCGCCTGCGCGGACGACGCGGTGCCGCTGGAAAACTTCACCCTCGGCGACACGCCCGAGCCCGCCGCCGTCGAGGCGCTCGTGCGGCGGATGCTCGGCTCCAATGTTGCTGTAGCCGGGGTCACTGACCCCGGCTACAACGAGGAGTTCGACGTGAGCCGCTACGATCTCAGCCAGGAGACCGACATCCGCCCGCTCGTTGTGGAGACCGTCATCACCTATCTCGAACTCGACGGCCTGCTGCGCCCCACGCGCGCCTTTTACGAGAGCACGCAAGTGCAGTTCCTGAAACCTGAGAGCGCCATCTCCGCCGGCCTCAACGACGACCGCCGCCGCTTCCTCACCGCGCTCTTCGCCGCCGGTCGCCGCGGTCCGAAATACCTCACGCTCGACCTCGAAGCCGCCGCGCAAAAACTCGGCGAACCGCGCGACCGCATCGTCAAGGCGCTGACGTGGCTGGAGGAAACCGGTGCCATCACGCAAAAGCCCGCCGGCCTGCGCCACGGCTTCCGCCTTTCCGAAAACGCCGCCCAGCGCGACCCCGCCGCCGTCGCCGCGCACCAGGCCGAACTCTTCGCCCAACGCGAAGCCCGCGACGCCCAGCGCCTCGCGCAAATCCTCGACTTCGCCAGCCAACCCGGCTGCATCACGCGCCGCCTCCTCGGCTACTTCGGCGAAGCGCTCCCCGACGAAAACTGCGGCCACTGCCACCACTGCCGCACCGGCGAACCCACCGCCACCATCACCCTCCCCGCCACGCCGATCGCCGAATTCACCGAAGCCGACACCGAAGAAATCCGCGCGTTGATCTTCGAGGAAATCCCCTCCCTCTCCACCCCGCGCCAACTCACCCGCTACCTCTGCGGCCTCACCAGCCCCGCGACCACGCGCGCGAAACTCACGAAACGCCCCGAGTTCGCCCGCTACGCCACCACGCCCTTCCGCACCGTCCTCGCACAGGTCGAGGCGTGCTTCGCGGAGGAGTGAAAGTAGTCCGCGACTTTAGCCAGCAAGAACGTGGGCGCGCACAGGCCGACTACTTTCCCGCCGTCCGATCCAACGCCCGAGCGTCCGCGGCAACGCCTCTGAATCGGATGCCCCTTACTCGGGAAAACAATGGCCCTGCCCTCGCCTCGTGGTTATTAACCCGGCGAAGTATTGGGTAGCAAAACCTGGGGCGGCCTGATAACTAATGCTGATGAAAGAAAGAGATGCCCGGAGTTTAGGGCAATCAACCCAAGCGGAGTTAAGACGGCAGGCGATCAAGATGCGAAAGGCT
>JANPHH010000143.1:0-16979 GCA_031424375.1 Chthoniobacter sp. | reverse complement strand
TGTGACGCAGCTCGGCAAGGAGATCCTGATCAACGCCCTCGACATGCGGAAGCGCGTGGTGCGCGACATCACGACGCCGCGCGGCGAGGTCGTTTTTCTCAACACCGAGGACAGCTTCGAGGAGAACATCAAGACGGCGGTGGAGTCGCGGCACACTCGCTTTCCGCTTTGCGAGGGGCACCTCGATAACACGATCGGTCTTGTCCACATCAAGGACGTGCTGAAGCAAATCCGTGAGCCGAAACCGAATCTCGCCGCGATCCGGCGCGACATTTTTCCCGTGCCGGAAATGATGCCGCTGGAGAAGCTGCTCGCCTTTTTTCTGAGCAAACACGCGCATCTCGCGCTGGTGGTGGATGAGTATGGCGGGACGGTCGGCATCGTGACGATGGACAATGTGCTCGAGGAACTCGTGGGCGAGATTCAGGACGAATTCGATGCGGAGACTTCGGAGTTCCGGCGGGTCAGCGAGGATGAGTTCATCGTCCAGGGCAGCCTCGGACTGTATGAGCTGAACGACCACGCCGGGATCGTGGTGGAGAGCGCGGACGTCTCGACGGTCGGAGGTTACGTCACGCATTTGCTCGGCCATTTGCCGAAGCCGGGCGAGCGGGTGCGGATCGAGGATTTCGACGTGACGATCACTCATACCGACGGGCGCCGGGTGGGGCAGCTTCAGTTCAAGCGGGTGCCGAAGCTGGTCGCGGAAGAGGAAGCGGAGAAGGGCAACTAAGGGCCGAGTTTACAAAAACGCCCCGGGGAAGGTCGCTGCCGGTTGCATGCGGGATTGCATCGCGTGCGCTTTTCCGCATGCTTGCCGTCGCTTGCCCCGGCCCGCGCAAAACGCGGACCCCCTCCCTCAACCGACCGCTCCCCGGTCGCTCACCCACCCCTTGTTCCCCATGAAAATCACCCTCCCTCCCTGCGCGGCCACGCGCATCGTCGCATCGGTTTCCTTGTCGCTGATGTTATTTGGAAACGCGAACGCCGCCAGGTTCACCGTGACCAATACCAGCGACGGCGCGAGCGGCTCGTTGCGCAATGCCGTGGCGAGCGCCGCGGCGGGCGACACGATTGTCTTCGCGCTTCCTGCTCCCTCGACCATCAATCTTTCCGGTGGCCAGATCGTCCTCGACAAGAATCTCACCATCACCGGTCCGGGCGCTGATCGGCTCACCTTGAAGGGCGTCGCTGGCAGCCGGATTTTCCGCGTCTCGGCTTCCGTCGTCGCAAATCTCTCCGGTTTCACGATCACCGGCGGATCCCTGCCGCCGTATCCGGGGGGCGGCATTTATTGCGATCGCTCGACCCTCTATCTCACGGCGTGTGTGGTAAAGGGCAACCAGGCGGCGAGCGGCTCGGGTCTGAGCCTTTTCGAGTCCACGACCTACGTGATGGATTGCACCTTTTCCGACAATATCGCCTCGGCCGCGGGTGGCGCCGTGAAGTGCGATGGCGGCGTTCTCTACCTCACCCGGTGCGCGCTTTACAGTAACCGCGCTGCCACCGGCGGGGCGATCGGCAATTCGTTCGGCACCGTTGCTCTGACCGACAGCACGCTCGCGCTGAACACGGCCGCCTCCGGCGGGGCGGTGTTCAACGACGCCGCTTCGTTCGACTGCCGCCAGACCACGATCGTGGGAAACAGTGCCAGCGTTCAGGGCGGGGGAATTCGCGATGTCAATGGAACCGGAACCGAACTCGCGAATGTTATCATCGCCCAAAACGTGGCGCCCACCCAGCCCGACCTCGGAGCCGATGCGCTCTCCGGCGAGGTGCTGCTCGGCGGTTGCATCATCGGGAAGGGAACCGGCGCCGCCTTCATCATCCAGGGCCGCAATCTCATCGGCACGAGCACCGCGCCCATCGATCCCAAGCTCACCCCATTGCGCGACAATGGCGGCCCGACTTTGTCCTGCGCGCTCCTCCCCGGCAGCCCCGCGTTCAATGCCGGCGACAGCGCCCTCGCGATCAATGGCGTGACGCGCATCCCCCTCGTCACCGAGCAACGCGGCTTCGCGCGGATCTCGGGCGGCGCGGTGGATGCCGGCGCCTGCGAGGCTTTCGCGCCGCGATATTACGTGCTGGAAGCGCTCAGGTTGGTGCCCACGGTTTCCACCGGCGATGCCACGGCGGATCAGTTCTTCCAAACCGCACGCACCTTCATCCTGCAAAGTCTCGACCTCAGTTATTGGGTTAATGACTTCACCCTGCGAGGGACGGGCGCGCCCGCCTTCGCCACTCAGGCGCAGGCTGCCACTTCGCTCGGGAAGATCGTCGCGGCGAATCTGGTTCCCGCCCCCACCGCGCGCCTCGTCGCCGACGCCATGGCTGAGGCGGATCGCCGCATCGCCAATGATGCGATCAACGTCGCGGCCACCTTCCCGGGCGTCAATGCCGCGCTTCTCAACCAGGCGCGCACCGCCCTCGCGCAGGCCGAGAGTTTCCGCTCGCTCCGCAAAATGCCCGAGGCGATCAGCACCTACGGCGTGGCTTGGAAAAACGCGCTGCTCGCGCGCGGGGTTGCCGTGCCGTAGCGGGTGCCGAAGGAACGACGTCGCTTCACGAACCGCGCGCTGGCCGAGTGCACCGCCGGGGAGTGCGGGAGCTTGCTCCCGCTTTCGCGGTGCGGCGGAGCTTGCTCCGCGGTGGGGGGGGGCGCGCGGGGGCCGCTCCGTGCCACGGGCAGCAAGCTGCCGCCGCCAAAGCTCCAGCAAGCTGGAGCACTCCGCGGGCTTCCCAGCGGGCCGGCCACGGCGCACCCTGCGCTTTTCATGCCGTCGATTCCCTCGAGCTTTCACCCACCCGCCTTTCTCCGGAATGCGCACGTGCAGACGATCCTGCCCACGCTGATCCCGCGGCGATTCCGGCGCGGTTTCACCCGGGAGCGCATGGAACTCATCGACGGCGATTTCGTCGATCTCGACTGGCTGCGCGGGGAGCATCCGCGCGTCGCGATCCTTTCGCACGGGCTCGAGGGATGCTCGGGCAATGGCTACGTTCGAGGCACAGCCGAGACGCTCGCGGCGGACGGCTGGGATGTGCTGGCCTGGAACTTCCGCGGTTGCAGCGGCGAGCCCAATCGCCTGCTGCGCTTCTACCACAGCGGCGAGACGGCCGACCTCGCGGCCGTGATCGATCACGCCGCGCGCGGCTACACGGTGATCGCGCTCGTAGGCTTCAGCCTGGGGGGAAACATCACGCTGAAATACCTCGGCGAAGCGGCACCGCACCCGGCGGTGCGCGCGGCCGTCGCCGTCTCGGTGCCGGTCGATCTCGCCGCGAGCGCACGAGCTTTGGACCAGAAACCCGCTAACCGCCTCTACCTCGCCCGTTTCATGAAAACCCTCACCGCGAAGATCGAAGCCAAGGCCACGCGGTTCGCCGCCGATCTCGATGTCACCGGCATCGGCGACGTGCGGACGTTTGCGGAGTTCGACGACCGTTACACCGCGCGCCTCCACGGCTTTCGCGATGCCGCAGACTATTGGGAACGATCGAGCGCGCTCCGTTACCTCGGCGGCATCAGCACCCCGGCGCTTCTGCTCAATGCGCTCGATGATCCGTTTCTCACTCCGGAGTCCTTCCCCTGCGCCGCCGCCGAGCGCAGCTCCGCGCTTACTCTCGAAGCACCCGCGCACGGCGGCCACTGCGGCTTCCTCGACCTCCGGCGCGGCTGGCGGCGCTGGTCCGAGCAGCGCATCGCCGGGTTTCTCGCCGACGTGGGACAGGCATCCTGCCCGTAGCGACGCACGGGCAAGATGCCCGTCGCGACCGGCGGGATGCCTGTCCCACATCACTTCGCACTGGCGGACGAGGCCAAGTGACGCTAACGGAAGCGCCCGCCAACGCCTGTCTATGCTTACCATTCGCGACCTCAAAAAATCCGTCGGTGGCCGTGTCCTTTTCGACAATGCCGCCATGCAGGTGAACTACGGCGAACGTGTCGCCCTTATCGGTCCGAACGGCGCCGGCAAGACCACCCTCTTCGGCATCATCCTGCGCCAGCAGGAAGCCGACTCCGGCACCATGGAGCGCGACGAGTGGACCATGATCGGGTACCTCCCGCAGGAGGCCGAGGTCCATGGCGACGAGACGGTGATGGACGTGGCCACCGGCCGCGCCGGCGAAATCCCCGCGCTGGAAAAGCGGCTCCGCGAACTCGAACAGGCGGGCACCGTCGACGGTCCCGAATACCTCGAAGCCCACGCCAAGCACGAAGCACTGACCAACCCCCAGGTCGATGCCAAGGCGAAGAAGATGCTCGCCGGACTCGGTTACAAGGAGGCCGATTTCGACAAGCTCGCGAAGGAACTGAGCGGCGGCTGGATCATGCGCGCCCACCTCGCCCGGTTGCTCGTCATGGAGCCCGATCTGCTCATGCTCGACGAGCCCACCAACCACCTCGACCTGCTCTCCCTCGTCTGGCTGCAAAGTTATCTAAAAACCTACTCCGGCGCCGTCCTCCTCATCTCGCATGACCGGCAGTTCATGGATGAGATCGTGGAGAAAGTGTACGAAATCTCCGACATGAAGCTCAACGAGTATCAGGGCAACTACGCCGCCTACCTCGTGCGCAAGGACGAACTCTACGAACAGCAAAACGCCGCCTACAAAAACCAGCAGAAGGAGATTGCAGCGCTCCGCGAATTCTACGACCGCTTCCGCCAGGTCGCGTCCAAGGCTTCGCAGGCCATGAGCAAGCTCAAGCAGATCGAACGCATGGAACTGATCGAGAAACCCGTGCCGCCGAAGAAACCCTTCCGCTTCAACATCCCGCAACCCGTCCGCAGCGGTCAGCGCGTCATCGCGTTGGAAGGCATTCACTTCGCCTACGGCAAAAACAAGGTCTACGAGGGCCTGAGCCTCGACGTGGAACGCGGCGAACGCACCGTGCTCGTAGGGCCGAACGGGGCTGGAAAATCGACCCTGATCAAACTCCTCGCCGGCGTGCTCGAACACCAGAAAGGCGAACGCAAACCCGGGCTCAACGCCAAGATCGGCTACTTCAGCCAGCACCGCTCCGCCACGCTCGATCCCGCGAAGACTGTATTGCAGGAAGTCATGGATGCGAACGGTGAACTCAGCGAAAACGAAGCGCGCGGCATCCTCGGATCTTTTCTATTTAGGAAAGAAGAAATCTATAAAAAGACCGAGATCCTCAGCGGCGGCGAGAAGACGCGACTGAACCTGATCAAGTTCCTCGTCGATCCGCCGAACCTCCTGCTCATGGACGAGCCCACCACGCACCTCGACATCCACACCGTCGAGTCGCTCATCCTCGCCCGCGAGCACTACGCAGGCACCCTCGTCTTCATCTCCCACGACGTGCATTTCATCCGCAAGCTCGCGACGAAAGTGCTGCACGTGAACGCCGGCAAAGTCGCCCCGTATCCCGGCGGCTACGATTACTTCTTGGAAAAGACCGGCGCCCTCGACAACGAACGCGCCGCGCTCACCGCCGGGTAGAGACCGATCAGGCGAGTTGCAGACCGGTCGGCGAGGGGACGAGGAGTTGGGGATTTTCCGCGCAGGCTGCTTCGGTTTCCGCGGCGATGGCGGCGAGTCGGCCCATCGCGCCGAGGTAACATTCCAGGCGGCGCTGATTCATCCCGCGGACGGCGGCTGCGACGGTCAGGCCGGGGCTCGCGACGCCCGTCAGCAGGGTCGCGACCGAACGAGATTCAGTGGCGTCCGCGGGATCGGGAAGTTCGTCGAATGCGAATGCGATGGCCTGCATCGCGGACTTAAGCTGTGCCGTGGCTGACTCAACGCTCGCCCGGTAGAGATTCATATCAGAGGCCTGCGTTCGGCTTTTCCCAAGGAGATCGAGCGTGATCGCGTCCTGTTCCAAGGCGGCGAATTTTTCGTCCATCGCCTCGAAACGTCCGACCAGCGCTGCCAGCGCGAGACTTTCACTCCTCAGTTGATCGCGCTCCGCCACGAGCGCGCGCGGGGCGGCATGCAGGATCTGCAACGCCGTCGCGAGCCGGGTGCGCGCGGCTGCAGCGCGCTCTGTGACCATCGCTTCCACTTCGGCAATCTTGCGGGCGCCAGCGGCGATGGCGTTCGTCAGCACCTCGGCGGGAGACTCGGTGTGGGAAATGCCTGACCTGTCGAGTTTGACCCCGGCGTCGAGCAGGCGGCGCGTGGCTACTGTGCAGAGTTGCGTTTCGTGAAGTTCGCCGAGCGTGCTCATCTGGAGCTTCGGCGCGAGCCCGGCTTCGAGGATTTCGCGAGCTGCGCGGTTGGCCGCGAGGATTTCTGCAATCGGCGCGTCGGAGTTAAAATCGGCGGGCCGAAGAAACACCCGATGATGCGGGGTGACAAGATCGCGGTAGTATGTGCCGGACGTGCGTCCAGTTTCAGCGTTTCGGTTAGCGTTTTTGGCGATGCTTGTCACCGGATGGAGAGTGGCGACATCAAGGAGGAGATCACAGTCGTCGGAGTAAAAGGCGAGCGTCACGGCTTTCGAGAGATCGCTGAAACCATTGAAGAGCACGTCCGCCGATGCAGCGCTTTGCAACACCCCCGCGGCGCCACGCGCAGCGGTCTTCCGAATGCGATCGGCGTTGCACGGATGCGAATCGAAAATGCCCGTCTTCGCTTTGGCGCCAGCCTCCTCAATCTCCGTTCGGCGCGCATGGGGCAGGCGTTCGGTTTCGAGGGCGATGTATTCCACGACATCGTCCACCAGTTGCTGCTGCCCCCACATCCCGTTGAGCGTGGCCATCACCTCCTGCTGGCCGGCGCCGAGCAGGAGCAACCGGGTGGCGGTGCGGGCGAACTCGTCGCTGCCAGCGACCTCCGCTTCGTAGTGATCGGCATCATATTCCATCTGCCGCAGCAGGTAGCAGCTGAGGGCGTGTCCGATCCAGGTGAAGGCGACGAGAACCATCCGGGTGAGCCAGACCATGAAACGGACGAGGCCAAGGACGATCGTGAGCCGGACGTCAACGCCAGATTCGGACGCGGCGGCGAGCCGGTCATCCCACTGATCGCGCTCGTAGGCTACGCGGGCGAACCATCCATTGATGGAGCGAATGAGATAGCTCAGCCGCATGCCGCCGCCTTGAGTGAAGTGACCAAACTCGTGGGCGAGCACGCCGCCGAATTGCCGAAGCGTGAGCCCGCGGACGAGCGGAAGGCCGATGGTGAGCACGAGCCCGCCGCGAAAAATGCTCAGTGGGCTGGCAAAGCTCGCGGAGGCATTGACTCGCGAGTCGATGCAGACCTTCACCGGACGGGGTGCGGAGATGAGGTCGCAAATGCGATCGATGAAAGCGAAGAGTTCCGGATGACCGGCCCGCGCAAGCGTGATGGCAGCGGGCGGACGTTGGCGGCTCGCGAAGAGCGGCTTGATCATGAAGAGCACGGTAACCACACCGCCAAGAATGGGCGTGGCGTAGACGAGCAAACGCAGGACCGCTTCACGCCCGGTGCCACCGAGCAGGAAGGTGTCGCGGGTCGCGTGATACCACGTCGCGCAACCCAGGCCGCCGACGAGCGCGAGGTAGGCGAGCGGCAGGATGATCATCGCGACGGCGACGATCGCGAGGGCCGCGGTGTAGAAGATCGAGAGTTTCGGTGGGGCGATGCTTCCTGTGACGGACCACGCCGGAACAACTGGATCGGGGGTGGGTGGAAAAGCTCGGTGATCCTGACAACCAGAGTTCAGATCGCCGGATGCAGGCGCAGTGAGCGGAAGTGTGGCGGAAGTGTGCATAGCGGCCTCCGCGCGGTAGCCGGATTTGTGCCGCAATGGCTTTACCGCTGAATTTCACGGTTCAGCGCTTCTTCGTAGTAGTGGCCGAGCAGGACGCTTTGCGCGCTGAGGTCGAAGCGTTCGCGGGCGTGGGCGCTGGCGGAGACGCTGAAGGCGGCGTAGCGGGCGGGTGCGCTGGCGAGGGAGATCAACTCGCGAGCGAGGGCGGGGTGGTCGCGCTCGGGGACGAGGAGGCCGGTCTCGCCGTGGGTGACAGCTTCGGGGATCCCGCCGTGGTGGGTGGCGAGGACGGGGAGGCCGCTGGCCATGGCTTCGAGCATGGAATTAGGGACGCCTTCCTGGTCGCCGTCGGGGCCGAGTTCGCTGGGGTGGAGGAAGAGGTGCGATCGCGCAAAGAGGTCGCGCAGGGCGGGCTGGGTGAGGAAGCCGGGGAAGTGGACGCGGTCGGCGATGCGGAGGGTGGTGGCGAGGGTTTGCAGTTCGCTCAGTTGCGGGCCTTCGCCGGCGATGGTAAAGGTGGCGCGGGGATATTGCGCGGAAAACTCCGCGAAGGCGCGGAGGCTGGTGGCGAGGCCTTTTTTGGCGATGAGGCGGCAGGCTTGCACGCAGTGCCACGCGCCGTCGAGGGGAGCGGTGCGCGGGGTGGCGACGAGGTCGGCGAGGGGGAGGCCGGTGCGGTGGAGGCGGACTTTGACGGGGTCGGCGCCGAGGGCGATGAGGCGGTCGGCGAGGGACTGCGAACGCGCGAGGAGCAGGGTGGCGCGGGCGAACATGGCGCGGGTGGCTTTCAAAAACTCCGGCTGCTCGAGGCCGACCTGGGCGTCGGCGCCGTGGAAACTGACGACGACGGGGAGGTCGCAGATTTCCAGCAAGGGGAGAAGGTGGACGCCGATGTGGCCGAAGTAGATGTGGAGGACCTGAGCCTCGTGCGCGTGCAGGGCGGCGAGGATGCGGCGGGCTTCGCTGCGGTAGATGGTGATGGGTCGGTGGAGGAGCGTCTTCTGGACGAAGCGGCGAAGCTGGTGGGTGCGCGGTTTGGGCAGGACGACGAGCGGGTCGAAGGGGAACTCGGCGGCGTGTTCGCGCTTCTGACAGAAAACGACGGGACGAAACGCGCGGAGGGACGTGATCTGACGATATACGTGCAACATTTCCGGCTTGAGAAACGTGACTACATATTGCGCGGCGACGGGTGCTGCGGGGCGACTCATGAAAAAGAATGGGGTGCGCAGAACCGTCACTCGACTCGCGCGGGGGTGACCTTATGTTGCCAATCTCCATGCGGCGAGAAGTCGAAATCCTGAATGAACTCGGGTTGCACGCGCGACCGGCGGCGGAATTTGTGCGTGCGGTTCAGAAGTTTCGCTCGACGGTGGTGATTCATTGCGGCGAGGACACGTTCTCGGCGGGCAGCATTCTGGAGGTGCTGATGGCGAATCTGGACTGCGGGACGAAGATGACGATCGAGGCGACGGGCCCGGATGCGAAGGCGGCGCTGGATCGGTTGTCGGCGTTGCTGGTGGAGTTTCGCGAGGAGGAGGAGCGGAATGGGAAGTCGCCGGTGAATTGACGGCTTTCCAAGCGCGGTCGGTGCGCGGCAACATCCTCTGGATGGAATACATCGAAAAAGCGCGGCGCGTCATCGACCTCGAAATCAGCGAGGTGCAACGGCTGCGGGCGCGGCTGGATGGGTCATTCGAGCAGGCGGTGGAGACGATCCGGGCGGCGGTGGAGAGCCGCGGGAAGATCATCGTGGTGGGAGTGGGGAAGTCGGGGCACATCGGGGAGAAGATCGCGGCGACGCTGACGAGCACGGGTTCGCCGGCGATCGTGTTGAATTCCCTGAACGCGGCGCACGGGGATCTGGGGCTGGTGGCGGATGGCGATGTGGTGCTGGCGCTGAGCTACAGCGGGGAGACGGATGAGATGATCAATCTGCTGCCAGCGCTGGCGCGGTTCGAGGTGAAGATCGTGGCGATGACGGGCAATCCATCCTCTTTCCTCGCGAAGAGCGCGCACGTGCATCTGGATGTGAGTGTGGAACGGGAGGCCTGCCCGCTGACGCTAGCGCCGACCTCGAGCACGACGGTGATGCTGGTGCTGGGCGATGCGCTGGCGATGGTGCTGCTGGAGGCGCGGGGGTTCACGAAGGATGACTTCGCGCGCTACCATCCCGGCGGCCGGCTCGGGCGGACGCTGCTGCTGAAGGTGCATCAGATCATGCGCGGCAAGGAGCAGATGGCGCTGATCTCGCCGGATGCGACGGTGCGGGAAGCGGTGTTCGCGATGGCGCGGGCGCGGGCCGGCGCGGCGGTGATCGTGGATGCGGACGGGCACCTTGAAGGGATCTTCACGCACGGAGATTTTGGCCGCCACTTTCAAAAGCACGGTGACCTGCTGGAACTCGCGGTGGGTGGCTACATGACGCGGCATCCGATCACGGTGCGCGGCGATCATCTCGCGGCGGAGGTGCTGCATATTCTGGAGAAGCACCGGATCGATGATCTGGTGGTGGTGGATGAAACGAACCGGCCGATCGGGGTGGTGGATTCGCAGGACCTCGCGCGGTGCCGGCTGATCTAGGTCCTGTTCACGAATTTTCGTTGATCGCGCTGGTGGGAAAACGCGGCGCGCAGTCGTAGGACCTTATCCTTTTTCCGCAGGCAGGCCGGCCGGCAGAAATTGCGGGAGGTCCTTCGACTCCGCGCCGCCCTTCACACCCCCGGCAAACCCACCACCCACCGCGCGGCGCTCCGCTCAGGATGACAGCTTTTTCTTCGATGGCGCGTAGCGCCCATGGCCTCCGCTCATCCAATTTGTAACACTGCCTAGCTGAGAGAGGGGCGTGAAACTCGAGAAAGCGGGTGAGCCTGGGCGGAGTGGAACGGACTCGGGGCGTGGCGAGAGGTCCGGGGTGGCGTGGGGAGGATCTTGGATCATGCTGCATTCGGAGGTCCCTCGGCTACGCTACACTCCGCTCGGGATGACAGGCGGTGATGATTTCCGGTCCACCCTCTAAGAAACCACTGATTTATGCCCGCGAAAAACGCGAAAGGTCGCGAAAGGGTTCCGCTCCTCTGACAGCGTTTCGTGTTTCGCGTCCTTTCGCGTGTTTCGCGGGCCGCCCTCGATTTAATCAGTGGTTTCCTAAGAATCGACGGGCGGCGGGGAGAGGCGTTTGCGGATCTCGTAGCGGGTGAAGAGACGCATGCCGAGGACGATGAGCACGACGATGATCGCCGCGCCGAGGAGCCAGTGCTCCATGCTTTTGACCCGGCCGATGACCAGGGCGGCGCGGTCGCTGAGGAAGTAGCCGAGCGCGGCGAGGAAGCTGCCCCAGACGGTGAGCGCGGCCGCTTCGATGGCGAGAAACTTCACGAGAGGGAGCCGATGGATTCCCCAGAAAACCAAGCTGGGAGTGCGGGTGCCGTAGACGAAGCGGCAGAAAAACAGTTCCCACGGTCCGAACCGGGCGGCGAGCTTCTCGACCAGCGGGCCCACCTTTCGATAGGTGCGAGTCTCGCGGATCGTCTCGGATTTCGACTTGCCGAGGGAATACCAGATGAGGTCATGGCCGAGCGCGCCGGCGATGCCATAGAGGACCGCCAGATACGGGCTGACGATGCCGAGATGAATGATGACGCCGGTGAGGATGAAGGTGACGTCATTCTCGATCAACGCGCAGCAGAGCACGGCCAGCAGGCCATATTGAATGAGAAATTCCTCCATTGCGCGCGATGGGAATAGATAGGTCCGGTCGGTTGGACTCGCCAGAGAATATCCGGCCGGGTGGACGCAGGGTGGAGGAATCCTGCATCTGAGGACTTCGCCCGATGCCGTTGTCAGGAGTGGTGCCTGATTTTCGTGGCCGAGGGGTGGGATAGGCTCCTTTCTGACAGTCGAAGTCCCGGCTGGACCGAATCCTTTCTCAAATGAAAACTCCCGTTCTCGATCTCGATGCCGATGCTGGCGATGAGACGCTGATGGACGAAATGGCGCGGCAGGATTTCCGGGCACTCGAGGCGATGTATCTGCGCTACCGGCCAACATTGCGTGCGGTGCTGTTGAAGATTCTCGGGAACCCGATGGAAGCCGACGACGTGCTGCAGGATGTCTTCGTGCAACTGTGGACGAGGGCAGGCGATTACTGCCCGAGGGGCGGACGGCCGCTGGGATGGCTGATCACGCTCGCGCGGCGGCGGGCGATCGATCGGGTGCGGCAGCGCGCGGCTTACCAGCGGGCCACGGATCGATTCGAGAAAGAGTTGAGGCATCCTTTGCTCGACGCGGCGCGGGAGTTCGCTTCCGTGGAAACTGCCGCCCACGGTGGCGACCTGCGCGAGCTATTGAAGGACGCGATGCGCCACATTCCTGAAAAGCAGCGCGAGGCGTTGGATCGTGCGTTCCTGGACGGGATGACGCACCGCGAGGTGGCAGCGGATTTGCGGCTGCCGCTCGGAACGGTGAAGACGCGGATCGAGCTGGGCCTGCGCAAGCTCCGCAGTGTGCTGGCGGGCTCGCGCCGGGAGGTGTGGTAGCAGGCGGTGGGTGAGATCAGAAGGGGGGACGAGAACTTCCAAACAGGGGTAGTAGGGCGTCTGGGTCAGCCGCGGGACGGAGTCCTCCCCCGGAAGAGTCACCCCGGCATTGCACAGAAGCGCCCCACAGAGACGACCGGCTTTCTCGCGTTTCGCTGCGTCCCTTAACCCTGCTCCTGAGCGACCCAGTCGATCGCGAATCGCACCATCTCGCCGGCATCCTTGAAACCGAGCTTCTCCTTGATGTGGGCACGGTGGGTTTCGATCGTCTTGACACTGAGATGGAGTTCGTTGGCGATCTCGCGGGTGCCGAAGCCGCGGCCGAGCAATTGCAAAACTTCCAGTTCGCGGTCGGAAAGCTGGTCGACCGGCGAGCCCATGCCGCCTTCGAGCGACTGGACCGCTTTGAAGACCAAGCGCTCGCTGAATCGCGGGCTGACGTAAATGGAGCCGCTCAGGGCCTTGCGCACAGCGGCGACGACGTGCGTCATGGCTTCGGCTTTCATCACGTAGCCTTTTGCTCCCGCGCGGAGCGCACGCAGGGCATACAGCGACTCGTCATGCATCGAGAGAATGAGGATGTGGAGCTTCGGCTGCTCGGCGAGCATCAGCTTGGTCAGTTCGATCCCGTTGGTGCCGGGCATGGAGATGTCGAGGAGCGCAAGGTCGGGCGTCAGCTTGCGCACCGCCGCGAGAGCGGTCAGCGCATTCTCGGCTTCTCCGCAGACGATGAGATCCTTCTCTTCGCCGATCAGCGCCGCGATTCCGCGCCGGAAGACGGGATGGTCGTCGACGATCAGGATGCGGGATTGTGCGGAGGCTTTGTTGAGTGGAGGGGCGGAGCCGGGGGCTTCGAGATGATTCATGGCTTCCTGGGTGGGGTAGTTCGAGCCCATCGGATTCGATGGTCCGGGTGTTTCTGGTCCTGTGCGGCTTGAAATTTTTCTACGCATTGCGGCTTGCCGATCTCCATTCGAATCGTTTCACCCGCAATATGCAGCAAGCGCATTTGGCAAACATATCGCCAATGTCGCGGGTTCCGTTTTCATCGGCAGGATATTCCCTACCCTCGCGGTGTCGATGCATTCTTTCCACCCATCGACGCAAATCTCACCCGCCGGGGGTCGTCAAAGCTGGGCACCGGGACGCACCTGGAGTATGACGAACCTGCCCTATCTGCCCACGATGCCCGAATCCATTTGGTTTGAAGATGTCATCATCGCCGCGCGCTTTGTCGCAACCCGCCTGGCTTTCACCGGCGGCAGTGGAAAACTGCGGGAGGAAAGCCCGTCGAAAAACCATCCCGCCGGGGCGATGTCGCCGGCGGGCCGCGCGCGATCGGTGATGCGCCGCTCCTGGCGACTATGGCAGCCAACGTGAGCGGAGCGCCTTGGACCGCGCCGATGATTGCCGGGCCGGCTGCCTGGAGTGATCGCGTAATCGGCCGACTGGAGGCGGTGATCCTTCCGGATTATTTGCGGACGTGCCGCTGGTTTGGCGGAAAGGGACGCGCTCTCCGCGGGCTCCGAGTGACGCATAACCTGCCGTTCGGAGCACTCGCCGCTGCGCGCATTCTCGTCATCGAGGTCGCCTTCGCGGAGGGCCCGCCCGAGATCTACCTGCTTCCGCTGATCGTGGCGAACAATGTGGCGGAGGCTCCGCAGGCGGTGCTGGCGAGGTTCGAAGACGGCTGGGTGATCTGCGACGCGATGCACAGCGGGGAGGCGCGTGCGGAACTGCTGCGGCTGATCGTGCGCGATCGAGGCAGCGGTTCGCGGGTGCGGCTCATCGGAGTGCGGGGCAGCCGGCTCGATGCGAGGGAGGTCGAACGCGTGGCTGCGCAGTCGCAGGTGATCGGCGCGGATCAGTCGAACACGGCGGTGATCTACGGTGACGCCTGGTTTCTCAAGATCTTCCGCCGGTTCGAACGCGGGCCGAACCCCGATGTGGACATCGCGCAATTCCTGAGCGAGACGCGCGGCTTCACTCACGCGCCACCTTTTGGCGGAGCGCTGAAGCTGGCCGATCGGGAGGGCGAGGGCGTGCTCGCGATGGTGTCAGGCTTCACCCCTAGTCGCGGCGACGCATGGAGATTTTCGCTCGATGCGGTACGGGGTTTTTTCCGCCGGGCGGTGGACTCGCGTTTGCGGTTCGGCGCGTCGTCGGTCGCCGAGTTGATCGGCGGTGCCTACCCACGGCGGGTGCGCCAGCTCGGGCGGCGGACGGGTGAACTGCACCTCGCGCTGGCCGGCGGGGAAGGTCGTTCCGAGTTCGCCGCCGAGCCATACACGATGCTCCACCAGCGATCGCTCTTCCGCGGAATCCGCGGCTCGGCCGGGCGGGTGCTGGGGCAGTTGCGCCGCCAGCTTCCGGCGCTGCCGGAGACTGTGCGCGCGGAAGCTGCGGCGATCGTCGGCGGTCAGTCGCGGCTCGAGGCGATGTTGGGCGAGCTGACCGCGCACAAAATTTCCGCGCAGCGGATCCGCATTCACGGCGACTACCACCTCGGGCAGGTGCTGAATACGGGGAAGGATTTTGTGATCCTCGACTTCGAGGGCGAACCGCGCCGCTCACTCGCTGAACGGAATCTAAAACGATCGCCGCTCGTCGATGTCGCGGGGATGCTCCGCTCATTCGATTACGCGGCCTCCGCGACGCTGCAGGAATGTCCGGCGTCGGCTCGCCCGCGCCTCGAGCGGTGGGCGCACGCGTGGGTGGATGCCGTGCAGCAGGAGTTTCTCGGGAGCTATTTCGCGACGGTGACGGGCGCGGCATTTCTGCCGAACGATCCGGCGGATGTGCAGTTGCTGCTTCGTGTGTTCACGCTGGAAAAAGCACTCTACGAAGTGGGCTATGAGTTGAGCTACCGGCCGGATTTTCTGCCCATCCCGCTCGGTGCGGTGAGTCGGTTGCTGGCGGAAAAGCAGGCGTCACAGCAGCGGTGCGAGCGGGCGGAGCGCGGCTTCGAGCAGGCGCCGGGCGAGCGGGCGCGGGAGGAAGCCTCGCAGTGAAATCTCGCGGCTGGCGGCGAAGTCTTCGCCCATCATTCGGTCGAGTTCGCCCGCGGCGGCGGGCGATTGCACGAGGACGTTGAGTTCGAAGTTCAGCCGCATCGAGCGGTTGTCGGAATTCGCGGAGCCGACCATCACCCAGTCGTCGTCGAGCAGGATGGATTTCGCATGGTTGATGCCCACCGAGTATTCGAAGATGCGCACGCCGAAGCGGAGCATTTCCTCGTAGTACGAGCGGCCGACGTGGAGGAGGAATGGACTGTCCGATTTCTCCGAGATGAGCACCCGCACCTCCACGCCGCGGGCGGCGCAGAGCTGCAGGGCGGCGAGGACGAGGAGATCGGGCGCGAAGTAGCCGGTGGAAATCCAGACGCGCTTTTGCGCGGCATTGATCAGGGCGACGAGGGACTTGGGGATCGGCTCGCGGGGGAGGTCGGGGCCCCCGGCGATGACCTGGCAAAGCTGCTCGCCGGTGGTGTTGGACGGCGCGTAATACTCGGGTGCGTCGATGCGCTCCTGAGTCGAAAATAGCCAGTCGGTGGCGAAGGCTTCCTGGAGTTGGGTGATGACGGCGCCGCCGAGTTCGATCTGCGCGTCGCGCCAGTATTGCGGGTCGCCGGCGGGCTTCGCGTATTCCTCTCCGATGTTCATTCCGCCGACGAAGGCGATGCGCGCGTCGATGATCTGGAGCTTGCGATGATTGCGCAGATTCGCGAGGCGGACGTGGCGGCCGAAGGGCAGCGAGTAGAACCACGAGAAGTGTCCGCCGGCATCGACCAGCGGCTGAAAGAATCGGCGGTTTAAGCCGAGGCAGCCGATCTGGTCGAGCAGCAACCGGACGACCACGCCGCGGCGCGCGGCGTCGGTGAGCGCGTCGAGAAATTCACGCCCGCGAGCGTCACCACGCCAGACGTAGAACTCGATGTGAACGTGATGCTTCGCACCGCGGATCGCTTCGAGGAGCCGGGGATAGAATTCCGCGGCGTCGATGAGCAGGTCGGCGGTGGTGGTCGTGGCAATGGGGATGCGATTGATCGCGGTGAGGCCCCGCAGCAGGGCTTGCGTGTGGGGCGGGGTGCTGGCGAGTGCGGACTCGGTGTGCGGCATCTCGCCGTGGGCTGGGAGCGTGTGCTTTGCGAGGTGGCGCAGGCGGCGGCGCTTGAAGTGGTCCGTGCCGATGGCGAAGTAGAGGATGGCGCCGAGAAAGGGAAAGAGCAGAATCCCCCAGACCCACGCGAGCGTGGAGGGAGGGCGTTTTCCCGCGAGCAGAACGTGCGGAATGGCGAGCAGCGTCAGCAGATAGCCGAGGATGAGCAGCGTCCATTCGAGGGTGTGAGTCACGTGTGATACGCCGGGCAAAGGAGGTTGTGGTGGAACGGGTGGGCTGTCGTGAGAGGCTGTGAAAGAAGTCTGCGGCCCGCACCAATCCCGCCAGAAAAAGTCCACGAAAGACACGAAAGGACACGAAACCAGCGTCCGCTTTCGTGCCTTTTCGTGTCTTTCGTGGACCCTTTCCGACTTATTTCAAAGTCTCTGAGAGCCGATCCTCCACGAGGCCTGTCATCCCGAGCGGAGTGTAACGAAGCCGAGGGACCTCGGCCGTTGGAGGATCGCGCGATCTTCGGTAATCCGAGGTCCCTCGACTTCATTTTGGTCGCTTAGGCTCCCGTCATTCCGCTCGGGATGACAGGCTGTTTGGAAGTG
>JANPHH010000142.1:0-3588 GCA_031424375.1 Chthoniobacter sp. | reverse complement strand
GCCACTTCCCTCCCCCGCGCCTCATAGAGAAGTGGCGCTGCGCGTGTTTGGGGTCGGCGAACTGGAGTTCGCCGCTCCTTGTCCGCCCGCCGGTTCATCCCGCCCCAAAAATCACGCCCGCGTGTTTGGTCCCTCGGGATGACAGGGCGTTTCCGCGTTTCGCAATTTCCGCTCCCAGGCGCGGAAAGCGGTGCCGGGTGCTCGAGTGAAGGAGATTGCTGGAAAAAACATTGGGCGACATAGCCAAGTTTTTCACGGTTGCCGGCATTCCTCCGTGCAACATTCCCATTTCCCAATGCGCATTTCCCTTTCTCATCGCTCCGGCCTGCTCCTCGCGCTCGCGATCGGCGCGGGTCCGCTGTTCGCCGCGCAGCCGCCGGAGAAGATCGTCTTCAACCGCGATGTGCGGCCGATCCTTTCGGACAAATGTTTTGCCTGCCACGGCTTCGACCCCAAGACGCGCAAGGCGGACCGCCGGCTCGACACGCTGGAAGGCGCGCTGGCGGAGATCGAAGGAGTGCGTGCGATCGTGCCGGGTTCGCTGGAAAAGAGCGACGTGTGGGCGCGGCTGATCAGCTCCGACAAGGACGAGGTGATGCCGCCGCCGAAGTCGCACAAGACGCTGAGTGCGGCGGAGAAGGACATCCTCAAGCGTTGGATCGAGCAAGGTGCGGCGTATCAAAAGCATTGGGCTTTTGAAGCCCCGCAGCGCGCCGCCTTGCCTGAGGTGAAGGATCAGGCGTGGGTGCGGAATCCGGTCGATGCCTTCGTGCTCGCGGGGCTGGAGAGTGCGGGGTTGAAGCCGGCGCTGGAAGCGGATCGCCGGACGCTGGCGCGGCGCGTGGCGCTCGATCTCACCGGGCTGCCGCCGACGCCGGAGCAGGTTGAGGGATTTGTGAAAGATGCGGCGCCGGATGCGTACGAAAGACTCGTCGCGAAGCTGATGGCCTCGCCGCAATGGGGCGAACACCGCGGGCGCTACTGGCTTGATGCGGCGCGCTACGCGGACACGCATGGACTGCACTTTGATAAGTACCGCGAGATGTGGCCGTATCGCGACTGGGTGATCGCGGCGTTCAATCGCAACCAACCGTTTGATCAATTCACCGTGGAGCAGATCGCTGGAGATCTTTTGGCCAAGCCGACTCGCGAGCAACTGATCGCGACGGGCTTCCATCGCTGCAACGCGACGACGAATGAAGGCGGCACGATCGACGAGGAACTGCTCGCGAATTACGCCAACGATCGCGTGGCCACGACCTCGTGGGTGTGGCTGGGGCTGACGGCGAATTGCGCGGCGTGCCACGACCATAAATTCGACCCGATCACGCAGAAGGATTTTTACTCGATGGCCGCGTTTTTCCGGAACACGACGCAGCCGCCGAAAGATGGCAACGTGAAGGACACGAAGCCCGTGCTGTATCTGCCGCTCGCGCAGGATGAGAAGCGCTTCGGCGAGCTGCCGGTGGAGATCGCGGCGGGCAAAAAGGTGCTTGCCGAGCGGCGCGGACCGGCGGCGAAGGACTTCGAACTGTGGTTGGCGAAGGCTACCGCGGATCAGGTGGAGGTGAGCCCGGATGCGCTCGCGGTGCGGGTGCCGCTGGATGAAGGAGCGGGCGTGGACGTGACGGCCGAGAGCTACGAGCAGGCGATTTCATTCAAGGCGACGGGACCCGTCGAGTGGCACGACGGCGGAAAATTCGGCCGCTCGCCGGGCTTCCGGAATGGCGCGCATTTCGCGTTAGGTGACCTCGCGGCGATCGAGCGGGACCAGCCGTTCTCGATCGGCGCATGGGTGAACGTGCCTGCGGGATTGAAGGAGGGTGCGATCGTTGCGCGGATGGACGACCGGCAGGGATCGCAGGGCTGGGAGCTGTTCGTGCAGGGCGCGAAATTCGGCGTGCAACTCGCGGCAAAGGAACCGGTGGGCAACATTCGCGCGATCGCGAAGAACAACACGGTGCGCACGGACAAGTGGCAGCATGTACTGGTGACTTACGACGGCTCGGGCACGGCGGCCGGGTTCCGGTTGTTCGTCGATGGGCGCGTGCAGCCGGTGGTGGCGGCGGGCGCGCCGTTGAAAGGCAAGGTCACGGCGGCGGTCCCGTTGCGGATCGGACAGCGCGAGACGAAGACGCGCTTCGAGCTGGGCAAGGTGCAGGACGTGCGCGTGTATCTGCGCGAGCTGAGCACGGGCGAGGCGCGGTCGCTGCCGGATGAAGCGGCGTTGCGGGCGGCGTTCGCGGCGGCACCGGCGAAACGCACGCCAGCACAGAAGGCGGCGTTGCTGAATTTCTACATCGATAATCTCGACGGACCTTCCATCCAGATGGCCTATCACATCGAGGCGCTCGAGGAGGAAGATCAGGACATCCGCGACCGCGCGACGGTCTCGCACATTCAGGAAGAAAAAGCCGGGCCCGCGATGGCGAACGTCCTCATCCGCGGCGCTTACGACAAGGAGGGAGACCCGGTGGAAGCCGCGGCATTCAGCGCGCTGAATCCGTTGCCGGCAGGCGCGCCGAAGAATCGGCTGGGTCTCGCGCAGTGGCTGGTCGCGCCGGAGAATCCGCTGATGTCGCGGGTGACGGTGAATCGCTTTTGGCAGGAGCTTTTTGGCACCGGACTGGTCAGGACGGCGGAGGATTTCGGCTCGCAGGGCGACCGGCCGGCCAACCCGGAATTGCTCGACTGGCTGGCGGTGGAGTTCCGTGAATCCGGCTGGGATGTGAAGAAATTCTTCACGCTGCTGGTGACCTCGGCGACGTATCGGCAGGCGGGCACGCTGACGCCGGAGAAGCGGGAACGAGATCCACAGAATCGGCTGCTCTCGCGCGGGCCGCGCTTCCGCATGGATGCGGAGATGGTGCGCGATTACGCGCTCGCGGCGAGCGGCACGCTTTCGCCGAAAATGGGCGGGCCGGGCACGCGTCCGTATCAGCCGGAGAATGTGTGGGAACCCGTGGGCATGGGCACGGAGCGGTATGCGCAGGACAAGGGCGAGAATCTGTATCGGCGCACGGTCTACAACTTCTGGAAGCGCATGGCGCCGCCCGCGAGCATGGAGGTTTTCAATGCGCCGGCACGCGAGGTTTGCACGGTTCGCCGGGAGCGGACGAATACGCCGTTGCAGTCGCTGGTGACGTTGAATGATCCGCAGTTCGTCGAAGCCGCGCGCCGGTTGGCGGAGGTGGCGTGGAAGGAGTGCAGGGAAATGACGCCGTCGATCGCGAAGGTCGCGCAGCGAGTGTTGCTGCGTTCGTTGAGCGAGAAGGAGGCGGAGGTGGTGGCGAAGATGGCGGCCGATCTGGAGAAGGAATTCGTGGCGAACCCGGACGGCGCGACCGCACTGCTCGCGGTGGGTGAGACGAAGGTCGATCCCGCGCTGCCCGCGCCGCAGCTCGCGGCGCTGACGATGGTCGCGAGCCAGTTGCTGAACCTCGATGAGACGCTCAACAAGTGAAGGCGACTATTTGCTGTCATCCTGAGCGGAGTTCCTCGTGGGCGAAGGTGGGGAGGAACGGAGTCGAAGGACCTCTTCCTCCCGAGGGCGGAGGTGGTGCGGAGCGCTCGACGTGCAGCTCCGCA
>JANPHH010000141.1:0-4858 GCA_031424375.1 Chthoniobacter sp. | reverse complement strand
GGCTGCACTACGGTCATCTGCACGGACAAGACCGGAACGCTGACGCAGAACTGCATGTCGGCGAAGCGGCTCTTCATCGCCGGAAAAATGTATGAAACGATCCCGGATCAACTCGCGGCGCTGATCGAACCGCATCGCCGCTTCTTCGAGGTCGCCGCGTGCTGCCACGATCTGAAAGACGCGCGCGCCGCGGCCGGACCGGGCTGGCTCGGGGACCCGATGGAAGTGGCGATCGTCCAGCTCGCCGCCGAGGCGATGCCCACGCTGCCGCACAGCCGTCGCGTGAACGAGATCCCCTTCGACTCGCAACGTAAACGGCTCTCGACGGTGCATGCGGCACCGGAGGGCCAGGTGCTTTACTGCAAAGGTGCGCCGGAGGTCGTGCTCCCGCGCTGCACACGCGCGACGATGAATGGCGGGAGCGTCGAACTTTCGGATGAGTTGGCCGCCACCTTCCGCACTGCGGCGGAGGCCATGGCGGAGAAAGGCCTGCGTGTGCTCGCCTTCGCCTGGCGCGAGTTGCCGGAGAGTTTCGAGCTGGAAAATGCGGAAGCGGAGATGACCCTCGCGGGACTCATCGGACTCGAAGATCCACCGCGCCCGGAAGTGGCCGATGCGCTTCAAAAATGCCGCGAGGCGGGCATCAAGGTGATCATGGTCACCGGTGATCATCCGCACACCGCGACGGCGATCGCTCGCGAGATCGGCCTGGTACGCTCCGCCGCGCCCGTCGTCATCACCGGCGACCAACTCGGGCACCTCTCCGACATCCAGCTCCAGATCGCGCTCGACGCGCCGGAGATCATCTTTGCGCGCGTGCTCGCCGAGCAAAAGATGCGCATCGTTGGCGCGCTGAAAAAGAAGCGCGAGATCGTCGCCGTGACGGGTGACGGCGTGAACGACGCGCCCGCGTTGCGCAAAGCCGACGTCGGCATCGCCATGGGCCGTAGCGGGACGGACGTGGCCCGCGAGGCCGCGGACATGGTCCTGCTCGACGACAACTTCGCCTCGATCGTCGCCGCCATCGAGGAAGGCCGCGCCGTCTTCACGAACATCCGCAATTTCCTCACCTACATCCTCACTTCAAACGTCCCGGAGTTGATCCCGTATCTCGCGTTCGTCGTCTTCCGCATTCCGCTACCGCTCACGATCATTCAAATCCTCGCCGTCGATCTCGGCACCGACATGCTCCCCGCACTCGGCCTCGGCGCCGAAAAACCCGCCCCCGACATCATGCGCGCGCCACCGCGTCCACGCACCGATCGCCTGCTCAATTGGCCCCTCCTCGCCCGCGCCTATCTCTTCCTCGGTTTGATGCAGGCCGCCGCCGCGATGAGCGCGTATTGGTTCGTCCTGCGCAGTGGCGGATGGAAGTTCGGCGAGATGCTCACCGCGCACGATCCGCTCTATTTGCAAGCCACCACGGCCTGCCTCAGCGCCATCGTCGTCATGCAAATCGCGAACGTTTTCCTCTGCCGCAGCGACCGCCGCTCCACCTTCACGTCCGGCCTTTTCAGCAACAAACTCATCCTCATCGGCATCGCCGCCGAGATCACCCTCATCGGCCTGATCGACTACACCCCGTGGGGCCACGCCCTCTTCGGCACCGCCCCGATCGCGCCCGCCGTCTGGCTCTTCATCATCCCCTTCGCCCTCGCGATGGTTGCGATTGAAGAGCTGCGAAAATGGTTCGTTCGATCAGGCGAGAGCCGTCGCGCTCCCGCCGTGCAGCCCTCGTAGCCGCTCTCGGAAGACAGCAAATAGGGCAACGGAAGACGAGGCTTCGGCAGAAGATGGGGAGCGGGCTACCGCGGGGCGGACGATCCTGCACTCGCACGCTAATGCCACTTCCATCCGTTTCCACCATCGACGGCAACGAAGCCGTCGCGCGCGTCGCTTACCAACTAAGCGAGGTGATCGCGCTTTACCCGATCACGCCGGCGACGCCGATGGGCGAGTGGTCGGATGCGTGGGCGGCGGCGGGCGCGCGGAATTTGTGGGGGACGGTGCCGGCGGTGATCGAGATGCAGAGTGAGGGTGGCGCGGCGGGCGCGATTCATGGGGCGCTGCAGACGGGGGCGCTGGCGACGACATTTACCGCTTCGCAGGGGTTGCTGCTGATGCTGCCGAACATGTTCAAGATCGCGGGGGAACTGACGCCCTTTGTGCTGCACGTGGCGGCGCGGTCGCTGGCGGCGCAGGGGCTTTCGATCTTTGGCGATCACAGCGATGTGATGGCGGCGCGCGGGACGGGATTTGCGATGCTCTGCGCGGCGAGCGTGCAGGAGGCGCAGGACTACGCGCTCATCGCGCATGCGGCCACACTCGAAGCGCGGATTCCGTTTCTGCATTTCTTCGACGGCTTCCGCACTTCACACGAGATCGCGAAGATCACGCTGCTGCCCGCGGACGTGGTGCGGGCGATGATCAACGAGGAGCGTGTGCGGGAGCATCGGGCGCGGGCGCTTTCGCCGGATCATCCGGTGTTGCGCGGCACGGCGCAAAATCCCGATGTGTATTTTCAGGCGCGCGAAACGGTGAATCCATTTTACGCGGCGTGTCCCGGCATCGTGCAGCGGGCGATGGATCGTTTCGCCGGGCTCACCGGGCGGGCGTATCGGCTCTTTGAATATCACGGCGCGGCGGATGCGGAGCGGGTGATCGTGCTGATGGGCTCGGGATGTGAGGCGGCGCACGAGACGGTCGATGCGCTGATCGCGGGAGGGGGAAAGGTTTGGGTGTTGAAGGTGCGGCTGTATCGGCCTTTCGATGTGGAGGCGTTTTCGGCGGCGCTGCCTGCGAGCACGCGGGCGGTCGCGGTGCTCGATCGGACGAAGGAGCCGGGCAGCGCGGGCGAGCCGCTTTACCTGGACTGCGTGAGTGCGCTGCACGAAAGCGGGCGCGGCGAGGTGCGCGTGATCGGCGGGCGCTATGGGTTGTCGTCGAAGGAGTTTACGCCGGCGATGGTGAAGGCGGTGTTCGAGAATCTCTCGCTGCCAATCCCGAGGAAGCATTTCACCGTTGGCATTCGCGATGATGTGAGTGGGACGAGCCTCGACTACGATCCCTCCTTCTCCGTCGAGGCGGGCGATGTGTTCCGGGCGGTCTTCTATGGGCTCGGTTCGGATGGCACGGTGGGCGCGAATAAGGAGACGATCAAAATCATCGGCGAGGAGACGGAGAACTTTGCGCAAGGCTACTTCGTTTATGATTCGAAGAAGGCCGGCTCGGTCACGGTTTCGCATCTGCGCTTTGGGCCGCGTCCGATCCGCTCAACGTATCTCATTTCGCAGGCGCAGTTCGTGGGCTGTCATCAGCCGTTCTTTCTCGAACGCTTCGATGTGCTGGAGCGCGCGGCCCCTGGCGCGACCTTTTTGCTGAACACGCCGTTTCCACCGGATCGCGTGTGGGAGCGGCTGCCCGAGCCGGTGCAGCGGGCGGTTCATGAAAAGGGATTGAAGTTCTTCGTCATCGACGCGAGCGCCGTGGCGCGGGCCTGCGGGATGGGTGGGCGGATCAATACGGTCATGCAGGTCTGCTTCTTCTCCGTCTCCGGAGTGCTGCCGCACGACGAGGCGATCGCGGCGATCAAGAACTCGATTCGCAAGACTTACGGAAAGAAGGGCGCGCCGATCGTGCAGATGAATCTGGATGCGGTGGAAAAGGCCCTCGCGCATTTGCACGAAGTGCCGGTGCCGGAGCGGGTCGGGAGTGACGTCCGCTTGCGTCCGACGGTGGCAGAGGAAGCGCCGGCCTTTGTCCGCGAAGTGCTGGCGCCAATGATCGCGGGACACGGGGACGAACTGCCAGTGAGCGCGCTGCCGTGCGACGGCACCTATCCCACCGGCACGGCGCGCTGGGAAAAGCGCAACCTCGCGACGGAGGTGCCGGTGTGGGATGCGGAGATCTGCATCCAGTGCGCGAAGTGTGTGATGGTCTGCCCGCATTCCGTGATTCGGGCGAAGGCCTATGAGCCAGTGTTGCTCGCGGGAGCGCCCGCCACTTTCAAGACGACCGAGGCGCGGCTGCCGGAGTGGCAGGGGTTGAAGTTCACGCTCCAGGTTGCGGTCGAGGACTGCACAGGCTGCGGCATCTGCGTGGACGTGTGCCCGGTGCGCAACAAGAGCGAGGCGCGGCTCAAGGCGATCAACATGCAGCCACAGCCGCCGCTGCGGGAAAGCGAGCGCGCGAACTGGGATTTCTTCCTCGCGATTCCCGACATGGATCGGCGTCGCATCCATACGGATCATGTCCGCCAGCAGCAGGTGCAGCGGCCGTTGTTCGAGTTTTCCGGCGCGTGCGCAGGGTGTGGGGAAACGCCGTATCTGAAGCTGCTCACGCAGCTCTTCGGTGATCGGCTGCTCGTGGCGAATGCAACGGGCTGCTCCTCCATCTACGGAGGCAATCTGCCGACGACACCGTGGAGCACGGATGCCGCCGGGCGCGGGCCGGCGTGGAGCAATTCGCTCTTCGAGGATAACGCGGAGTTCGGGCTCGGCTTCCGCGTCTCGCTCGACAAGCAACGGGAGTTTGCGGGCGAACTTTTGCGGCAGCTCGCGCCGCAGGTCGGCGATGAATTGACCGCGCAGATTCTTGCCGCACCGCAGACCGACGAGGCGGACATCTTCGACCAACGCGAGCGCGTGGTGGAGCTGAAGCGGCGGCTTTCCACACTCGAAGGCGACGATGCAAAGCGGCTCCTCGCGATGGCCGACACGCTGGTGCGCAAGAGCGTGTGGATCGTCGGCGGCGATGGCTGGGCCTACGACATCGGCTACGGCGGCCTCGATCACGTGCTGGCGAGCGGCGCGAATGTGAAAGTGCTCGTGCTCGACACCGAGGTGTATTCCAACACCGG
>JANPHH010000140.1:0-25011 GCA_031424375.1 Chthoniobacter sp. | reverse complement strand
CCCTCCGGCGTCAGGGTGGGCCTGAATGGAGTTGCTGACCGCGTCCAGCCACCCCGGTTCCAGCAGGTTGTCGTCGTGCTGAATGATGTGGAGAATGGCCGGGCGACGGGTCGATTCTACGGAGACTTTGGCACGAAGGGGGTTGGCGATGCAGTCGTCCCCGCAGTTTTTTTGGGACGAGGCGGGCCGGGTGATTACATTGTAAAGGCTTCCGCCTTTGAGGATGGCGATCTCCAAGATATTGCTTTTGTCACGAACACGACCGGTGCGGCGGCAGGCAAGACGATCGACACCTATAACCTGATTGCGCCCAATCCCTTTTCCACAGCGCTCGAGCCGACGTTCTTCGGGACTTACGTCTTGGGTAAAGTCGACGCAAATCGCGCGCTCCCGACCAACGTCCCCAATATCCAGTTGGTGGACTCGTTCGCGCTTGATTTCGCGATCCTCGATTTCGGCTCGCCAGGACCGGTGGCGAATCCCCAAATCCCTGGCGCGCCGGATGGGACTGCGGATATTGCGGTCCTGCTCCAGTCTCCCAACGGCTTTGTTGTCACCGTGCTGGGTGATACCACTTTTCCAGGGTCTGGAATCACGCAGGCGACCTCGGATCCCAACGGTGGCCAAAACTCGGGGATCTTTTTCGGCGCCCCGGCAAGTGGCGCTGGTGGCCTCAACGTCGGCACGACGCAGGTGCAAATCCGTGCGACGGATAGTAACGGTGACGGGGTCATGGACAATGTTGCCGTGCTCAACTATTCTAGCAACGCTCTCGCCTACACGGTCAATCAGGTGCTGCTGACTTCGACCACTCCCGCTTCGTTGAATAACGGGCTCGGTGCTCAGAACGGCCTCCCCTTTTCATCTTTCGTCAATGGAATCGCGGCGGTGCCGCGCGATCCGACGGTGATCGCGTTCGATTCCTATCAGGCCGATTCCGGCTTGGATGTCTGGTCCTATCTCACCGCATCCCCGAATAAGGATGCCGCGATTGGGCTGCATTTAATCGAGCTTACGAGCCCGCCATTGATCCCTTTATTTCCTAATGAATTTGATTTCATCAATGAAATCGACAATGGCATCGCGATTACCGCCGGCAACGGCGGTTCGGGATTGGTGGGCAGAGGGGGCACCGGCGGCTTTATCGGCGGTGGGCTCAAGCAGACCACCGATGCGACCACTGGATTGGTCAGCGCACTGGGAACGGTGAATATCACCGTGCCGACGAACCCGGCCTACGGTGGAATCCCTACGACCCACACGGTGGGGAAATACACGTTCTCGTCCAACTTCGTTTTCACCGGCGGCACGGGCGGAAATGGCTTCTCCACGGGTGGAATCGGCGGCAAGGTCTCCGGACTCAGTCTGCGCTACGCGCCCGGAACCACCACCCTCTATGCGAGCGTCGCATTGGTCGGGGGCAATGGGGGATTCGGCGTGACCGGGGCGGGCGGGATTGGCGGAGATGTCTCTGCGAACTCGATCTCGAGTGGCGAGGTTTTCATCGCGGGAAATGGCGGACGCGGGGCGACCGGCGGCAAAGGCGGCTCGGTGATCGGTAACGGCTTCAAACTTCTCCCGGATACTTCCGATCCTTTCGTCGAAATTCACGCGGGGTCCGGCGGGGCGGGCGTGAAGCGGGGTGGTGACGGGGGCGACGTGTCCGGCTTCCGTGGGGAACTCATCGCCCCGATCGGGAGCGCGCGGGGGCAGATCTACTTCACGGGAGGAGATGGGGGCAATGCGGCCTCCGGCGCGGGTGGACGTGGAGGAAATGTGATCAACTCCAGCCCCTTCGCGGGACTCAACCAGATGAGCGGTGAAATCTATCTTCAGGGTGGCAACGGCGGGACGGGAACGGTGGGTGGGGTGGGTGGTGGAATCATTAACTTCATCAACTCCCCCTCCGTCGCTGACAATCCGACGATCGTGAGCCTGATCGGTGGAAACGGCGGCAATGGAACCAGCGGGAGGGGAGGCAACGGCGGTGAAATCACCAACGTCTCGACGCCTTCCGTGGGCAAACAGGACATCAATCAGGTGCTGAGCAATTACAATTTCAACCGGATCGTCGCCGGCAGCGGGGGCAACAGCGGTGGCTCCGTGGGCGGCACAGGTGGATCCATCAACAAGGCGAATCTTACGTCGACGGACGGATCGGTCGCCTTCCTCGCCGGCGCGGGTGGACGTGGATTGAGCGCCGGGGGTGCCGGCGGTTCGGTGATCGGTTCTTCGACGACGATCGGCAAGGATGCAGTCGCCAAAGTTCTCGTCATCGCCGGAGCGGGTGGCGACGCGTATGCCTTCACGCTGAATCCCCTCGATGTGCCGCCGGTCCCGGCGCAAAAACCGTTCGGCGGGAAAGTGGGCAAGGGTGGCTCCGGGGGAAATATCTCGGATTTCCGCGAGGACGTCGGCGTGCAGGCGCGGGTCGATCTGATCGCGGGAAATGGCGGGAGCACCGTGAACTACGGGACGATCACCACGAAACCGAGCTACGTGGGCCGCGGCGGTTCCATTTCCAATGTCTCGGTCGATGGAAGTTTCGGGAGCGGCTTTGCCCGGGACATTACGGCGCTGCCTGCGGGACTGGACCGTGATACGGCGAACGCTCCGATTCTTTCCTACACTGACGTCGACGGAAACGGAGTGGACGACGTGACCGTGGATCAGTTCGTTCAGGCGAATTTCCGCTTCACGCCGACCGATGTCTTCGTCCCGTTCGTTCTCGATGACTCGCTCGGCAACGTCGGCATCATTGTGGGTGCCGCCGGGCGGATCAAGACAACGCAAAGCAGTCCCGGCATCTACACCGGTGAAGCTGCGGGCGACGCTGTGAATGGCAGTCTCACCGGAGTCTCGGGGCGCAATCTTCTTTCTGCCGTCGCTGGAAGCGTCAATCGAATCGCCTCGATTCAGGCGGTCAGCGGGCTGGTCATCGGATCCGGTAGCGGGGTCAACTTCACGCCGGGGATTGTGGGATCGGACAAGGATCCGTCACTTACGACGCCGCCGGGGACCGCGTTCCCCAACGGCACCCTCGATCCGACGCCCGGAAGTATCTTCGACTACCTCGACTTTAACGGCCAGGGGACGCTCGAACCGCAGGTCGGCGGGCGCCTGCTCGATGGCGCGGTGGTGGCGAAGACGATCGCTGGGTTTGTCCCGGGCCGCGTCTTCCTCAGGTAGACTGCCGCCAGGTTCGGAAATCGCAAAACGCCGGCATGATCTCGCGATCATGCCGGTGTTGCTGTTTCGCGGAGTGAGACGATTTCTACAGTCCTTCCCGGGTAGGGTGGGCGTCCCGCCCGCCGAGGCCGGCGTCTCGCCGGCCGGTCTTTTTGCGAACGAAAGGTTTTCGGCCATTCCGAAAGATTCGCCGGGCAGGACGCCCACCCTTCCCGAAAGCCACGCCGCTCCGCCTTCCGGCAAGATGACGGTGGAAATCGTATGAGGCGCGAAATCTTGACTTCAAAGGTCGACTCCCTAGCGTCGCCGACCTTCCCTACGCTTATGAATCCCGACTTTTCCGCCCTCTCACGTGCTGCCAATGAGGCTCGAGGCCTCGCCATGGATGCCGTCCATGCCTGCTCTTCCGGCCATCTCGGTCTGCCGCTCGGCTGCGCAGAAATCGGCGCGGCGCTCTACGGCCACGCCTTGCGGCATCATCCGGCGGACCCGAAGTGGCTGAATCGCGACCGTTTCGTACTGAGCGCGGGGCATGGCTCGATGTTCCTTTATGCGTGGTTGCACCTCAGCGGCTACGCGAGCGTGGACCGGGAGCAGGTGAAAAAGTTTCGCGCCCTCGGGTCGCATACGCCAGGACATCCGGAGTTTCATGAAACGCCCGGCGTCGAAGCGACCACCGGCCCGCTCGGGCAGGGCGTGGCGAACGCGGTCGGCTACGCCGTTTCGCAAAAGATGGCCGCGGCGAAGTTCAACACGGCCGACCACACCATTTTCGACCATCACATCGTGGCGCTCGCCGGTGACGGGTGCATGCAGGAAGGCGTGGCCATGGAAGCCATCGGCTTCGCGGGGCACTTCAAGCTCGATAACCTGATCCTCATTTACGATTCCAACGACGTGACGCTCGATGCCATGGCCATCGCCACGCAGAGCGAGAATGCGGCGAAGCGTTTCGAGGCGGTGGAGTGGGAGGTGCAGACGATCGATGGCAACGACACGGCGGCGTTCCTCACGGCTTTCGAGAAGGCGAAGGCGGCGACTGGCAAACCGCAGGTCATCATCGCGAAAACGCTGATCGGCAAAGGCATCCCGGAAGTCGCCGGCACCTCGAAGGCGCATGGCGAAGGCGGAGCGAAGTTCGTCGACGCCGCTCGCAAGGCGCTCGGTCTGCCGGAGAGCGAACACTTTTTCGTGAGCAAGGAGACCGAGGCGTATTTCGCCAAACATCGCGAGCAACTCGCGGCCGATTACAGCGCGTGGCAGACGACCTTCGCTGCCTGGAAAGGAGCGAATCCCGAACTGAGCCGCGAACTGGAGGACTTCGTTGCCAAGCGCGTGCCCGCGGATCTCATGGCGAAAGTCCCGGCCTTTCCCGCTGACGCAAAGATCGCCACCCGCAAGGCGGGCAGCGACGTGCTCCAGCCGATCGCCGACGCCGTCCACTCGCTCGTGTCCGGCAGCGCCGATCTCCATGGCTCGACGCTGAACTACATCAATTCGAGCAAGGACTTCGGGCCGAGCAATTGGGGCGGGCGCAACATCCGCTTCGGCATCCGCGAGCATGGCATGTGCGGCATCATGAATGGCATCGCCTACGACGGCATCTTCCGCGCGAGCGGCGCGACGTTCCTTGTCTTCGCCGACTACTGCCGCGGCAGCATCCGTCTGGCGGCGCTCAGCGGACTGCCGACGGTCTATATTTTCACCCACGACTCCGTGGGCGTGGGCGAAGACGGCCCGACGCATCAGCCGGTCGAGACGGTGAGCGGCCTGCGCGTCATCCCGAATCTCGACGTGATCCGTCCTGCCGATCCGGAGGAAACCGCCGGGGCTTTCGTCGCCGCGCTTACCCGCACCGATGGCCCGACGCTGCTCGCGCTGACCCGCCAGGTCGTGCCGAATTTCAGCGACATCCCCGTGGCCACGCGTCGCGAAGGCGTGCTCAAGGGTGGCTACATCGCGGTGAAGGAAACGGCGGAACTCGAATGCATCCTCCTCGCCGCTGGCAGTGAGGTGCAGCACGCAGTCGCCGCCGCGAAGCAACTCGGCGACGGAGTCCGCGTGGTCAGCATCCCGAGTTTCCTGCGCTTCGACGCGCAGCCGCAGGCTTACATCGACGAAGTCCTCCCGCCCACCGTCCGCCGACGCGTCGCCATCGAAGCTGGCGTCTCCGACCTCTGGTGGAGATACGTGGGCCTCGACGGCAAGGTCATCGGCATCGATCGCTTCGGCATCAGCGCGCCGGGCGGGAAGGTGATGGAGATTCTCGGCATGACCGCGCAGTCCGTGGTCGACGCCGCGAAATCGCTCGCTTGATCCTCTGTTCAGTTCCGGCTGAACGCGGGGACTCGCCAGGGCCAGGGAGCAGCGCCGTTTCCCGGGTGGTCGGGCTCGCGTCTGCCGAGTGTGTCATGTGGGCAGAGCCTCCTTGCAAAAGCCGACTGCTCTGTTATCTCAGCCACCCCATTTCCCGCAGGCCATCAAGACACCGCCCATGACGCCCGACCAAATCGCCCAAGCCAACGCCGAACTCCGCGACGCCGCGCCTCTGGACATCGTCCGCTGGGCGATCGGCCAAGCGGGCGGCCGCGCGATTGTCTCGACGAATTTTCGACCCTACGAAGCCGTCGTCCTCCACCTCGCCACGAAGGTCCAGCCGGACATTCCGGTGCTCTGGGTCGACCACGGTTACAACCGCCCCGCGACGTATCGCCACGCGGAGGAACTCAAGGCGCTGCTCAAGCTGAACATCAAGCCGTTCGTGCCACGGATGACCGCCGCGCATTACGATGCGCTCCACGGCGGCGCGCCCGATCCCACTCCGGAGAATGAGGAGCGGATCAAGGCATTCAGCACGACGATGAAACTCGAACCTTTTCAGCGTGGGATGCGCGAACTCGCCCCGACGGTCTGGATCACGGCACTGCGGAAGGTCCAAAACCCGAATCGCGCCGGTCTCGATATCGTCAGCCACGATGGGAATTTCGGTGCGCTCAAGGTCAGCCCGGTGTTCCCGTGGACCGACCCGCAAATGGAGGAGCACCTCACCTCAAACCGATTGCCGAACGAGTGGGATTACTTTGATCCTGCAAAGGCGGACGAGAAGCGCGAGTGCGGCCTCCACGTGGCGTGGGGCGGGGCAGCGGTCCAAGCCTGAAAGCGCCCGTGCCGACTTACCAACTCGACCATCTCCAGTACCTCGAGACCGAGGCCATCCACATCATGCGGGAGGTCGCGGCGGAGTTTGAGCGGCCGGCAATCATGTTTTCCGGCGGGAAGGATTCGATCTGCCTGTTGCGGCTCGCGGAGAAAGCATTCCGGCCGTCCGACATCCCGATGCCGCTGCTGAATGTCGACACGGGCCACCATTTTCCCGAGCTCAACATCTTCCGCGACAAGCGCGCCGCCGAGCTCGGCGGCAAGCTGATCGTGCGCAAGGTGGAAGACGCCATCGCCGCCGGGATCGCGGTGCCGACGCCGGGCGAGATCAGCCGCAATCGTTTGCAGATTCCCACGCTGCTTGCCGCGATCGAGGAGTACCGCTTCGATTGCGCGATCGGTGGGGCGCGGCGTGACGAGGAGAAGGCGCGGGCCAAGGAGCGCTGCTTCAGCTTTCGCGATGCCTTCGGGCAATGGGATCCGAAAGCGCAGCGGCCCGAGATTTGGAATCTCTACAATGCGCGGGTGAATCCTGGCGAACACATGCGCGTGTTTCCGCTCTCGAACTGGACCGAGGCCGACGTGTGGGAATACATCCAGCGCGAAAAGCTGGAGGTTCCCACGATTTACTTCAGCCATCAGCGGAAGTGCGTGCGCCGCGGCGGCCAGTGGCTGCCGGTGACCGACATCCTTCCACCGAAAGAGAACGAGGTGGTGAAAGACCTCGTCGTCCGCGTGCGAACGATCGGCGACATCATCAGCACCGGCTTGGTGGAAAGCCCGGCGAATACCGTGGAGGACATCATAACGGAGATCGCCGCGGCGCGCGTGACCGAGCGCGGGTCGCGTGCCGATGACAAGGCATCCGAGGCCGCGATGGAGGATCGTAAAAAGCAGGGATACTTCTGATGAGCGCCTCACCTCCCGTAGAACTTCTCCGCTTCAACACCTGCGGCTCTGTCGATGACGGCAAGAGCACGCTGATTGGCCGCCTCCTTTACGATTCGAAGTCGCTGATGGAGGACCAGATCGAGGCGCTGGAACGGTCCGCCGACATCACCGGCGGCGGGCAGATCAATCTCGCCAATCTCACCGACGGTCTGCGCGCCGAGCGTGAGCAGGGCATCACGATCGATGTCGCGTATCGTTATTTCGCCACGCCGCGCCGGAAGTTCATCGTCGCCGACACGCCGGGCCACGTGCAGTACACGCGCAACATGGTCACGGGCGCCTCGACGGCGAATCTGTCCATCGTGCTCGTCGATGCCCGCCAGGGCGTGATCGAGCAAACGCGGCGGCATACTTATCTCGCGGCGCTGCTCGGGATTCCGCATGTGATCATTGCGGTGAACAAGATGGATCTCGTCGACTGGAGTGAGGCGCGTTTCCTCGAAATCCGCGAGGCGATCGAAAGCTTCCTGCCACGTCTCGACGTGCTCACCGACGTGAAGTTCATCCCGATCAGCGCGCTGAATGGCGACAACGTTGTCGATCCTTCCGACAAGACGCCGTGGTATCCCGGGCCGACGCTGCTCAAGCATCTCGAGTCCATCCACATCGCCAGTGATTGGAATCTGAGCGCGCTCCGGTTGCCCGTGCAGTGGGTGAATCGGCCGAACAATCCGACCGACAAAACGCTGCACGATTTCCGCGGGCTGAGCGGCCAGCTTGCCGGCGGCATTTTGAAGAAGGGCCAGCGGGTGCTGGTGCTTCCCACCGGCCTCCAAGCGACGGTGAAGGACATCTGGACGTTCGACGGATCGATCGACGAAGCCTACGCGCCGCAGTCGGTGACCGTCTGTCTGAACGAGGACATCGACGTAAGCCGCGGCGATTGCATCGTCGGGCTCGACGATCTGCCCGGCATGTCCACCGACCTCCGCGCGCGCATCTGCTGGATGCACCCGAAGGCTTTGCTCGCGGGCCGGAAGTTTTTTCTCAAGCACACCACGCAGACCGTGCAGGCAATCGTCACGACGTTGCATTCGCGGATCAACATTCAGACCTACGACGTCGAGCCCGAACCGGCGGAACTCGCGTTGAATGACATCGGCGAGATTCACCTTCGCACCGCCAAGCCGCTCGTCTTCGACGGCTCCGGCAGCAATCGATTGACTGGTTCCTTCATTCTCATCGAGCAGGGAACCAACGCGACCGTCGCCGCCGGCATGCTGGCGCCACCGATCGAGCGCGTGCGGCCGGAGTACGACGACTTCGCAATCTGATCTTCGGAAAGAAGTGGCGAAACCGGTGCGGGACGGCGGCGGTCCAAAAGCTGTCATCCCGAGCTCGTCGAGGGACCTCTGATTTTCGGGGGCGGATGCGAGAGGTCCTTCGACTCCGCTCAGGATGACAGGTTTTTCCATCGCTTCGCGCGTCAGAGCCGCATTGGCAAGAGGCGGCCGGCGATGACGGCGATCGCGCGATCCGCTTTCCCGCAGCGGGTGTAGGCGGACAGGAAATCATTTCCACGCACCTCGGTGCCCGCGGACCAACTCGAAAACGCGGGGAGGACGAGCAGCTTTTCGCCGACGAGAAAACACGGGCGACGGATGCGGGTCGCCACGCCGTCGGAGACGGTGATCGCGGGATGTTCGTGTCCGATGATCACGCGGCCGGCGCATTGGGCGAAAAGCGTCTCCGCCGCCGCCGCATCGGTACAATCGCCATGCACGAGCGTGTGGATTCCCGCGGTGTGAGCGCGCGAGGTGAGCGTCGTGATTCCGGCCTCGAGGATGAGGGACTCGAGGTCGCGGTCGTGATTCCCGAGGACGAGGTGCAACGCCGTGCGTGCGCTGAGGTCCGTGATCAATGCGGAGAGTTCATCGACGAATGGCTTTACTCGCACGGCGCGATGCACGATGTCGCCGAGCAGCACCAATTCAGCGGGCGCGTAGTCATCGACGAGGGCGCGCAGACGCGTCAGCGAATTTTCTTCCGCGTTGAGCGGCAGCATTTGCCCCTGGGCGCGATGCGCCCAGGCGTAGCCGAGATGGAGATCGGCAACGGCGAGCGTGCGCGTCGCCGCCAGCCACACGGCGTGGCGGGCGTCGAGCGTGATGCCTGGGTCGAGTTCAAGCCGGCTGCGGTGCATGGGAATCTCCCTCATCCTCTTCCTCGCCATCTTCCTCAACCGCGAAAACGGGGAGGAGGATGATGATGAGGATGAGGGTGAGGATGAGGGTGAGGATGAGGGTGAGGATGATTAAGCGGATGAGGCGGCGCCTTCGATCGCGCTCCACCATTGATTGAAAAGCCGCTCCTGCACTTCCCATGGGTCTTCGACGAGGAGCGCCTCTTTGATTTTCGTCGCATACATCGCGAAGGAAAGCGGCGGCACCTTCTCCACGGTGCGAAGCCGGACGGGTCGCGACTCCTGGGCGTGGAGGAAAGCGAGCGCGCTGTCGGCGTCGAGAAAGACCCGGAGGGTGTCGCGGCGCGCTTCGCGCATCAGGACGTGGTCGGGTTCGTATTGCTGGAGCACGTTGAAGATCACCTCCGCGCTCCAGGCCAGCTTCCGCACGGATTTCTGCTGGTCGAAGAAGTTCCGGTAAACCATCAGGCCGGTCTGCGCGGCATTGCGGAAATGGTACTTCAACATTTCGGACTGGACGAGTGACTGTTCGAGTTCGGTTTCGAAGCCGGCGATCGCGAGCAGTTTCGGCAGTTCGTCTTCCGTGAAGCGCTGCTGCGGCGCGACGGTGAGGACGAAGCCGTAATCGTGCGGCGTGGCCACGGCGTTGCCGCCGCGCAGTCGGCTGAGGCGGAGTGTGACCACGCGGGCGAGCGCGTCGTTGGCCGCGCGGCCGATCAGCGAGTGGAAGAAGTAGTGGATCGCGCGCGGGTTGCGGGGCGGATTTTTTCCGGAAGCGGGGGCCTCGCCGGTGTCGTGGAATTCCTCGACGAGCAGGCAGTCCTCAGTCGGGATCTCGGAGAGTTCGTGCTGTGCGCGGTGAATGCTTTCGATGATGCGACCGTTCGCGATGCCGCAGTCGAGTCGCTTCGCGATCCAGGTCGCGAGGTCGCGATCGTCGCCCGCTTCAAAGCCGCGGCGGAGTTCGCTGCGAAAGGCGACGATCTCGCGGGCGACGCGGTTGGAGAGCGGGAACTTGCTCGCGTTCCAGCGCGGGATGGTGGGCAGCGCGCCGTCGGCGCGGGTCACCCACGCTTCCATCTGGCTGACTCTTTCCAGCCGCACCGGCCGGCCGCCGATCACAAAGACGTCGCCGATTTTCATCATGCGCATGAACGACTCCTCGACGCTGCCGAGGTTCTGCGTTTTGAGCCGCACGCGGACCTGCCCGACGTTCGGAATCACGCCGATGTTTTGCAGAAATTCCCGCTGCACCCGGCCGGGGTGGGTGTGGAACCTGGAGCCGTCCAGTTCGATCTTGCCGAAGACTTCGGAGTATTGCTGCCGCAGCGAGGCGCCGCCGCCGGCGAGATAATCGAGCACGTCGTCGAATTCCTCCGCACCGAGATCGCGGAACGGGTAGGCGCCGCGAACGAGTGCGAGCGCTTCGGCGCGACTCCAATGCGCGGTGCAGCCCATGCTCACGAGATGCTGCGCGAGGACATCAAGTGGGGCGCGTGGGATGCGCACGTCGTCGAGATGTCGGGCGCGGGCGAGCAGGACGGTCCCGCAGGATTCGACGAGGTCGCTGACGTTTGTCGCCATGAGGATGCCGCGGCTCACGGAGTGAATGTTGTGCCCGGCGCGGCCGGCCCGCTGGAGCGCTTTGCTCACGCCTTTCGGCGTCGAGAGCATGACGACGAGTTCGATCGAGCCAATGTCGATGCCGAGTTCGAGGCTGGTGGAGCAGATGACGGCGCGGAGTTCGCCGCGTTTCAGGCGGTCTTCGACATCACGGCGCACGTCGCGTTCGAGTGAGGCGTGGTGGCATTCGATCACGTCCGCGAGATCCGGGAATCTTTCGCGGAGCCAGTAGGTCATGCCTTCCGCGCCGGAGCGGGTGTTTGAAAAAACGAGCGTGGTGCGATGCGCGTGGATGAGTTGGCCGAGTTCGCGCACGAGCCGCTGGCCGGTGAAGCCGGCTTCGGGATACGGGTTTTTGCGCAAAGGAGTGTGAACGCGGAGTTCGATCTTCTTGGTGCTGGCGGCGTCGACGATCTCGCAGCGGCCGTTGGTTCCCACGAGGAACTGTGCGACTTCGGCAAGCGGCGCGACGGTCGCGGAGAGACCGATGCGCTGCGGCGGAGTTGAGGGTTGAACGTTGAGGTTTGCGAGGGCGGAGAGTCGCTCGATGCTCAGCGAAAGATGGGCGCCGCGTTTGTTGTCGGCGAGTGCGTGGATCTCATCGACGATGAGCCAGCGGACGTGGCGGAGGGCGGGGAGCCAGCGTTCCTGGCTGAGCAGGACGCAGAGACTCTCCGGCGTGGTGAGCAGGATGTGCGGCGGCTTGGAAAACTGCCGGGCACGCTGGCTGGCGGTGGTATCGCCGCTGCGGAGTTCCACGCGGATCGGCGGCTTGTCGCCGAAGAGTTCGCGGAGTGGTTCGGCGAGGTTTTTTTCGAGGTCGTAGCTGAGCGCGCGGAGCGGCGAGACGTAGACGCAGTGGATGCCCGCGGAGAGTTGGCCGGCGTCGTGGAGTTGCGTGAGCGAGTCGAGGACCGAGAGAAAAGCGGCGAAGGTCTTGCCGGTTCCGGTGGGCGACGCGACGAGCACGTTTGCGCCCCGCGCGAGGAGCGGCCACGCAGATTTCTGTGCGGGTGTCGGCTTGCCATAACGCGCACGGAACCACGCGAAGACGCGCGAGTTTCTGGCAAAGGCGGGCATGCGGGGGGGAAGGTCGACGCGCGGCCGGTGATGGCAAATGCAATCGGGTGCCGGTCGCGCTTTGCCGCGGGCTAAAACAACTCGCCTTGCGCCGGTCCGCGCGGCGCATTGACTGTCGCCTCCGCCTTCACCTCGGCGAGCAGGGAGTTGAAGTCGCACTTCTCCAACTCGCTGATCAGCTCCGGATACCGGGGCTTGAGCGTGAGTTCATCGACCGGCAGCGGCAGCGGTAGATCGAGATCAAGCCGCACCATCTCGCGGTTTTGGATGATTTGCCCGCGCGCAGCTTTCAGCTTCTCGCGCATGCGTTCGTTTTTCACCGCGTCGAGATCGGCGAGGATGGCGTCGAGATTTCCGTGCGTGTTGAGCAGGGTTGCGGCGCCCTTTTGGCCGAGGCCATTGACGCCGGGGATGTTGTCCACGCTGTCGCCGATCAGGCTGAGCACGTCGCCGATCCGTTCCGGGGCGACGCCCCACTTTTTCACCACAGCGTCCGCGCCGAGCAGGGCGAAACCGTCCTTCGGCGAGGCGAGGTCGGTCTTGTTCGTGGAATAGACCTTCACCCGATCGCCCACGAGTTGGAAGAGATCCTTGTCATTGGTCGCCAGCACCACCTCGTCACCGCGATCGCGCGCCGCCACGGCGTAGCTGGCCATGAGGTCGTCCGCCTCCGTATCCGGAAGACCGAGGCTCGCGAAGCCGAGCAGGGGCGCGAGGTTTTGGATGAAGCCGAGTTGCGGCCGCATCAGGTCGGGCATCTCCGCGCGTTGCTCCTTGTAGGCCGGCTGGAGATCGGTCCGGCGCTTCGGCACGCCCATGTCCCAGATCACCGCGCCGAAATCCGGGGCGAGATCCTTCACCATCCGCCGGACGGTTTTGACGAAGCCATAGATCGCGTTGGTCGGCTCGCCTCGTTGGTTGGAAAGCTCACGGATCGCGAAGAACGAGCGGTAGACATAGTAGTGGCCGTCGATGAGGAGGAATCGTTTCAATGGAGTGAGGGCGGTCGTGCGGCAAGCGTAGGATAGCGAGCGCCGGGGATGAATCAGGAAAGTCGGAAAACGGATCACGTGGTGATGTCGCGGGCGTCGATGTCTCGATCTTTCCGCTGGAACGCGGGTGAGAGAGCACGGCCCGGTGCAGGCGTTGCAGGGCGGAATTTTGTGCGGAGAGAAGGATTGACGTCTTGGACGATTCCGGCATTCTCGACCGCGTTATTTGAATTACCGATATGATTTATAATTATCGTCATTGTTTCTGCGGTTTGTGGCTCGCGATCGTCGCTCTCGGGCTTTGTTCGGCTACGGCTCAGGCGCAGACCTCGCTCACCAGCGGCGCGCCGATTTCGAATCTCGCGGGCGCGTCCGGCAGCCAAGTCTTCTACAAGATCGCGGTCCCGGCGGCGGCGGCGAAACTCGAAGTCCGCATCACGGGCACCGGGGACTGCGATCTTTACGTTCGCTTTGGCGCCCAGCCGACGACCTCGGCCTACGATTATCGGCCTTACACGAGCACGAGCAACGAAACCGTGACCGTCACGAACCCGGCGGCTGGTGACTGGTTCATCATGCTCCGTGGCTACAAGGCATATTCCGGGTTGACGCTCGTGGCGACCGTGTCCGGTTCGCTCGGCACTCCGGTGGCGACCCCGACTTTCAATCCCGCGCCCGGCACCTATCCTCAGCAGCAAAGCGTCACGATCGCGACGGCGACCGCGGATGCGATCATCCGCTACACCACGAACGGCGCCGACCCGACCTCGAGCTCGACCGTCTACAGCGCGCCGATCCTCCTGAGCAGCAGCACTACAATCAAAGCGCGGGCGTTCAAGAGTGGCTTCGTGGACAGTGCGGTGGCGACGGGCGCGTATACCATCTCCGGCAGCGGGATCACCTTCCTGCAAAACGGCGCGGCGAAGAGTAACCTCGCGGGAGCCAGGGGAAGCAGCGCCCTCTACCAGATTTCGGTGCCGAGTGGCCAGGCGTCGCTGGTCATCAACATTCAGGGGACGGGCGATTGCGATCTCTACGTTCGCCGTGGAGCGCAGCCCACCCTTTCCACCTACGACTACCGGCCCTACCTCGGGACGAGCAATGAAACCGTGTCCGTAACGAATCCCGCCGCCGGAGACTGGTTCATCATGCTCTATGGATATGCGGCCTACAGCGGCGTGACTCTGAAAGCGACATACTCCGCCACTGCGAAGCCCGATCTCGCGCCGTATCTCGGTTCGCTGAACGCCATGACCAGCACGGAGACCTTCAGTGGAAATGCGTGCGACGTCACCGAAGGTCTCGTCGTCACCGGCACGCGGCGGCTGCTCCGTTTTTCCACTGAGACGCGCAATATTGGCACCGCCGATCTCGTGCTCCGCAGCCCGGTGAACAACCCGCTCTTCACCTACGCGCCGTGCCACGGCCACTACCATTTCAATAACTTCGCCGAGTATCGCCTGCTCAACCCCGCGGGGCAGCAGGTGGGCATCGGGCAAAAGGTCGGCTTCTGCCTCGAAGACGTCGCGCGCTGGGACTCGGCCGCCAATTCGCGGGCGCAATATGACTGCGACTACCAGGGGATTCAGGCCGGCTGGTCCGACATCTACTCGCGCAATCTGCCGGGGCAATGGGTCGACATCACCGGATTGCCGGCTGGAACCTACATCCTCGAAGTGCGGCTCGACACGGCGAACCGCATCGCCGAGGCGAACGAGACGAACAACACCGCGCGGGCCGAGGTGGTGATCGGCAGTGCCAACGGTGCCGTGAGTTCCCGGACCCTCCCTTGACGCCAAGCCGGATGCACCTCTCCCTGACCAAATTCGTGGTGGCGATGGCGGCGCTTTTCGCTGCCGTCTTCTTCCTTGCGCGATTCATCGCCGGCGGACCTGCGCCGACCTCTGCGGCACTCGCCGCTCCCGCTCCCGTGCAGACGGCGGCGGAGGAATCGGAGCCCGCGGCACCGGAGCCCGCGGTCGCTTTCGAGCAATCCGCGGATCGCCTCACGCTCGGCTCCGGGCGGGTTCCCGAAATTCCGACCGGTCCGCTGGCCCGAGTCGATGGGATGCTGCGGGCCCTCGTGGCTCTCCCGGATGGCTCCGAGAAGCAGCAACTCGCCGGTGAAATCGGCGCGCTCCGGGACCGGGAAGCGATCCCCGTCTTGGTTGATTGGGCGGTGATCAGCCCAGATCGCGCCTTGCTCCGGGCCGCCCTCGACGCCCTGGGGCCGCTGGCCGATGCCGCGACGATCGCCGAGATCGAGCGGCGATTTGGTGCCGCCTTCCGCGCCGACGACCGCTACCGGCTCGCCAAGATCATCCGCAACATCACCAATCCGGAGGCGACCCCCGCGCTGATCGCGCTCGCGGAAAAACCCGATGCGCCACCGCAACTCAGCGTGGCCGCCACCGAAGCCCTCGCCACGATCGGCTCACCCGTCGCCGTGAGCACCCTGCTCGGCCGACTGGCGGTCGCCGACCCCGATGACACCAGCCGCCTGCGCACCGCCATTTCCCGCATCGACCAGCCAGCCGCCGTGTCCGCCCTGCGTTTCGCCGCCCTCGGCAACAAGGACACGCCCTCCGACGAAGTGCGCGCTGCCGCGGTGCAGGCGCTCGCCAATTTTTCCGACGAGGAGACCCGGCAGGTCCTTGTGCAACTGAGTGCCGACGCAGCGCCGGGCGTGCGCACCGCGGCCACCGAGATCCTCTCCCGTCCCCGTTAACGGCGGAACCGGCGGGCCCTGAAGGCACCGAGATCCGCCGTTGACCAATGCCTCGAAGCACCTACGGTTTCCGACCTGCCGCGAAGCTTTGCGTCGATGCTCCCCGCGTGGACGTTAAGACTTTAGCCCACAATTATCCAATATGGCCCAGCCCGATCCTCGTTCCACCAAAGGCAACCGCCCCCCCAACGGCGGCAATAGCACCGACCCGAATTTCAATTGGCGTGGGCTGATCCTCTTTGCGATCGCCGTCATCCTGATCGTCGGCGCGTTTATCTTCAAGGGCGGTCCGGGCAACGTGCGAGAAGTGGCCTACCCGAAATTCATCGAGATGCTCGCGGGCGATCAGCTCGACAAGAGTAAGGGCATCGAACTCGTCAACGAGCAGAGTCTCGGCACGCATTTCCTCCGCGCTTGGGAGAAGACCGGTGGAGAAGTAGCAGCCGCACCCGTCCGCACGCAGGTTGATTTGCAATACATGCCTTACCTCAAGTGGGAATTGGAGGAAAAATACGGCTTCAAGGTGACGCCGCGCACGGACAGCAATTTCGTCGCGTCGGCCCTGCTTGGCTTCCTGCCGATCGCGCTGTTCCTGCTCATCCTTTATTTCTTCTTCCGCCAGCAGATCCGCATGGCCGGCAAGGGCGCGCTGAACTTCGGGAAATCCAAGGCGCGCATGCTCTCGCGGGACAAGAACAAGATCACCTTCAAGGACGTGGCCGGTGTCGACGAGGCCAAGGAGGAGGTCTCGGAAATCGTCGAGTTCCTGCGCGACCCAAAGCGTTTTCAGAAGCTCGGCGGACGCATCCCGAAAGGTGTCCTGATGGTGGGCTCGCCCGGCACGGGCAAGACGCTGCTCGCTCGCGCCATCGCCGGCGAAGCGGACGTGCCTTTCTTTTCCATCAGCGGTTCGGACTTTGTGGAAATGTTCGTCGGCGTCGGTGCGAGCCGCGTGCGGGATATGTTCGAGCAGGGTAAAAAATCCGCGCCTTGCCTCATCTTCATCGATGAAATCGACGCCGTGGGTCGCCACCGTGGCCACGGGCTCGGCGGCGGACACGATGAGCGCGAGCAGACGCTCAATGCGCTGCTCGTGGAGATGGATGGCTTTGATACGCAGGAGGGCGTGATCATCATCGCCGCCACGAACCGTCCCGATGTCCTCGACCCGGCGCTGCTTCGTCCGGGCCGCTTCGACCGCCAGGTCACCGTCTCGCTGCCCGACGTCAACGGTCGTGAGCAGATCCTCCGCGTCCATGTGAAGAAGGTGAAGGTCGCCGACGGCGTGGACCTCGCCGTGGTTGCGCGCGGCACGCCCGGCTTTTCCGGCGCGGAACTCGCCAACCTCGTCAACGAAGCCGCGCTCATCGCCGCCCGGAAGGGTTCGAAGGCGATCGCGCTCGATGATTTCGAAGAGGCCCGCGACAAGGTGCGCTGGGGCCGCGAGCGCCGCAGTATGGCGATGAGTGATCAGGAGAAGACCTCCACCGCCTGGCACGAGGCGGGCCACGCCCTCGTCAACGTAAAGCTCAAGCACACGCATCCGCTCCACAAAGTAACGATCATCCCGCGCGGGCCGTACCTCGGCGCGACCATGTATCTGCCCGAAGGCGACAAGCATTCCACGCAGCTTTGCGAAGCGCTCGATCTCCTCGCGGTGACCGCCGCCGGTCGCATCGCCGAGGAGCTTTTCACCGCCGACATCTCGAATGGCGCCTCGGGCGATATCAAGCAGATGACCCGTCTCGCTCGCGTGATGGTGTGCGAGTGGGGGATGAGCTCGAATCTCGGCATGGTCGAATACGGCGAACACGAGGAGCACGTTTTCCTCGGCCGCGATCTCGGACGAGCCCGCGATTACAGCGAAGCGACCGCTCAGGAAATCGACCGCGAGGTGAGGAAGCTCATCGATGAAGCCTACGGCCGCGCCAAGCAGATCATCATGGACAATCGGGACAAGATCGAGGCCATCGCCAACGCGCTGCTGGAATACGAGACGCTCGACAGCGCGCAAGTGCGCGAGATCGTCGAAACCGGCACGATGACGAATCCGCCGAAGCCCCCGCCCCGTCCACGCAACGAACCGCCACCGCTCAAGGAACAGAGCGAACCGGGCACGACCATCGCGCCGGATTTCCCTCCGGGTCTGAGCGGAGCACCCGCCTGATCGGCAGGAGAACGAACCGAATCACTTCCAGCGCCGCGCGACGAACTGTTGCGCGGCGCTTGAAGTTTCTGGCTACAGCGCCGCGAGCGGATTGCCGCGGATCGCGAGAGGGAAGGAGACGCGTTGTCCGTTGAGCCGCGCTGATTCAAACACCGCGGTGATCATCTCAACAATCACGCGTCCATCGCGTGCGCTGCACAGCGGCTCGCGGTTCTCGCGAACCGCCGCGATCAAGTCGCGCGCCGCAGTGAGGTGCTGCATCACGTCGTCCTTCACGTTTGCGATCGGTTCGGGTTCGCCCGCTCCCGCGGACGAGATCGGGATCCACTGGCGAGGTTCGGGTGTTGGTTGAAATGGCGAGCCGGGGAGCAATTGGGCGAGCGGCGTGGTGTCGATGCGAAAGTCGATCACTCCCGTCGTACCGATGAGCTGCAAACCGAAACCCGCCTTTGGATTTCCAGCCTTCGCGACCGAGTCGAAAAAGAGCGGCACGCCGCTCGCCAAGTCAAACCGCGCGTGGACTTCATCGCCTGCGAGCGGCCCCACGCCTTCCGCGCCTTCCTTCACATCTTCCCGCGTGATCGGGCGACCATCCCGCAGCACCGTGGCGGTGGCTGCCACCGGCCCGCCGCCGATTTGCACCGCGAGATTCATGACGTGTGAGCCGAGCACCCAGAGGTCGAGCGACCCGCCGCGGGTGTCTTCCTTGCCGCGTGCGCGGATTTCCAGCAACCGTCCGATCCGCTCCTCCCTGATGAGTTTCGCCACCGCCGGTAGCGCGGGATGATAGCGGTTGCGATGAGCCAGCGCGAGTTTGGCTCCGGTGCGGTCGCAGGCGGCGATGATTTCATCAGCCTCCGCCAGGGTGCGGCAAAAGGGTTTTTCCATATAGATGCCGCGCGCTCCGGCTTCGATCGCCGCCAGCGCCATGTCGCGATGCGCGGTGATCTCGCGCGGACCGATGGCAACGATCTCCGGCTTCGTCTCGGCCAGCATCTGCCGGTAATCGGCAAACCCGCGCTGGGAGTTCAGCTTTTTCTGCGCCGCAGCGAGTCCTGCCGCGTCGGCGTCCGCCACGCCCACGATTTCGGTCTCCGGCATCTTCAGCCACATCACATCCAATCCGTGACCATAGCCGCCATGTCCGGTGTGCCCGATGACCGCGACGCGGATCTTTCGCTCCACGGCCACACCGGCGGAGAGCGCGAGACCGGACGCGAGCGAAGTGGCGAGGAAGTGGCGGCGGTTCATGATGGGGTGCGAGTTTGGGAGAAATGATTCACCGGTCCAGCGCGGAGATCCACTCTCGTGCGCGAGCGGTGAAAATCGCCGGGAACATTGCCGCCACCTGCGGGTTCTACGTCGCATCCTACCGATGATCCACCCACTTTCACGATCCGTTCCCGTTTCACTGACTGCCTGCCCGCCGAAAGAACGCCGGGACTCGAGCAGGTCCTCCCGAGGCCGGGTAATGTGGACGCGCTTTGATCGCGCGTCCGACCCACGATGCGCCGCGCGTGGCAAGGTGCCAGCGTTGACGCAGCTTTCCTCCCTGATGCGGTGGCTCGTCGTGGGCGTCATGGGGCTGGGCACACACGCCGCGTTCGCTGCGGAATTGGCCCCGGGCGTTCCCATCTTCGGCGAACGCCGCTTCATCGAGTATGTCCCCGGCGATCTTCCGATCATCCTCAGTGCGCCTCATGGGGGGCATCTGGAGCCGGAAGAGATTCCTCGTCGCGATGCGGGAGTGCGGGAATCCGACGCCAACACCCAGGAACTCGCGCGCGCGATCGCCGAGGTGATGCACGAGCGGACGGGACGGCGTCTGCACCTCATCATTTGCCACCTTCATCGGGGTAAGTTGGACGCAAACCGCGAGATCAAGGAAGCCGCCGGGAGCGACCCGCTCGCGCAGCAGGCGTGGCGGAGTTACCACGCCTTCATCGAAGATGCCGGTGCGGCCGCGGTTGCGAAATTCGGCAGCGCTTTCGTCATCGATCTGCACGGTCACGGGCATCCCGGTCAGCGCGTCGAACTCGGCTACCTCCACTCCACCGAGCAACTCGCCATGGACGACGCCGCGTTGAACGCCCCGGAGTATCCCGCAGCGGGCAGCCTGGCGCTGATCGCCGCGCGCAGCCCCCGGCCCTACACCGATCTGCTGCGGGGCGAGGTGAGTCTCGGCGCGCTTCTCGAGGCGCAAGGATTTAAGGCCACGCCAAGTCCATCCGCGCCGCATCCGCTCGCGCCGTACTTTCGCGGCGGCTACACCATCGCGCGCCACGCCCGCGCGAGTGCGAAGATTGCCGGATTGCAGATCGAATGCTTCCGGGCCGGTCTCCGCGATACCGCAGAAAACCGGCACGCATTCGCGGTGGCCCTCGTCTCTTCACTTGAGCGGTTTCTTCCCGACCAACTCGGTCTGACGCTGGATGGCCGGACCGCCGCACCGGTTCCGCCCGCCGGCCCGGTGGGACGCTAGCGTCGTTCGACAGGCGACGCCGGCTCGCCGAGATGTTTTTTGAAAAACGCACCCGCAATCTCGACCGTTTCGCCCAGCCACGGCTCGCTCATCCAAAACGGGTGCGGCGCGTTCTTCAGCGTGTGCAGCGCCGTTTCGATCCCCAGCGACCGCAGCTTCTCCTGCATCTGCTCGCGGCCGATCTTCAGCGTGTCCTTTTCACCCTCGATGAAAATCGTCGGCGGAACGCCGGCGCGGACGTGAGTGATCGGCGATGCCTGCTCATACAGCGTCGGATTCTCCGTCGCGCTCGCACCGAAGAATGCGAGGGCCGATTCGTTGGTCGTCGTCCGATTCGCAGCCACCAGATCCTGCGTCGCCGCCATCACGATGCAGGCCTGCACCGCGCTGGACTGCTCCGGATTTCCGCCCGGCCCTTCGAACTCCGGCTTCCCGCTCGTCATCGCGAGGAGACCCGAAAGGTGCCCGCCCGCCGAGCCGCCCATCACGCCGATGCGTTGCGGATCGATCTTCAGCCGCACGGCATTCGCGCGGAGGTATCGCACCGCCGCCTTCGCATCGTGGAGTGCCGCGGGATACTTCGCCTCGCCGGATAAGCGATAGCTCACCAGCGCCGTGACAAACCCGCGCGCGGCCAGGCGCTCCATCATCGGCCTGTCCGATTCGATCTGCCGCGACTTCCAACCGCCGCCATGCACATCAAGGATCGCGGGGTAGACGGATGATTTCTCCGGCGAATAAATCACGAGAGTCACCGTGTGCTCCGGATACTCCACGATCGTCTCTTCGCTCATGCGCACGCCGGGTGGCGTTTGCGGCAGCACCTTCGCCCACTTCGGTGGAGCGGAAGGCGGTGGTGCGGCAGGAGCCTGGCGATCCTGAGCGAAGGTGAACGCGGGCAGCGCAACCGCCACCGCCGAGAGAGTAAGCGCGAGAGAACGAAACATTCGCCGATCCAGAACCGCTGGCGTGCGAGTGACAAGTCTCATGTCGGCTGCGCGGGAAAAGCTTTTGCCGTGAACCCGGTCGCGAGCGTAGTCTGCCGGGGCTGACGAATGGAGCGGCGGTTTCTATGCACCCGTAGCTCAGTTGGATAGAGCAGCGGATTTCTAATCCGCCGGTCGCTGGTTCGAATCCAGTCGGGTGCGCCACTTCGATGCAATGGGTAGCCGTTGGTGGCACCGATGATGCTTTCTCAAGCGAGTGGCTTCGGTCACGACGAATATCGTCCATGTCATCCGCGAACCCCATCATTCTGCTTCTCGAAGATTGTCCGACGACCGCGCTTCTCGTCGAATACGCCGTTTTGCACGAGCTCTCGAGCTGCCGCCTGATCTGGGCACGCACGGTCCGGGAAGCGAGAAAGCGGAGTGCCGGGCTTCCCATCTCGGTGTTTCTGGTCGACATCGTCCTTCCCGACGGCTCCGGGCTGGAGTTTTTGGAGCACGCGACGGTGGCGCACCCATCGGCTGCGGCGATTGTGATCACGTCCACGCCGCTTGCGGATCATCGGGTGATGGCGGCTGCACTCGGCGCTTTGAGTTTTCTGGAGAAACCGTTCGAAATCACCACGCTGCTGGACCAGATCCGCAATGCGCTCGGTTCCCACAGTGCAGCGGTGGTGAGCCGCGACTTCCGTGCGACGCTGGATAATGTCACTCCGCTCGACATCCTGCAGTTGAAGTGCCTGAGCGCGGCGAGCACGGTGATCGCGTTCCGCTCGAACCTGAAGGAGGGGCACATCCGGCTGCACAAGGGTGAGGTCGTCGATGCGAAGGCGGGCGCGCTCCGCGGGGTGGACGCGGTGCGGGAGATCATCGCGTGGCCGCACGGGAGGGTCGATGAACATGTCGAGATTGGCGATTTCGAGCGAACGATCCACTGCTCGTGGCAGACGCTGCTGATGGAGGCCGCCCAGGCGGTCGACGAGCAAAGCGCCGAACCGGCACTGGCCTAGTTTCAGCGCACCGGGGGTTTCCATCCGCCGGCGGGAGAGGAGCGGATTCCGCTGGGCTTGGCGGCGGTGCGGTCTTTTCTTTTCTCGCGGAAATTGCGACCGGGTCGTGGCGGGCCGGTCCGGAGGCAGGTCTCGGGCCAGGCCGTGAGCGGGATTCAGGCGAGGCGGGCCTGGACGATGAGGGTCAGTACGCGGAGGCTGATTTCGCTGAGATTGTATGGCTTCGCGATGAAGTGGTTGTTCCCGCCGCCGAGCGTTTTCAGGCGATCGCCGGTGCTCAGGTGTCCGCTGAGGAAGATGACCGGTGTGGCGGTGTGCTGCGGGAGTTGGCGAATCCGGGAGTGCAATTCGAAGCCGTCCATCCCGGGGAGGTCCACGTCGAGAATGATGAGTTCGCAGGGGTGCGCGGCGATTTGTTCAGCAGCGGCGATCGGGGTGACGGAATATCGGGTCTGGAGATCGACCTTCTCAAACGCCATCGCCAGGCATTCACAGTTGTCCACGTCATCGTCCACCGCATAGACGAGGGCTCCAGCGAGATGGATCATCTCCGCGCGACCGTGCAATCCCAACCAGCCGAGCATTTCAATGGCATCCTCGAACACCGGGGCAACCAGCGGGAATTTGGCGGGTGCGGTGTGGACGCGCCGAGCCAGTTCACTCGCCGCGCTGGTCATGTGGTGGACGAGGTCCAGGCCGCAGTTCTGCGACCGTTCGGCCAGGGAGACGAGAGAGGCACCTAACGCGGCAAGCGGTTCCAGCGAATCCGGGTGGGTCTTAGCGGCTGTAAATCGGTCGTGAATGTCGCGAATCGAGTCGCGTAGCTCATGGTCGGTCGGGAGCGCGGTGAGCGGAGCGGGGGAGGCGGGGGAAGCAGCCTGGGTCGGATGCGGTTGAGCGGGCGCGGGAGACGGCTTTTCCGGGGTCGTAGTCGCCGGGGCCGCGGGGGCTGCGGGAGACTCGCTGAGGCTGGTTTTGAGCATCTTCTCGAGCGCGGAGATTTGCGCCTTGAGTGCGGTCTGCTCTTCCGCCGCACGTCTCTCCAAGGTGCTGCGCGCCGCAGCGATTTGGGCGGTTTCCCTCCGCGATTCGTCACGGGCGCGTTCTGCGGCCGCGACCTGTTGCGCGAGTTCCTCGGCATGGCGTTTTTCCTGGGCTACGGAGCGCTCGTGCATTTCCTTCGCTGCGGTCAACTGGCGGGCGGTCTCTTCGAAGCGGGCGACGGTTGCGGAAAGCCGTTCCTCGGTCCCGGCGCGTTCCGCGGCGAGTTCGCCGCGGATTTGCTCCAGATCGATCGCGCTCATGCGGGCCGCCTCCACGGCAGTGTCGCGTTCTTTCGCGATGGCGAGCACCTGCTCTTCGGACGCGGCGCGAGCCAGATGGATGGCTTCTTCCGACTCCTGCCCCGCCGTCTGCTGCGCGCCGAGTGTCTCCACCAGCGCTCGCAGGTCTGCGTTCTCGGCGGTGAGCCGGGCCACCATGGTCGTGGCGGCATCGCGTTCGGCGAGCAGGTCGTCGCGCTGGTAGGTGAGTTCGGCGATCTGATCCTCAGCCCGGGCGATCCCTTCGATGAGTTCGCGGTTCTTCCCCAGAAGAAGGTCTCGGGCCTGTCGAATCCCGAGGAGAGTTTTTTCATCCTCCGGGCTAGTCACCGCGGCGTCGGCCACCGACGGACGCGCTTCCGCGTCCGAGCGGGCAGCCACTCGTGGTGTGCCGGTCGAATGATTCATGGGCAGATATGCGATAGCAGGGCATATGCCGTTGGCTGGGCCCAATCAGGAGGCGCTGGTTCTCGGGTGTGCTTAATTGTGGTTCAAAAATGCGCGCGATGTCCCGGAGGGACGATGGAAATTAGCCGGTGGCGTCAGCCACCGGAACCGCCCGCTGAGCGAACCCGCCCTGAAGGGGCGGTGGAGTCGCGACGGTGGAATTCAAACGCCCCTGCCGGGGCGGATTCATTTTTTTCGCGATCCGGTGGCTGACGCCACCGGCTAATATCCGCTGTCCCTCCGGGACGACAGACTTGGCTGCACCACATTTAATCACACCCCTGGTTCTCCAGAGAGCTGGTTCGATCCTCGGGGACCGGGTTGGCGTCACTTTCGGACGAGCCGGAAACGCTGTTGGTAATCGCGCGGCGTGCTGCCGATCGCGCCGCGAAAGTGCTGGGTAAACGCGCTCTGATCGCTGAAACCACATTCGCGAGCGACCTCGCCAATCGCCCGGTCGCCATGTTGCAGGAGTTCGCAGGCCGCCTGAATGCGGACCTTCAGGATGAAGGCCTGTGGGCTGGTGCCGAACGTTTCGATGAATCGACGGTGAAGCTGGCGGGGCGAAAGGTGGACGTGCGCCGCGAGCTGGCCCACGGTGAGCCGCTCGCGAAAGCGGGTGCGGACGCACTCGACGGCGCGATCGATGGCCAGGTAGGGCTGCAGCGCCTGCTTGGCGGTGGCGTAGCTCTGGGTGATTCCCATGACGCCGATGATGCGGCCGCGGCGGTCGGAGACGGGAAACTTGTGGGTGATGAACCAATCCGGCAC
>JANPHH010000139.1:0-1907 GCA_031424375.1 Chthoniobacter sp. | reverse complement strand
CCTTTGCATCCGCCAGGAATTGCGCCACCCCCGCCTGGGTCGCGGCACTGGTGCGCGGTTTCTTGCTGTGCCACGCCGGGATGGTCCACGACGCGTCATCGTCGATGCCCACGTGGTAAATCTTCCCGAGGCTGCGCGTGTAATAGCCGTTGTTCTTAAAATGCTGCGGCATCGTCGTGATGTCCGGCATCGTCGTGATGTCCGGCATCGTCGTGCGGAGTGTGCGGCCGATTTCAAAAATGCCCGTCGTCGCCGGATAACGCCCGCTCAGCATCGAGATGCGGGACGGCGAACAAAGCGCCTGCTGAACGTAGCTGCGGTTGAAAACCATCCCGCGCTTCGCGAGCGCGTCGAGGTTTGGTGACTTCACGGTCGGGTCCCCATAGCATCCGAGCTGCGGACGCATGTCGTCGGACGCGATGAAGAGGACGTTGAGCTTTTCCGCCGCGGAGGCGGTGACTGCGAGTGAGGCGAGGATGAGGGCGGCGATGATTTTCATGGGGAATGATTGGGGTGAATGGGCCGGACGCACTATGGCTTCAGCGCCACCTTGTTGAGCGGCGGCTTCGAGAGGTCGTAGGTTAAAAGTGTGTGGCTTGTGACGGTCATGGCGAGCCGGGAGAGTGCCTTGCGCGTCAGGAATGAACCGCGCAGCTTCATCACCAGTTCATGCTGAAGCCCGGACGGCATCTTCGCGGCGATGAGGGCGTCGATGGGATTGCCGCTCGCCACCGGTGGCGTGGGCTTCTTCACGGGCTGATACGCCCACAGCCCCTCGGGTTTGTATTTGCGATTCGTCCACTCCGCCGCGAGTCCGCCGCTGGTCTTTATCGGCCGACCATCTTCCGCCGACCACCTTGCCTCGTGCGCCCTCGCGATTTCCTTCATGCGCGCCTCATCCGGCCATGGCGCGCCGCCCGCGATCCATTCTTTGATCCAGCCGATCTGCTCCGCGGAGAGCTTGTCCGCCTCCTTCGGCGGCATCGGCTCCCACTCATCTTCATACGCGCGCGTCACGGCGAGATAGAGCGGGCTCTTCTCCGGCAGCCCCGCGACGAAGCCCGGCTCCTCACTCTCTCCACCTTTCAACGTGGCCGCGCGGGTGCGCATATCCAGCCCGCCCTTGATCTTCTTCTCATCGTCGCCATGACACGCGAGACACTTCTCATGAAACAACGGCGCGATGCGGCGCACGAACAGCGCCTCCGAATCCTCAGCATGGAGGTGGGGGACCGCCAGCAGAGCAAGCAGGGCGACTCTGCCAGTCATAAAACGAGGGAGATCACGGTGAGGTTGCATCGGATTGATGGGTCGGCTCAGCGGTTCTTGAGCTGCTGCGCAAAGAACAAATCGCAGGCGGCCACGCAGGTGTCGAACGATGTCTGCTGGCCGAGGAAAGCGTGCGGAGCCTGTGAGATGCTCGTGAAGCCGGTGGGGATGCCGAGTTTCTCCAAATCAACGCGCATCTCGTCGGCGTGCGTGCTGGGGTCGTCGAGTTCGCCGGCCATGAAGGCGAGCGGCGGATCGGCTTTGTCGAGATGATGCCGCGGCGAGGCGAGCGCGTAGGTTTGCGGGATCTCGTCGAGCGTGCCGCCTAGGAATGGGCGGTAGTGCGGATTGCCGGGTGCGGCGGAGAGCGTGCGAATGCGGTCGGTCTCCAGGTCGCTCTGCGCGCCCATTGCCACGCACGCCTGCACGGTGCTCGATTGATCCGCGTTGCCGCCGTCGCCTTCGAGTTCCTTCACGCCACCGCTCGTGGCGAGCAGCGCGGCGAGGTGTCCGCCCGCGGAGAGTCCGGTCACGCCGATGGCTTTCGGGTTCACGCCATACTTCGCCGCATTCGCGCGCAGCCAGCGCACGGCGGCTTTGCAGTCCTCGATCTGGGCCGGAAACTTTTTCTCGCCGGA
>JANPHH010000138.1:0-3287 GCA_031424375.1 Chthoniobacter sp. | reverse complement strand
AAGCAGCTCGGCATGGCCGAGGGATTCGACGTGGGCCTGGAAATGAGCGGCAACGCCACGGCCTTCCGCGAGATGATCGAAAACATGGCGCACGGCGGGAAGATCGCGCTGCTCGGCATTCCCGGCGGCGAGATGGCGATCGACTGGAACAAGGTGATTTTCAACATGCTCACGATCAAAGGCATCTACGGTCGCGAGATGTATGAGACGTGGTACAAGATGACCGTGATGATCCAGAGCGGCCTCGACATTTCACCCGTCATCACCCACCGCTTCGGTGCGGATGAATTCGAACGCGGCTTCGCGGTGATGAACTCCGGCGAGAGCGGCAAGGTGATCCTCGACTGGAAAGTCTTCCGGTGAAAATCGCCGCTCTCCTCCTGCTCCTCGCCGCGGCGGCGCAGGCGGAACTCCGCGTTCCCGCCGTCACTGCCTACACCGATCCGAATCCAAACACGCCGCTGAAGAAGTGGGCGGAGAGCGGGCAGAAAGTGCTCTGGTTTGGCGAACTCAAGACGCCGGGAAAACTCACGGCGGCCCTGGCGATCAAGCTGCCATCAGGCTCGGCGACGAAGCTGCGACTCACGGTCGCCGGGCAAGTGCGCGAGGCGGCCGCGACCGGCACCGGCGAGAGCGCGGTCGTGCCGTTCGGGGAATTCGCGATCGCGACCGCCGGCTACACGCGCTTCGAACTCAGCACGATCCAAGGCGGCGGCGAACTCGACGCGCTCGTGCTCGACGGTCCGGCGGTGGAAGGCGCGCACTTCAATCTCCTGCCCCGCCGCAACGCCGCCTCCGTGCACCTCGCCTACCCCGTGCCGAAGGACGCGGAGATCGACGCCTTCTACAACGAAGTCACCGCCGTAGAAGATCCCGTCGCGACCTTCTACATGGCGTGCGGGTTTCATCGCGGATATTTCGGCATGCAGGTGAACAGCGCCACCGAGCGCCGGATCATCTTCTCCGTGTGGGACGCGGCGAGCGGCAAGACCGCGGACAACCGCGAAACCGTCGCCGCGGAAAATCACACCTCGCTGCTCGCGAAGGGCGACGGCGTCGTCGCGAGCGTCTTCGGCGGTGAAGGCACGGGCGGCCACTCGCATCTCGTCTATTCGTGGAGGACCGGCGAGCCGCAGCGTTTCTTCATGACCGCGAAACCGCACGGTACCGACACCGACTACGCCGGCTACTACTTTCATCCCGAGCGAAAGAAGTGGGTGCTCATCGCCAGCTTCCGCGCGCCGAAGGACGGGCGCTGGCTGCACGGTTTGCATTCGTTCAGCGAGAATTTCGGCGGCAGCAACGGCCACCTCCCGCGCAAGGCGCTCTACGGCCCGCAGTGGTATCGCACCGCCGACGGCCACTGGCACGAGATCACCACCGCGACGTTCAGCCACGATGCGACCGGCAAGGCCGATCGTCTCGACCGTTTCATGGGCGTTGAAAAGGGCCGCTTCGTCCTCCAGCACGGCGGCTTCCTTCCCGGCTTCAGCAAGTTCGGCGAGCCCTTCACCCGCCCCGCCAGCGCGCAACCGCCCGTCATCGAACTGCCCCCGGCGCGGTAAGCTCCGGGACATCGCATGAGCCTGTCGTTGTTTCTCGATCACTTCGGCGTCGCGGTCGGTGCTATCACCGGCGTGCTCGGTGCACGGGGCAAGCGGGTGGACCTCTTCGGGGTGCTCGTGCTCGCGCTCGTCACCGCTTTTGGCGGCGCCACGGTGCGCGATGTCCTCGCCGGCGATCTGCCCGTGATCTGGCTGCGCGGTCCGGCGCTGCTCATCAATGTCACGGTCACCGCGCTGATCACCTTTGTCTTTGCGCGTTATCATCCGCCACCACATCGCGTGCTGCTCATCGTCGATGCTCTGGTGCTCGCGGCCTTCGCGATGATCGGCACCACCAAAGGCATCGCGCTGCATTTCTCCGCGCCGGTCTGCGTGCTGCTCGGCGTGATCACCAGCGTCGCCGGCGGCATCGGTCGCGATGTGCTCATGGGTGAAGTGCCGATGGTTTTCCGCAGCGAGATCCATCTCTACGCCACCGCCGCGCTCATCGGCTCCGCCGCCTGCGTCTCGCTCGAACTCCTCGGCGTCGGCGCCACCGCCGCCACCCTCGCCGGAGGTGGCGTCGTCCTCGCGCTGCGCCTCGCCGGCATTTATTGGAAGCTGTCGCTGCCCATTTTCGAAACCCGCTAATCCCCTGCCCCATGCTCGGAAAAACTCACGACCGCCTCGAGACACAGCTCTCCGAAATCCGCGCGGCAGGCTTGTTCAAACAAGAGCGCATCATCACCACCCCGCAGTCCGCGCTCGTCAGCGTCGCCGACGGGCGCGAGGTCTTGAATCTCTGCGCGAACAACTACCTCGGACTCGCCGACCACCCGGAGGTCATCCGCGCCGCACACGAGGCGCTCGACCGCTGGGGCTATGGCATGGCCAGCGTGCGCTTCATCTGCGGCACGCAGCAGCCGCATCAGCAGCTCGAGGCGCGGCTCAGCGAATTTCTCGGCACCGAGGACACCATCCTCTACGGCTCTTGCTTCGACGCGAATGGCGGGCTCTTCGAAACCTTGCTCGGTCCCGAGGACGCGATCATTTCCGACGAGCTGAATCACGCCTCGATCATCGACGGCGTCCGCCTTTGCAAAGCCCAGCGCCATCGCTATCGCAACAACGACATGGCCGACCTCGAGGAAAAGCTGCGCGCCGCCTCCAGCGCTCGCACCCGCCTCATCGCCACCGATGGCGTCTTCTCGATGGACGGCTTCATCGCCAATCTCGCCGCGATTTGCGACCTCGCGGAAAAGCACGACGCACTCGTCATGGTCGATGACTCGCACGCCGTCGGCTTCATGGGCGCGCGGGGCCGCGGCACCCACGAGCACTGCGGCGTGATGGGCCGCGTGGACCTCCTCACCGGCACACTCGGCAAAGCGCTCGGCGGCGCGAGCGGCGGCTACACCAGCGGCCGGCGCGAAATCATCGCCCTGCTCCGCCAGCGCTCCCGTCCCTATCTTTTCAGCAACACGCTCGCTCCCGTGATCACCGCGACTTCGCTCAAGGTCCTCGAGCTTCTCGAAAGCTCCACCGCTCTGCGCGACCAGCTCGAAACGAACACCCGCTACTTCCGCAGCGAGATGACCGCGCGCGGCTTCGACCTCCTCCCCGGCACGCATCCCATCGTCCCGATCATGCTCGGCGACGCCGCGCTTTCGCAGCGCTTCGCCGAAGCCATGCTCGCCCGCGGCGTCTATGTCGTCGGCTTCTTCTACCCCGTCGTCCCGCAAG
>JANPHH010000137.1:0-18548 GCA_031424375.1 Chthoniobacter sp. | reverse complement strand
CTGGAGCAAATAAGAGGCGAGGTAGTCGAGCAACTCGGGGTGGGACGGTTTTTCGCTCTGAGTGCCGAGATCGTCAGGCGTGCGGACGAAGGCTTCGCCAAAATGATGCATCCACACCCGATTAACCACGACGCGAGGGGTCAATGGGTTGCTTTTGCTCGCGATCGCTTTTGCCAACTCAAAACGGCCGCTCCCCTGCTTAAAGGGCTGAGGCTTTGGCCCGCTGAGGATTTCCATGAACCGACGAGGAACCATCTCACCGCGGCTTTCAGCCTGGCCACGAATGAAAACCGGAGAGTCCGTTGGATTTGCCTTGTCCACGACCGTCATCGCCTTAGCCGGAGCCCCTTCGTGCGTCAGCTTCAACTCGTTGACCTTGCCGAAGGCGTAGTTCCGAGTATTGCGGAGTTGATTCGGCAGGGCATTGTCGATCTCGCGGATCCGATCCATGCTCAGTTTGATCGCAGGTTCCAATCGAATGGGCTGGGCAATCAACTGATTTGCGGGATCGTTCGCACTTCCGATGCTGGCAGCACCCGACTCGCTAGTCGCAGCCGCGTAGGTATTCACGACGCCCTGGGATTTCGCTTCGAGTTTCGAGAAAATCTCATTATAGATTTCCGCCACGTCTTTCAAAGACTTCGGAGTGCGACTGCTAAATCCGGCCGCTACGAGAGAGTTGTATTTTCCACCCCGGTTCTCGGCAATGTCTTGGGAAAGTTTTACCCCGAGTAACGCGAAATCCGCTTCGGCGAGATCTTCGAACTTACGGAATGGACCGAACACGGAATCATCAGCCCGGGCGCGGGTGCGAACGTAGTTGGCGAGGACAGCGTTGAGTTTGTAATCGGCGATGACCTTGTCCCGTTTCTGGAGCGCCGCTGCATCCATACCCCGGCCCCCGAGGCTGGCGGCCACCAGATACCAGCCCGCATTCTGGCGGAACATGCTGTTCTTCTCCTGGGCGAATTTGTAAAACTGACCGCGGCTTGCAGTCTCGAGCGCAGCAAGCTTCGTTTCGAAGTCTTTGAGAAGTTTTGGGTCGGGATTATTGATCGAAGGCTCGTTTTTCGGCTCCTCGATACTCGCGAAGATACCATGCAACGCGTAGTAGTCCTTCGTTGGGATCGGATCGAATTTGTGATCATGGCAGCGGGCGCATGATACCGTCATGGCGAGAAATCCCTTCGTCACAACGTCGATGCGATCGTTGATTACATCGTTCGCGTTATTGAAGCGCTGGCCGACCGTAAGGAAACCAAGGGCAGCAAGGCGACTGCGATCACGGTCCAGATCAGGCAGTTTATCAGCCGCGAGTTGCTCGATGATGAACTGGTCGTATGGCTTGTCTTTATTAAAGGCTTTGACCACGTAATCGCGATAGGTCCAAGCATATGGATAACGATAGTCGGTCATCCGCTCATTGCGATCACCGCCGATCGTATCGGCATATCGGGCGGTATCGAGCCAGAAACGACCCCAGCGTTCCCCATAGTGAGGAGAGGCGAGGAGTCGCTCCACGACCTTCGAGAAAGCGGTAGGGAACGGGCTTGCGTCTTTTTGGAACGCGGTGAGTTCGTCCGTTGTCGGCGGGAGACCGGTCAGGTCGTAGGATGCACGGCGAAGGATGACTCCCCGTTGGTAGAGTTCATCGTAGTTGAGTTTGCCGGTGGTTGGATCTTTTCGCCATCCAGCATCCGAGCCGGGGAGCATCTCTTTTTGCTCGAGGCCCTTGAGGATGAAGGCATCCACGGGAGTCCGGCACCACTGTTGGTTCTTACTGGTCGGGACCGCCGGTTTCTTGATGGGCTGGTAGGCCCAATGATGGCGCGCGGCATCGGTGAGCCCGGTCAGTTTGGTGATCATCTTGGCGTCCGCCTTGCGAGGATCTGGCGCACCCATCTTTACCCATTCGACGAGGGTGGCGATCTGGTCGTCCTTCAGTTTCTCGCCCTTCGGAGGCATCTGGAGATCAGGATCGAGATACTTGACCGCGGTGATCAGGGGACTCTTCTCCGGCTCGCCCGGCTTGATGACTACTCCATTCTCGCCGCCTTTGACCGTGCCCTCCCTGGTGTCGAGGGTGAGCCCTCCCTTGGATTTGCCCTCTTGGAGCGAGTGGCACTTGTAGCATGTTTCGGACAGGATCGGCCGGACCTTGCTTTCAAAGAAAGCGGTTTGTTCCGGAGTGGGCTCAACGGCAGGAGCAGCCGCCACCGTGGCGACAGCTGCGGCATTGAGCGCTCCAGCGAGAACGAGGAAACGCTTGCGCATGGCGATGTAAACCTCCCTTAAGCTTAGGCGATGATGTCTTTGACGACGTTGCCGAAATTATCCGTGAGACGGAAGTCACGTCCGTTGTAACGATAGGTGAGCTTCGTATGATCGAAGCCGAGCAGCGCCAGGATCGTCGCGTGCATATCGTGGATGTGGACCTTGTTCTCTGCGGCGCGCGAACCAAACTCGTCGGTCGCGCCGTAGGTGGTGCCTCCCTTGATGCCGCCGCCGGCCATCCAAGCGCAGAAACCCCGGCCGTTGTGGTCGCGGCCAGGTGAGGCATTGCCGTTGCGATCCTTGGTGACTGTGCGGCCAAATTCACCGCCCCAAATAACGAGCGTCGAATCGAGCAATCCGCGTTGCTTGAGATCCTTGAGGAGAGCAGCGGCAGGTCCGTCGATTTCACCCGCTTTGGCGGTGAGCGCGCGTTGGAGGTCACCATGGTGATCCCACCCGCCAGCACCCACCTGGACGAACCGGACGCCGCGTTCAACGAGGCGGCGGGCGACAAGCATTTTCGCGCCCATCTCGGTGTTGCCGTAGAGATCCTTCGCTTCCTGGCTTTCCTTGGAAATGTCGAACGCGTCGGTCGCTTCAGTCTGCATCTTGAAGGCGATTTCGAACGCTTCAATGCGCGCTTCGAGCTGCGCATCCTTTTGCAGCGCCTCCGCGTGCATGTTGTTCAGCTTATGGACGAGGTCGAGCTGGCGACGCTGGCGATCTTGCGGGGTGAACTGGTTGCTGATGTTCAGGAGAACTTCGTCCAGCTTCATATTGCGGGAGTAGTTCACGTTGCACCCTTGGAAGACGCCCGGCAGGAACGACGCCTGACGCCATTCGGGCTTGCCTCCGATCGTGATGAAGCCGGGCATGTTCTGATTCTCGGTGCCCAAGCCGTAGACCGTCCACGAACCGAGCGACGGCTTCGGCAACTGGAGAGAACCGGTGGCCATAAACCGCTGCGCGACGTCGTGCGCCGGGATGTCGGTCCACATGGAGCGAATGATCGACATGTGGTCGACCATCTGGCCGAGTTTCGGGAAGACCTCGCTCACCTCGATCCCCGACTTGCCCATCTTATTGAATTTGAAAGGGGATCCGAACGCCAGGCCTTCATGCCCAGGGATCGTCTTGTCGTTGTATTGCGAAAGGACCGGCTTGGGATCCCACGTATCGACGTGTGAGGGAGCACCATCCGCGAAGATATGGATCACTGCTTTCGCCTTCACTGGGAAGTGAGGCGCCTTGGGAGCGAGCGGGCCTCGGATGGTCGCAGGTGCTCCGTCCGCCGAGTAGGGATCGATGCCAAACATCGAGGCCAGGCTCAGCGCGCCGAAGCCCATGCCCGTACGGGCGAGGAATTGGCGGCGGGTAAATATGACGTCGTCGAGAGACGGCGTGTGTTCGCGGAGATACTTTTCAGTAACGGTATGCGGGATGTCAGTGTTCATAGCGGGTAACCTGTAAATGCCACACCGGGAATAAGGGGGCAATACATTTCAAGCGAAAAATGAGCCAGTTTTAAAGGGAGTTTCGAATTCGTTACGCGCGCACTAATTGGCGCCCTCCGAGCTGCTAAACCGCAGCAATCAGCCGCCCATAGAGGGCGTCCAGTGCCTCGGGGAGCACGCGAGTGCCGGCGAGGACGGGCATGAAGTTGTTGTCCCCTTCCCAGCGGGGGACGATGTGCAGGTGGAGGTGATCGACGACCCCGGCTCCGGCGCATTTGCCCAGATTCAGACCGATGTTGAAACCCTGCGCCCGGATCGCGTCCTTGAGGAGCCGCTGGCCGAGTTCCGCCAACTCCCACAGCTGGAGCCGTTCTTCCGTCGTCAGTTCGCCGAGTTCGCCGACCTTCCGGTTCGGCACCGCCATCAGGTGGCCCACTGCGTATGGGAAGCGGTTCATGATGAGGAAGGTGTGCGCTCGCCGCGCCACGACGAGGTGGGCCGCGTCGTCATCGCTTTCCGCGGCGGCGAGCAGGAAGTCGGGGGACGAAGCGCCTGGTTTGAAATACTCGACGCGCCACGGCGCCCAGAGCGCGGAAAGTTCATCGGGGTTCATGCGCTGCAGCTTCGGGGGGAGTTTTGGTGCGTTCGATGAGAAAATAGGGGCCTCGCTTGTTCTCCACGACGCCGACTTCGAGGACTTTCCGAAACGGCTGAAACTCGCGGGTGCGGGAAAGGAGATCTTTCTCGCGAATGATCAGCCGGTCGATCGAGCCACCGCTCCAGGCATCGCTCGCTGCGTCGATCCGGGTGAAATGCGTCCGCCCTGTATATAATAGAAGGCCTTCGTCACCAGCGGAGCCGACCGCGAGCCGACCGCCCCCAGCGGCGGCTGCCGCTCCGAAGCGCACGAGCGCCCGCTGGTCGGTGCGGAATGCATGGGCGACCTTCAGCCCCGTGTAGCCGACGCTGATGACCACGCCGAGCGCGACGCCTGCTGCCACGATTCTGCCCTGGCGCGGCCGGGCTCCGGCGAGCCATTCGCCGGATGCCGCGGCGAGGAGCAGGCAGAGCGGGGGAATGACGGGAAAGATTCGATCCACCCGCTTCGAAGGAACGAGCGACATCAGCACGAGCCCGCCGACGGCCCAGCAGAACAGCCACGTCGTGGAGGGATCGAGCCGCAGGCGCTCGCGGACACGCCGAACCGAGATGAGCGCGAGCAGCCCGAAACTCCAGGGTCCCCACTTTTGCAAAAGATGCGGCAGGTAGAAGTAGAGCGGCTGGTGCTTGTGAATCGGCGCGTCGCTCATGTCGAAACGGCCGAGAAATTCCGTGAGCACGACCTGCCGGTAAAAGTCGTCGCTCAGGCGCACGCCGATGAAAACCCACGCGCCAAACGCCAGCAGCGGCAGCGTCCACGGAAGCCACCCCGGCCAGGCGTGATTCTTCCAGCCTCGGCGGCGGGCGAGGAATGCATAAGTCGCCAGGCCCGGCAGCACGAATGCGTAGAGAATCGGGCCCTTCATGAGCATCGCACCGAGCACGGCGCCGCCGAGCGCCCACCGCTCCGGACCGGTCCACTGCTCTGCGCGGCGAATCTTTTCGTAAATGAGCCAGCCGCTCAGAAAGATCAGCAGCGTGAGCAGCATATCGGTGCGGACTAAGGTGGCGAGCCGGGGCGCGAGGAGATTGAAGCCGAAAGCGGCGGCTGCGAGCAGCGCGCCCAGCGGCCCGGCGATCTGTCGCCCGGTCCGCCAGAGCATGGCCGCGAGGATGAGCGCGGAAGCAAACGACGGCAGCCGCCACGCGAATTCCCAACCGCTTTTCCCGAACACGAAATACAGCCCAGCGGAAATCCAGCCGGCGAGGGGCGGCTTCGTGGCGATCTTTCCGGCGGGGGTGTGCTGGAGCCACCACTGGCCGGTTTCCACCATCTCGAAGCTCACGAACGCCTGTTTCGCCTGATCGAAATCATCGAGGTGCCACGGGAGATTCCGGACCGCGAAGTTCAGCACCAGGAGTGCGAGCAGGATCACGATGAGCGGGCGGGATGGAATGGGGCCAGCGGCGGTCATGGAGCGGGAAATTGGAGCGTTTCCGCGATCGCGGCGGCGGCGCGGCGCGCGGCGCCGCGAGTGCCCAAGCCCCGGATCACCGCTTCCAGTTCGCGTTCCATGGTGGAACGCGCGGCGGGGTCGCCGAGGAGACGAACCATCTCAGCGGCGAGCGCCTCGCCGGTTGCCTGGTACTGGAGGAATTCGCGCGCCAGTTCGCGGTCGGCGAGGACGTTTGGCATGCCGAGGTATTTCACCCGGATCAGCAGGCGCGCGACCACCCAGGTCAACCACGCCACTTTATACAGGACGCACATTGGCAGACTGAAGAAGGCCGCCTCCAGCGTTGCCGTGCCGGAGCAGACCATCCCGACCGCGGCGCGCCGCATGAGATCGTGCGAAGCGCGAACACGCACCGCGCAGAAATTCTCGTCATGCCCTGCGAGGCGGATCATCGCGAGCATCAGGTCGGCCAACTGGTGGGAGGCGGCGGCCGCCTCGAAGCGCGTGCCCGGACGTTCGCGGCGGATCCGCCCCGCCGCGTCCAGCATCAAGGGAAAAATCCGCCGCACTTCCTTGACCCGGCTGCCGGGGAATAGGCCGACGAGTTCCGGCTCGCGGGGCGGGTCGGTGCGTTTCGCCTCGAGCGAGTCGAGCATCGGATGCCCGACGTAGACTGTAGGCAGGCCGCTCGCCTCATAGAGAGGCTTCTCGAACGGAAAGATGCACAGCATCAGATCGAGGTAACGTGCCATCTTTGGGATGCGCCCCCGGTTCCACGCCCAGACCTGCGGGCTCACATAATAGATATTCTTAAGCGATGGTATCTTCGCCTTTAAAGCCTTGGCCAGCCGGAGATTAAATCCGGGGTAGTCGATGTAAATTACGGCGTCCGGCTTGATTCGCGCGATCTCCTCCAGCATGCGGTCGAACTGCCGTTTGAAGTATCCGTATTTCTTGAGCACGTCCCACAGCCCCACCACTGCCTCGTCCTCCCAATCGAAGAAATCGCCGCCGGCCAGCGCCCGCATCTGGTGCCCGCCCGCGCCGAAAACCTCCACCCCCGGATCGCACTGCCGCAGCGCGCGGATCAACTCCGCTCCCCGCGCGTCGCCGCTCGCTTCGCCGGCCACGAGATAGAGCTTCACGATTGCCGGGCCGCCTCCGCGCTTTCGATCTGCCGCGTGATTTCCAACGCGAGTTCCAGTGCCGCCGTGGCTTCGCGTCCGCCGACCTTTGGCTGAGAACCGGCGCGGGCGCACGCGACGAAGTCCGCGAGTTCGCGCTTCAGCGGCTCGTCTTTCGTCACCTCCACCGGTTCGCGCACGATCTTCCGCCCCGCGAACGCGGTGACGATGCTCGAATCCGTGGCCACGCCGAGCAGCTTGCCGAGGAGCGAGCTTTCCTTTTCGTCGTCGCGAGCGAGGCGGAGCAGGTAGCCCTCCTGCTTTTGGTAGTCGAGCGACAGGTAGGCATCCTTTTGAAAGAGCCGGATTTTGCGCAGTTTGTCCTGGCTGATGCGGCTCGCGGTGATGTTCGCCACGCAGCCGTTTTCGAAGCGGATGCGGACGTTCGCGATGTCCTCGCGCGTGCTCAGCACGGCGACCCCGACGGCGTCCACCTGCACCCAGGGCGAGCGGACGAGATGCAGGATGATTTCGAGATCGTGAATCATCACATCGAGGACCACCCCCACGTCGAGGCTGCGGCCGGGGTAGGGGGAAAGCCGGGTCGCTTCGATGAAACGCGGCTGGGTCAGGCGGGACTCGAGAGCGGAAAGCGCGGGATTGAACCGCTCAATGTGTCCGACTTGAAGCACCAGTCCGCGCTGCTGCGCCAGCGCGCAGAGTTCGTGGGCCTGCGCGGGGGTTTCGGTGAAGGGTTTCTCGACCAGCACGTGCCTGCCGGCTTCGAGCAGGCGCCGGGCGATGTCGAAGTGCGTCACGGTCGGCGTGGCGATCGTCGCGGCGTCGACGGCGGCGATGAACGAATCGAGGTTCGCGAACGGTTTCGCGCCATACTTCCCCGCGATCTCGGCAGCGATTTCGGGACGCTCGTCGAGCACGGCGGTGAATTGCGCCTCGGGCAGCTCGGCGAAAATGCGCGCATGGTTCTTCCCCATGCTCCCGGTGCCGATGACGCCGAGGCGGATGAGGGATTTGGAATCAGTCATGAGAGGATTGGTTCGCCTCGTGCCCCACGATCGCGATGCGAAATTCGTCCGCGAGTGCCGTGAGCCGCTCACGTTCCAGCAGCAACGTGCGACCGGCTTCCACGCCGATCACGCGGATGCGGGCGTCGCGCGCCGCTTCCAGCGTGAGCGGACCGATCACCGGCACGTCGAAGCGGAAGTCCTGATTCGGCTTCGACACCTTCACCATGACCGCGTCCTTTCGCCCGAGTTCGCCGCCGCGCTTCATCGCCGCGTTCGTTCCCTCGAAGGCCTCGACCGCGAGCACCGTGCCGCCTTTCACCACCACCGTCTGACCGATGTCGAGCCGGCTCGTTTCCTTGGCGATGCGGAAGCCGTAGCGCACATCTTCCGCCTCGCGCCGCCCGAGCCGCGGGCCGGCGATGTGCCCCGCGGCGGCGAGGTGCTCTTCCATAAATGAAGTGGCCGGCAGCAGTTCCACGCCGACCTTGGCCATCTCGTCCGCGATCGCGCCGAAGATCGACTCCGCGTTGCGGTGCCGCAATTTGCCGAGGAGCATCAACGCCTTCAGGTCCGGGCGCAGGTCGAAGAGATTCTTCGGATGAATCTGGCCCGACATTACGGCGTGCCGGGTGCCGGAATTTTTCAGGAAGCCGATCATCTTCCCGAGTTGGCCCACGCGCATCCATTCCACGTTGTCGGTCAGCGTTGTGATCTCTGCGTCGGTCTCGTTTTGAAATGCCGCGACCACGATCCGACGCACGCCGCGCGCCCGTGCGGCGCACGCCATGGCGAGCGGATAGTTGCCGCTGCCGGCGATGATCGCGAGTGTCTCGGGGATGTCCAAGGGGCGGCAACGTAGGTCGGCGGCGCGGCGCGTGTCGAGCGGGTCTGCGTGCGGAGTCCGATCCGTTTCGCCTTGTGTGTCCGCCCCAATCTCGGGACACATGGTCAATGAGAGCGAGATTTGGGACACTTTGTTTTCTGGCACTGACGATCGGACTCGGCTGGATCGTAGAATCGAGGGCCCAAACTGCCAGCGAAGTCTGGCAGGACGTTCCGGCCACCACGGTTCTCGCGGCGCGCCGCGCGGTGGCTTCGCAGCGCACGGTCGTCCCACGGATTGGCCGCAGCCTGCGGGTGACCCGCACAGCACTGGACAAGGCGCTCGCGAAGGCGCCGCAGGAATTCAGCGGCGAGCCGGGTGCCGAATTTCCCCTGCCGATGCCCGATGGGACGTTTGCCCGCTTCGCCGTAGAAGAATCGTCGCTCATGGAGCCGGGCCTTGCGGCCCGGTATCCGCAGCTCAAGACCTACATTGCCCGTGGCATCGACGACCCCGGCCTGACCGCGCGGCTCGACGTGACGCCGCAGGGTTTCCACGCTCTGGTCCTCGGCGCGGATGGCGTGAGCTTTTACGTGGATCCATTCTGGCGCGACGACGCGAACTACTACATCGCGTATCGGCGGCGTGATTTCGTCTCGCCGAAAACCCTCCAGTGCGGCGTCACCGGCAAACCGGATCCCGCGGTAAAACTGGCGCGCGCAGTCGCCGCGCCCCGCCCTACCGGAGCCACGCTCCGCACCTATCGGCTCGCGGTCGCCTGCACGGGAGAGTATGCCGCTGCGGCTGGCGGCGGCACATTGCTCGGCACGCTCGGGGCGATCGTTACCTCGGTGAACCGCGTCTCCGCCGTTTACGAACGGGATCTCTCCATCCGGCTCAAGCTCGTGAGCAACGAGGATCAGGTTATCTTTCTCGACGCCAATACGGACGGCTTCACCGACGGAAACCCCGACCTCCTGATCGACGAGAGCCAGGCCAAGATCGATGCCGTGATCGGCAATGCGAACTATGACATCGGCCATCTCTTCAGCACGGGCGGCGGTGGGCTCGCGGGTCTCGGCGTCGTCGGCCGCACCGGTCAGAAGGCCTCCGGAGTCACTGGCACGACAAATCCCGTGGGCGACCCCTACGACATCGACTACGTGGCGCACGAGATGGGGCACCAGTTCGGTGGAAACCATCCCTTCAACGCCACTTCCGGAAGCTGCAGCAGCACCAATCGCAACGGTCCCACGGCCTACGAACCGGGCAGCGGAACCACCATCATGGCCTATGCCGGGATCTGCTCGCCGCAGGATCTCGCACCCCACAGCGACGACTACTTTCACACCATCAGCTACGACGAAATCGACGCCTACACGAGCGGCTCTTCACCGGGGAATGTGGGCGTGGCCACGGTGACCGGCAATACACCGCCAACCATCGCCGTGCTGACGAACCGCACGATCCCGATGGGGACGCCCTTTGCGCTCACGGCGTCTGCGACCGATCCCAACGTGAACGACGTGCTTACTTACTGCTGGGAAGAGTTCGATCTCGGCGCCGCGCAGGATCCCACGGTGGCGCCGCGGGACAACGGCTCGGCGCCGATTTTTCGTTCGTTCGATCCCTCGCGGAAGCCGACCCGCATTTTTCCCTCGCTCAGCTACATCCTGAACAATTCCAACGTCCCGCCTGCAGTGGTGAGTACGTTCGCCACGGGCGAGTTCCTGCCCGCCACGAATCGCACGATGACTTTCCGCGTTACCGTCCGCGACAATCGTGCCGGCGGCGGTGGATCGAACTACGCCTCGATGACCGTCACCTCGACGACTGCGGCGGGTCCATTTGCGCAGACTTCGCAGAACGCGAGCGCAACGATCGCTGGCGGGTCCAGCCAGACGGTCACCTGGAACGTGGCCAGCACGACCGCCGCGCCGGTGAGCTGCGCGAATGTGAAAATCTCGCTCTCGACCGATGGCGGCAACACGTTCCCTTTCGTCCTCGCCGCGAGCACCCCGAATGACGGCACGGAGACGGTGACGATCCCCAGCGTCGCCAATGTCGCCACCACTCAGGGCCGCATCAAAGTGGAAGCGGTGGGCAACATCTTCTTCGACATCTCCGACGCGAACCTGACGATCACCAGCACGAACACGGCGCCCGGTGTCACCATTGCCTCGGGCATCACTGTCCAGCGCGGATCGCTCAACGCGACGACGGCCACAGTCGGCACGGTTTCCGACCCAAACACGCCGCTCACCGCGACGATCCTCGACGCGCCCGCCGACACCACCGTGACGGCGGCCATCTCCGGCGCGAACATCACCGTCACCGCGCAGGCCGACTGCTCGCTCGTGACCACCCTCTCGAGCCGGACCTACCCGCTCACACTCAGTGTCGCCGACAGCATTGGCTCGACGACCTTCGCCACCGTGAATCTCATCGTGCAGCCGAACCCGGCGCCGACCGTGGGCACCTATTCGGACGTGGGTGTGCCCCGCGGCGGAAGTGCTACCGCCACGCCCAGCGCGGCGCCCGCGGATGCGAATGGCAACCTGGGTCCCGCACCGATCTCGATCGCGCCGATCGCGCTCCCCGGGGGCGGCACGTTGAGCATCAATCAAAGCACCGGCGCGATCACGGCCTCGCCCATCACGACCACCACACTCGGCGCTACGCCCGTGACGGTGACGGTGCAAGACACCTGCGGGGCGGCGATCGTGCGGCGGTTCAATGTGAATGTCATTTCGACCACACCAGCGATCGAAGCGAGAACGGCTTCCGCGCCGACCGCAGAGAATTGCGTGCCGCCAAACGGAGCACCCGATCCTGCGGAAACGGTGACGATCAACTTCAGCCTGAATAACACCGGCGCAGGCGCCACGTCGAACCTCGTGGCGACCCTGCAGGCCGCCGGTAATGTCATCCCGGTCACGACCAGCCAATCGTACGGTGTGGTGGGCGGTGGGGCTTCAGCTGCGCGCGCCTTCACCTTCCGGGTCAATCCGGCGGCCGCCTGTGGGAGCAATATTACTCCCACCTTCCAACTCCACGATGGTGCCACGAGCTTTGGCACGGTGTCTTACACCATCCGCCTCGGGGTTCTGCAAAACTTCGGCGGCACCGTGCAGAACTTCGACTCCGTCACCGCGCCGGCGCTCCCGTCCGGCTGGACTTCGACGGTCGTGACCGGCGCCGCTGCCGCTTGGGTGACCTCCACCACCACGCCAGACAGCGCACCGAACGCGGTCTCGGCGTCGGGCGTGGCCACTGTCGCGGAGACCCGTCTCGACTCGCCGATGATCTCGATCGTGAGCCCGACGGCGCAGATCGCTTTCAAACATCGGTGGATCTTTGAAAGCGGTTACGACGGCGGCGTGCTCGAGATTTCGATCAATTCCGGGGCCTATCAGGATATCGTGACCGCCGGTGGGAGCTTCGCCGCGGGTGGCTACAACGGGACAATCGACCCGGGATTTTTGAGCCCGATCGCAAACCGCGCGGCGTGGACGGGCACCTCAGCCGCTGGCTACACGACGACCACCGTGAACCTTCCCGCGAGCGCAGCGGGGCAGTCCATCCGCCTCCGGTGGCGTCTCGGCAGCGACGACGGCGTGGCCGTCGCCGGCACGGTCTGGCGCATCGACACGATCAGCTTGAGCGATTCAACCCCGCTGTGCTGCGGTGCGGCGCCCGCCGTCACCAGTGTGCTCCCGCCTGCGGGGGTGGTGGACCAGGCTTACACTCACGTCTTCGCGACGAGTGGCACCCCTCCACCGACGTGGAGTGTGACGGCTGGGACTCTGCCGAATGGCTTGTCGCTCACTACCGGCGGGACGCTCACGGGGACTCCGCTCGTGCCCGGCATTTTTTCGGGAATCACCGTCACCGCGCAAAACGGTCTGACGCCCGCCGGCACGCAGAACTTTGCTCTCACGATCGCAAACACCTTCGCGCACTACATCGCCACATTTGGCTTCAATCCGGCCAACGCCGACCCCGACGCCGACCCGGATCGCGATGGGATCAGCAACCTCGGCGAGTATGGCCAAAACCTCAGCGCCAACAGCGGCAGCCGCATCGGGTTGCCCGTCGTGGTCCTCAAAAATTACCCGACGCCCGGCGGAGATTTCCTGAGCATCACCTTCCTGCGCGTCACCACGGCGACGGAGCTGACGTATCAAGTGCAGGTCTCGCCTGATCTCGAAGACTGGAGCATCGTGGCCAGCAGCGTGGGCGGCGCCGCTACCAGCGGCGCGGGCTTCATCCAGGAAAGTGGCACCCCGCCGCTGCGCACGGTCGAGGTGCGGGATACCACGGCCATTTCCAGCACGGGCGGGGCGACCCGCTACATCCGGCTGCGCATCCTGAAGCTGCCGTAACGCTGGCCGCAGCGCCTCGGGATCGGTGGCCGCCGCGCGTCGCGCCCGGCATCAGCGTCCGCGGAGACCGCCTCCGCTGATCCTTCGTCTTGATGTTCTCAGCAAACATCCCACATTCGCTCGGCTTCCCCTCAAACCTCAACCCTCTGTGGACTACAAGGACTACTACAAGACACTCGACGTTTCCAAAACCGCTTCGCACGACGACATCCGCAAGGCCTTCCGTAAACTCGCGCGGGTCTATCATCCCGATGTGGCCAAGGACAAAAAGACGGCGGAGGCGAAGTTCAAGGAGATCAACGAGGCGTATGAGGTGCTTTCCGATCCGGAGAAGCGGGAGAAATACGACACGCTCGGCGCGGATTGGGACAAGGTCGGGCAGCGGCCACCGCCCGGCTGGGCAGGTGCGGGAGGAAGGCGCGGCGCTGCCGATCCGAACGGTGGCGGATTCAGTTTCGGCGGCACGGGATTCAGCGACTTCTTCGAGCAGTTCTTCAGCGGTGGGGGACGGCCGGGAACGCGGGGTGGTGGTTTTACCGGCTTTCCCGGTGGCGCGCCGCAGGAGCGGGGGAGCGACGTGGAGGCGGACCTGCTCGTCACGATCGAGGAAGCGCTACACGGCGCGAAGAAGGCGATCAGCCTCCGCCGCGATGGACGCAACGGCGTGCAAAACTTCGAGGTGCGAATTCCGAAAGGTGTGCGCGAGGGGCAAAAGATCCGCCTCGCCGGACAGGGTGAGGGCGCGGGCGCACACGGCGCGGGCGACCTCTATCTGCGCGTGCGCTTTGAGCGGCATCCAGACTACGAAGTGCAAGGCAGCGACCTCAGCTTCGATCTCGAACTGCCCGCGGCTCGCGTGGTCCTCGGCACCGAGGCGGAAGTGCCCACGCCCGACGGACCGGTGCGGCTGCGGATTCCCGGCGGGACGCAGCCGGGGAGAAAGTTCCGTCTCAAAGGGCGCGGACTGCCGACCAAACTCGGCGAGCGCGGCGATTTCTTTGTGAAGCTGGAGGTGACGCTGCCCATCGAACTCACCCCCGAGGAGCGTGCGCTGTGGGAGAAACTGGCGGCCGGGAAGTGATTTGAGGGCGGCGGGAAAGTCCGCAGGATTCAATCAGTAGCTCTTGCGGTCCAGACCGTGATTGCGGCACTTTCACGGCCCCCATGAAACGCCGCCTCATCCTCCTCGCGCTCCCGTTCCTCGTTCTCGCCGCATGCAATAAATCGCCCGACAGCGCGGGCGGCGACAGCGCCGGCAAAAAGCTGACCATCGCGCTGCTCCCGAAATCCAAGGGCAACCAATACTTCGTCAACGTGGAGAAGGGCGCGCGCGCTGCGGCGCAGGAGTTGGGCGCGGAACTGCTCTTTGATGGTCCGACGAATACCGACCCGGCGAAGCAAAACGAGATCGTGGAAAACTGGATCACGCTCGGCGTCGATGCGATCGCCGCCGCTTGCGAAAACAAGGAAGGCATCTCCACGGCGCTGAAGAAAGCCCAAGCCGCTGGGATCAAGGTGGTGACCTACGACTCCGACGCGAACGCCGACGCGCGCAGCTTCTTTGTGAATCAGGCGACCGCGCAGGGCATCGGCTTTACGCTCATGGATGAAGCCGCGCGGCTGAGCGGCGGGGAAGGGGAGTTTGCGATCATCACCGCCACACTCACCGCCGCGAACATGAATGAATGGCGCAAGCACATCGAAGCGCGTCTCGCGGAGAAGTATCCGAACCTCAAACTCGTGGCGACAAAGCCGTGCGATGACCAGAAGGACAAGGCGCAACAGGAAGCGACGAACCTCCTCAGCGCCTATCCGAATCTGAAGTGCATCATGGCGATCTGCTCGCCCGCCGTCCCCGGTGCGGCCGAAGCGGTGAAGCAGGCGGGCAAAGCCGGCGTGGTCAAAGTGCTCGGCCTCGGCCTGCCGAGCGAGAACCGCACTTTCGTTCACGACGGCGTGACCCAATCGGTGATCCTCTGGAAGGTGCAGGACCTCGGCTACCTCACGATCAAAGCCGCCGCCGACGTGGTAAAGGGCAAGCTCAATGCCGGCGCGACCGAGTACGACGGAGGAAAGCTCGGCGCGATCAAGGTCGAAGGCGACAACGTGGTGCTCGGCCAGCCGTTCATCTTCAACAAAGAGAACATCGACCAGTTCGAGTTCTGAGCCGCTCCGTGGCGGGAATGGCGCTCAATCCGCGAGCGTCGCCCCTTGCGCGACCCACCGGCCGAGGATGTCGCGCTCGCTGTCAGCCATGCCGGTTTTGTTCAGAAACGGCATCGTCCTTTGCGCGACGGCCCGCTCGTAGATCCGCGGCGCGAGTTGCTTTGCCCGTTCCGGCGTATCCATCATCACGCCGTTCGGCGCGACCTTGAAGAGATCATCCGTGGGATGCTCCGAGTGGCAGGAGACACAGCGCGTCTGGATCACCGCAAACGCCTCGGAGAACTTCACCTTTTCCCCAGACCCCGCCGGAATCGCCGGGCTCCGCGGTGCGGTCATCAACATCAACACCGCGATCCCCGCCGCGGCCGGAATGAGCGGCCAACGCTTCGCCGTGATCATGGTGTGCCGGACCAACGCGCCGACGATGACGATCAGGATCAGCGTGAGCCAGTTCACCGGGTGATTCGTCAGCGCGGCGAAGTGATTCGAGATCATGGTGAAGAGCACCGGGATCGTGACGTAGCTGTTGTGCATCGAGCGGCGCTTGGCCTTCCTGCTCAGCTCGTAGTCGGGCTCCTTTCCCGCGGCGGCTGCGGCGATGATTGCGCGCTGGTTCGGCAGAATGTGGACCCAGACATTTGTGACCATGATCGTGGCGAACATCGCGCCGAGATGGATGAACGCGCCGCGGCCGCTGAACGTGTGGGTGAGAAACCAGACCGCGCCGCCGGCGAGTGCGAGGCCGAGTGCGGTGCCCCAGCGCGTATTCCCGAGCGGGGAACGAAAGAGGCCGTCGTAGACAAACCAGCTCCCGACGAGAAAACCGAGCGCGAGCGAAACAGCCTGCGCCTGGGTGAGCACGCGCACGCTCGGGTCGATGAGGTACGCTCCATTGCTCGCGTAGTAGACGATCCAGAGCATGAGGAATCCCGTGATCCACGTAAAGGTAGCCTCCCACTTAAACCAGTGCAGCAGCGGAGGCATCTCGCTCGCGCCGAACTGCCGCTTTTCCACCCGGTAAAAGAAGCCGCCATGGACCATGTAGAGCTCGCCTTCGACGCCGTTGACCTTCGTCGCCAGCGGCGTGAACGCGGAATCAAGCCACACGAAATAGAACGACGTGCCGATCCACATGATCCCGGAAATGAGGTGGGCCATGCGGACGAGAAGATTCAGCCACTCATGAATATCAGGCATGGGTCAGAGTGCATAACGTCCCCCGAGCCGGAACGGAAGCGGCAGACGATGAAACTTTTTCCCGTTGTCTAAAAGGCGCGGATGAGCGCCAGAAACTCGCGCAGCTTCGCGCCGGGGTCCGTCGCGGTCAGGCGGGGAAATCGACCGTCGATCTGGATCAGTTCGCCGTTGCGGGTGAGCATCGCCTTGTCCTCGCGGACCTCGACCACGCTCATCTTCCGCGCGGCGGCGGCGAGTTTGATCTCCGTCGTCACGAGCAGATTCTCCGCGGCCTCGGGCAGCACGCCGAAACGGTCGCGCCACACTTTGCGCAGCGCCTCGAGCTGCTCCTGCGTGGTGATCTCGGCGAGGCGGCGATACGCCTGAATGCGCGGCTGCGACTCCGCGATGTAGCTCGCCGGGAGGAATGCGGGGGCTTTGTCGGAGGGCCGCGCTCCCGTGCGTCCCGCTTCGCCCGGGGCAGGCATCGGAATCGTCGGCGTCCACCCGCGGCGGTTGCGTTGCGCGGGCGTGGGCGGGAGAAGAGTGGGACGCGCTGGAGCGCGTCCCTCCGTGAATTCCGCTTCGCGGGTGACCACGAAATCCGTGCGGAGCACGACTTCCAATCGCGGGCGCACCTTCTCGCCCTTCAGCTTGCTGATCGCCTGCTTGAGCAGCGCGCAGTAGAGATCGAAGCCGATGTTCACGATGTGCCCGCTCTGCTGCGTGCCGAGGATGTTGCCCGCCCCGCGGATCTCGAGGTCGCGCATGGCGATTTTGAAGCCGGCGCCGAGCGAGCTGTATTGCTTGATCGCATTGATGCGGCGCCGCGCTTCGCCTCCGGACATCATGTCGCGCGGGAGCAGCAGGTAGGCGTAGGCCTTGTGCTGGGCGCGGCCCACGCGACCGCGGAGTTGGTAGAGATCCGCGAGGCCGAAGCGGTCGGCGCGGTCGATGATGATCGTGTTCGCGTTCGGAATATCGAGGCCGCTCTCGATGATCGTTGTCGAGATCAAGACGTCCGCCGCGCCGCTCACGAACTGGTGCATCACATCCTCCAACTCGTGCTCGTCCATCTGCCCGTGGCCGATCAGGCAGCGCGCTTTCGGGCAGAGCTTTTTGATTTTGTCGCGCATCCCTTCGATCGAGCCGACGCGGTTGTGGAGAAAGTAAACCTGCCCCTGGCGTGACATCTCGCGGTTGATCGCGTCGCGGATGATCCGCTCATCGTAGGGGCAGATGAGCGTCTCGGTGGGGATGCGGTTGAGCGGCGGCGTCTCGATCGTGCTCATGTCCTTCGCCCCCATCAGCGAAAGGTAAAGCGTGCGAGGGATCGGCGTGGCGCTGAGCGTGAGCATGTCCACGAGCTGGAACATCTCCTTGAACTTCTCCTTGTGCAGCACGCCGAAGCGCTGCTCCTCGTCGATCACCACCAGCCCGAGATTTTTGAACGCGATGTCTTTCGAAATCAGCCGGTGCGTGCCGACCACGATGTCCACGCGCCCGTCCTTCAGCCCCTCGACCGTCTTGCGCTGCTCGGCGGGGGTGCGGAAGCGGCTGAGCAGTTCGACCGTCACCGGGTAGTCGCTCATCCGCTCGCGGAAATTCCGGTAGTGCTGCTCCGCCAGCACCGTGGTGGGGACGAGGATGGCGACTTGTTTCCCGCCCATCACCGACTTGAACGCCGTCCGAATCGCGACCTCGGTTTTGCCGAAACCCACGTCTCCGCAGATCAGCCGATCCATCGGCCGCTCGGATTCCATATCGGCCTTCGAGGCGGCGATGGCGGCAGCCTGATCGACGGTTTCCTTGTACAAAAAGGATGCCTCGAATTCGCTCTGCCATTTGTTGTCTGGCGGGAAGGCATAGCCGCGTGCGGTCTCGCGTTCGGCGTGGACGGCGAGCAGTTTCGAGGCGTAATCGAAGACCGCTTTCTCCGCGTTCTTCTTCGCCTTCGCCCACTTGCCGTCGCCGAGGGTGGAGAGTGCCGGGTTGCGCTTTCCGACGCCGACGTAGCGGGCGATGAGAAAGCTTTGCTCGAGCGGAACGTAGAGCCGGGCT
>JANPHH010000136.1:0-9525 GCA_031424375.1 Chthoniobacter sp. | reverse complement strand
GCCGTCGGAGGCAGTGAGCTTCACGTTCTGGGTGATGGTGCCCGTGGCCGTATCCAGACTGCGAAAGACATAGGCCGAGCCTTGGTCGGGGGGCATCCCAATATCGTCTAGGGGAGCCCCGACGAGGCCGATGCTGCCCGAGAGACTCACGGAAGAGCCGAAGTAATCATCCGCCGCACCGTCGGAGGCGGTGAGCTTCACGTTCTGGCTGATCGTGCCTGTGGCCGTATCCAGACTGCGAAAGACATAGGCCGAGCCTTGGAAAAAGATGGGCGGAGTAGGCCCGATGTTGCCGTAAGCACCAACGAGGCCGATGCTGCCCGATTGACTCACGGAAGAGCCGAAGTAAAGCGTCGCAGGGTCCGAAGCGGTGAGCCCGGCGGCGTGGAGGGTGGATGGGACGGCGCAGACGAGCAGCGCGGCAATGGAGCCGGCGAGGATGAGGAATGGCGTTTTCATGGTAGCAATGGTGGAGCGGCGATTGATTTAGCGAGGAGCAGGGCTTCCGGGGGTAGGTTTGGTATCCGGGGTCTTCGAGGCATCACCCGCCCTTCGTCCGCGCCGGCTTCGCGGGGGTGAGCGGTCCGTCGATCGTGGTTACCGGCGATTTCGTGCGTCTGTGGGCGTTATAGCCAGCGCCGGCGACGCGGGTCAAGCCCGCGAAAGGTGAGGGCACCGCCGTGGAGGGCATCGCGCCGTCGATGCCGTGGCCGATGGAGGGCATCGCGCCGTGGATGCCCAGGGCCGCCCATTCCCGCCACGGAAGCGACGGCGCGCTTCCCTCCAAGCAACGGCGCGCTTCCCTCCAGCGGGCGTTTCTGCCACGGCCATCGACATGCCGAGCGGACGGAAACATCCGGTGCATCAGCCGATCGTCGAGCGGTTCAATGAACCGGCGATCGTGTTCCTGACCGTCTGCACCCAGGACCGCAAGCGTCTGCTCGCCCGGGCGGACGTCGTGGCCCTGCTCCGGGATTCCTGGCGCGCGGCGGAGAGCTGGCGGGTGGGACGGTTCATGGTCATGCCGGATCATGTTCACCTCTTCTGCGCTCCCGCCACCCTCCACGGCACCGACGGCGCGGTGCCCTCCAGACCCATCGGGCAATGGGTGCGCTACTGGAAAACCCTGGCCTCCCGGCGTTGGCCGCGGGTGGACGAGCAACCCGTCTGGCAACTCGACTTCTGGGACACCCAGCTCCGGCACCTCCGGCATTACGATGAAAAATGGGAATACGTGCGGCAGAACCCAGTGCGCGCCGGCCTGGTGGCTGAGCCCGCCGCCTGGCCGCACCAAGGCGAGATAAACGAGCTGAGGTGGTAATTGCCCCGGCGGTGGAGGGCAAGGCGGTGGAGGGCATCGCGCCGTCGATGCCATGGCCGCCCATTCCCGGCCACGGAAGCGACGGCGCGCTTCCCTCCAGGCGACGGTGCGCTTCCCGCCAAAACACGGGTGCCTTGGCTTTCCCACGGCATGGTGAAATGGGGGTTGAGGGGCGGAAAAGTGGGGCGTTTCGGGTAAAACGCTCGGTTTTCGGTCCGTTTCGGCGGGGAAAACGTGCGTGCCGATGATCGCGACGCGCGTGGCGACCTCCCCGGCGCGCGTTCCCGCCGCCGGAGCGCCGGGGCGGAGGGCTCCGGCGGAGGGTTCGCCGTTCGCCCCGCACCCGCCCCGCCCAGCCGCACCCGCGCTCCGCATTCCATCCCACGAGCCCGGCCTCCCCGCGCGCCCCACCGCCCCCGCCCCGTGTCCTGATCGCGGAGGCGGAACGCAAGCTCGGCCGGCCGTCACCAGCGCCGTGACCCCGCCTGCGGTCAGCGTTTTTTTCCGCCCCGCGGAGGCCGGCGTGACGTTGGCTTCCCCGCTTTCACAGCCGAGGCCGGACTGGCAGTTGCATTGAGCAGTCCCGAGGCGTTGCTGATTCCCTCCCAGACGAGTCGCACTGCGTCGTAGGTATTCGCCGTTTCGAGCAGGTCGCGATTCTGCGCGTCGGTCAGACCATTGCGGAAAAGCCGCGCGAGTCCCGATCCGCGGTGTTTCTCGATCACCTCCCAAAGCTCCTCGAGGAGCGCGCCCGGATGCGGGTCACCCGCCGCCTCGATCTCGGCGAGGAGCGCGGGATAGTCGGTGAGTGCGCGGGGCGATTTCTGCGCGAGGTAATGTTCGATTGTGAATTCGGGAGGACGCGGAGCGCCTTCCGCTGCGCACAGCGCGCGCGCGATCGCGCCCGCCGCTCCGCGCAAGCCGCCGATGAGATAGATCGGCCGCTGGGTGCGAGAGGCGTGCAGGAATTCCTCCATGATCCCCGGCAGCACTCCCGAAAAATCCTCCAGTTTTCCGCCGATGAAAATGAACGCCGAGGGCCGGATCACGCGTTCGCCTTCCGCCGGAAGCCGGCAGCGATACTCGCCCTCGTAGCGCCGGCGCATCTCGCTGAGAACGCGCGAGACGTAGCGCCGGTAGCCGGGTGGTGGCTCCTCGGTGTTGTGGGGAATGTCCCCCGGCCACGGCGGCAGGCCGGCGTCTTCGGGCGTGACGTAGAGGATGCGGCACGAGTTGATCCAGCCCGCTTCATCCCGCGGTGTGATCGTGCGGCTCGCGGGCCAGGGTGGCACGTTGAAGATGAGCGGACCGCGGACCGCGGGCGATTTTTTGTCGCCCGTTTCGTCGCCGTCTTCGCGGCGCTCATTGGCGAGGAGTTGCACCAGCGTGGCCGTGATATTGCGCGTGGCGGACCACGATGGCTCGGTGCCGGAACGCGGAACGGCGGTCGGCGGCAGACCGCCGAAAAGAATATCCGCCCCCATGCGAAAGAGCGGCCGCAGGAGATGAATTAGTGCTTCGTCCTGATGCTGCGGCAGGTAGCCGAGCGCCGCGAGTTCCCGGCGCGAATGTGCGGTGGAGATGGCGAACACCTTGCCCTGCAATGGGAAACTGGCCCGGTGGTCGGTCTGCAGTCGCTCCAGCCCGCGGTGCATCTTCGCCCCCATGACCGCCCGCCCCCGCACGCTGCCCACCCCGTCGCGCATCACGTCGCGGAAGGCGCAGAAGCGCACGCCTTCGAACGTTCGCTGGAGCAGGCGCAGTTCGATCAGCGGCAAGCCGTTTCCGGGGTAGTGAATGGTGACGGTGGTCGCGGGGCGCGCACCTTTCGCCTGGGTCCGCGCACGGAGCAGACCCTCGATGGCGATCGGACCGGGTAGTCGATTGACCACCACCGCATCGCGCAGGTCATCCCCCGCGAGCACCTGCCTGGCGACGAGCACATCTTTCAACCCGAGCAGGACCTCGCGCATCAGCACGCTGAAACAGAGCTTGGCGCGTCCGGCTTCCCAACGGACCACGGGAGCCTGCGCGAGTTCCGGCAGCACGCGCGTCATCGCGGGTCCCCGGATCCCGTCGACGACGAGCAGCGGATGGAAGAGGTGAATCTTGCGCGACGAACCTCCGCGGGCCGGGCTGCCGACATCGAGCGGGACGACGCGCGGCGCCGTGAAGCGCCCGATCTCCCACCGACACCACGGGCGGTCGGCGTAGTTGTCGCCATTGATCACGATCATCGCCCGCGAGTGGTCGGAGACATTCGCTTCCAGGCTCTCGTCGAACGCCTGTCCGTAGGCGATGTCATTCTCGTCGAGGAAGACCTGGCACTGCGTCTCGCCCTGAATGTAGTCGCGCAGGCTCTTGGCCACGTCGGTGCTGTCGGCGCGCGAGTAGCTGATGAAGATCCGGAATCGCGCCGCGGCTTGTTCCGGGAAGAGGCGGCCGTTGAGGTCGCGCGCGAGTGCTTCGGTGAGGTGCTTGAGCGTTTCCTCGGCGTTGAGATTTTCCTGCTCGGCCGGGGGAAGCGCCGCGGTTGGGGCGGCGATATTGTGCCGGATGAAATTTCGCCGCGTGATCGCCCGCGGCAGATTGAAGGCGCTGGAATCCAGACCAACGGGGAACATGACCCACCCCGCCGTGCACGATGCGGTTGAACCGCGGCTGGCACAGCCCTCCGCGAGGGCGACGAGGTAGTCGTGCCAGACGGGGTCGCGCACCATCTGCGCATCGACGAGCGGGATCAGATACTCGAGTGCGCTGTTCGATTTCGGATCGCCCGCGGGATCGAGCGGCCGGCCATCCGGACCCGCGGCGACGGAGCGAATATAGACGGGAATGCCTTCGAGGCTCGGCAGCCGGAACCAGTCGTAAATGCGATCGGCCAGCGCCGCGCCGAGCTCACTTTCCGGGTGGTGGAGGACGTAGATGCGGACGGGATTTGGCATGGAGAAAAACGGCGTTGAAGCGCAGCCGCGATCACGCGGGCTCGAGCAGGCTGGCGGCCAGCGCGCGGAACCAATCGGGAATGGAAGTGGGGTTCGCCCCGTTCATCAGCGCCGGCAGGAAGAGCGACTCAGCCGCATGCACGCCGAGCTGGCGATAGGCCTCGAATTGCTCCTGATCGAAGAATTGATCCAGCGTCGATTGGTGCGGGAATTCGGGGTGATTGATCCGGTAGCGCCGGATGAGTTCCGACTCGTCGCCGGTAACGGACAACTTGATGTAGAGCAGCAGGCCCCAGCCTTCCGGATACTCGATGCGGCAGAGGTGAAAATGGGACTTGCTCCGGTGGGTCTCCGCATCCGCGCGCACGTCGTCGAGCCGTGGATGGATTTTCACGCCGAAGTCGATCTGCGCGTGCCGGACGAGGGTCATCAGCCCATGGAAAGTGAACGCAGGATCCGCCTCGCCATCGACGCAGACGATGAATTTGCAGCGGCGGCGGAGCAACTCGTAGATGGCGAGATTTTCGATGTGCCCACCGTCCGAGAGATTCAGCCAGGGCGCGTTCTCGGCCATGCCGGTGCCGAGCGCCTCGCGGAGCAGGCAGAAGAATCCCGGCGACTGGAACCACCCGCCGGCGCCTGGTTTGTGCATCCAGAATCCGAGCCGCACATTGAGCAGCGTGAGCAACGCCGTGAGCATCGGCACCGAGCCCAGTCCCATGTGCGAAGAGAACGCCGCGCCGGAGACGGCCATCGCGGTGGCCAGATCGATCTCCCGCCCGGCGTCGCGCCAGTCTGAGGTGGGGTGGTAGCCGGCGGAGACCGAACCCATCCAGCACTTCGAGAAAATGAAGAAGTCACAACCGCGATCGCGCAGCGAAGCCTGGTGAGTCGAGGGCACATTTTGCGCGGCGTTGATGATCTGATACGGCGCCGTCTGCTGCGGATTGATCTCCTTGAGTTTCACGTCCGGCGTTCCGGTCACGCCCTTTTGGATGAAGGTGCGGGCGAGTCCGTCGCGGTAGAGCCGGTGCGGTGAGGTGAGGTTGATGTTCAGGATGAAAAACGCCACCACCGCGAGCGCTCCGGCCATCCAGACGAGCGGCGTGAGATGCGTCCCCACGAGCGCGCAGAGGACATAGAAGCAACCGAGCGCGAGGAGTGGCACGAGCAGACCGGCCGCGAGCAGCGCGATCTTGAGGACCAGCTTGCGGTGCTCCGGATTTTTCAACACGGGCACAAAGCGAATGATGCCCGGCACGGCGGAAACGCCGAGGGCGAGCAGTGCGCTGATTCCGCCCGAAGCCGGCCAGCGCCCGAGCAGCGCGGACGCGCCCTGTCCGATCCCGAAGGCGAGTGCGAGACCGAGCCCCGTCGCTCCCGTGAATGCGAGCAAGGCCCCAAGGATTCTGCCGCTGACGAGGCTGGCCCCGCGCCCGCGGCGGATGAACCAGCCGTAGAGCACCATCGCCCCGAGCGAGAGGCCCGCAGAGACTTGGAAAACTTTCGGCCAGACCAACGGCCAGTGTGCATCGATGCCGCTCGCGGCCAGCGCCATCACGACCAGCACGAGAAGCGGGACCGTCCAGTTCAGGAACATTCCGGCGAGAGTCGCCGTGACCATCATCCAACGTTCGACGAGGTCTTCGCCGGAGAGAAATTTTACGTTCTCCCGCACATAGCGAATGGGCTCCGGGTCCGGTCCGTGGGGATGCGCCACGCCGTCCATCGACGGGCCATCTCCGAGACGCTGCGTGAGGAACGAACCGGTGTATCCGCCGCCGGAGACCGTCGAGAGAAAATCCACGTCTTTCAGCAACCCGCGCGCGGCCAGCACCTGAACGACGCCGAGGGAGAATGTCGCCGAACGAATGCCGCCCCCGGAGAGCGCGAGTCCCACCGCGTCCGCCCCCTCGCACGGGTCGGGCGCGTCCGGGTTCGCTCGCCGCTTTTTGCGCCGGGCGCGAATCTCCCCGGCTTCATCGTTTTTGATCTGAGCAGCGACCGGCGCGAGTACGGGATCGAGAGTCGTGAAGCCGAAGGGCAACGAAGCGAAGAGCGGCGCGAGCGCGCCAGCGGGCATCGCGTCTGGCGTGAGCGCATCGGAGTAACGCGATCCGTAGGCCATCTCGTGCAGCTCCGCGGCGAATTCGCGGAGGCTGGCCTGGACCTCGAGCAGTTCTCCGCGGAATGCGTCGGCCCCGTCCCGGCTATCCAATCGCCCCGTCTCGAGCGCGCGATGCCACTTCGCCGTCTTCGGGCGCACGACGAGATTCAAGACTTCCGTTACCCGCCGGGCGAAAACCTCGCAGCCCGGATTGGCCTTCATCGCCTCCCGCGCCTGGTCGAATAACTTCCACAGGCTCTCGAGCGCCGTTTTCTCCACCCCGTATTGATAAGGCAGCGGCTGGGTGGTGATGCGCGTTCGCAGCTCGGAAAGAAACGCATGGGCCGCCGCCTGATCCGGCGTGTGGCGAGGTTCATCGGCGGCGGCAGTGCTCATCGGATCCGTCGGCATCTTTACGCCGCGACGCGGCGGGTCGAGCGCGAAATTCGCGCGCACCATCTCGCCTCGCCTCGCCGGCTGTCGCGACCGAGGCCAGCGACCTGCCCGCTAGCTTCCAGCCGACGGGGTGCGGATTACCGAGCGAGTTCCGCGGTGAGCCGCACGATTTCCGAGAATCCGCGGGGATCGAGGCTCGCGCCGCCGACGAGCGCGCCGTCGATATCGGGTTGCGACATCAATTCGGCCGTGTTGTTCGGCTTCACGCTGCCGCCATACTGAATGCGGATCTTTTCCGCCGTGGCGGCGTCGCTGAGTTCGGCGAGGATCTGGCGGCAAAAGGCGTGCGCGTCCTGCGCCTGCTGCGGTGAGGCGGTGCGACCGGTGCCGATCGCCCAGACGGGTTCGTAGGCGATGACGAGATCGGCGAGTTGCCCGGCGGTGAGCCCGGCGAGGCTGCCGCGGAGTTGTGTGCCGAGGACTTCCTCCACGCGGTTCGCGTCGCGCTCCTCGAGTGTCTCGCCGATGCAGACGATGGGCGTGAGCGTGGCGGCGAGTGCGGCGACGGTCTTTTTATTCACGATCGCGTCGGTTTCCCCGAAGAGCGTCCGCCGCTCGCTGTGACCGAGCACGACGTAGCGGGTGAAGAGTTCGCGCAGCATCGAGGCGCTGATCTCGCCGGTGAATGCGCCGCTTTTCTCCCAGTGCATGTTCTGCGCGCCGAGCTTCACATTCTGGATCGTGCTCAGCTTTTCTGAGACGCGAGGGAGAGTGGTGAAGGGCGGGATGAGGACAATGTCCACGCGCTTTTCTTCGAGGACTTCGACGAGGAAGGAGTCGAGGAACGAATCAGCCTCGCTGACCGTGACGTTCATCTTCCAGTTACCGGCAATGATTTTGCGGCGCATCGGTTTTCTGACTTTCGTGTCGTTTCGTGTGTTTCGTGGACGGGTTTTTACTTCTCGTTGAGAGCGGCCACCCCGGGAAGCGTCTTGCCTTCGAGCAGTTCGAGCGAGGCACCGCCGCCGGTGGAGGCGTGAGTGACCTTGTCGATCACGCCGAATTTCTTCGCCGCCGTGGCGGTGTCACCACCGCCCACGACGCTGATCGCGCCGCCCGCGGTCGCCGCCGCGATGGCTTCCGCCATGGCTTTGGTGCTGCCGGAAAAGGCGTCGAATTCGAACACGCCGGGAGGCCCGTTCCAGACGATCGTCTTCGCGCGGCCGATGACTTCGGCGAAGAGCGCGCGGCTCGCGGGACCGGAGTCGAGGCCTTCCCAGCCAGCCGGGATGCCTTCCTTGTCGGTCGCGGCTTTGGTGTTCGCGTCGGGTGCAAATTTGTCGGCGATCACGAAGTCGACGGGCAGGTGGATCTTCACGCCCTTCGCGGCGGCTTTCTCGAAAAGCTCCTTCGCGATCTCCGCGCCTTTCGCGTCGAAGAGGCTGTTCCCGATCTCCATGCCTTCGAGCACTTTCTTGAAGGTGAACGCCATGCCGCCGCCGATGATGATCTCATTGGCCTTGTCGAGCAGGTTGTTGATCAGCGGGATTTTGTCCGCGATCTTCGCGCCGCCGAGGATGGCGAGCAGCGGACGCGCGGGATTGTCGAGGACCTTGGCGAAGGCGGTGAGTTCCTTTTCCACGAGGAATCCGGCGGCCTTGATCGGCAGATCCACGCCGACCACGGAGGAGTGCGCGCGGTGCGCGGTGCCGAAGGCGTCGTTGCAATAGATGTCGCCGAGCTTCGTGAGGCTGGCGCGGAACGCGGCGACCGCGGCCGCATCGGCGGTTTCCTTGGTGCCGTCCTCGCGCTTCACCTTGCCCTCTTCCTCAATGTGGAAGCGCAGATTCTCGAGCAGGATCACGCCGCCGGGCTGGAGCGCTGCGCAAGCGGCTTCGACATCGGGTCCGACGCAGTCGCTAAGAAACTGCACCGGCTTGCCGAGCAATTCGGAGAGCTTCAGAGCGACGGGGCGCAGCGAGAGCTTCTCGGAAGCCTGGCCATCGGGACGCCCGAGATGGCTGGCGAGCACGACGGAGCCGCCCTTTTCCAGAATGTGCCGGATGCTGGGAAGCGCGGCGGCGATGCGCGCCGTGTTGGTGATTGCGCCGGTCGTCTTGTCCTGTGGGACGTTGAAATCGACCCGGAGGAAGACGCGTTTGCCGGCGACATCGATGTCGCGAAGAGAAAGTTTGGACATGTTGGAAAAGTGAGGGGCAGATGAATCGACGGTGCGCGGGAAAAGACAAGCAATTTGGCTGGCCGCGAAGCTTCCACGCAGGAGCGCATGGACGCGGCGATCGTTTTGCGCGCTTTGAAAAAGGTGCCGGGCTGCGCGCTGCCGGCACCGCAGGTTCACTTAGCCGATTAAGGCGCGGTCTGCGGGCTCATCGCACTGCCAGGGAACATTACATTCAGGACCATGGCAACGACCCATAGTATCGACCAAAGTATCATGATGTTTTTGATGTTCAACGTCGTCGCGTTCATCCAGCCCCAGATGAAAGTGTAGAGCCCGCAGATGATGCCGAGGATGCCGTGCAGCGCGCCCTTTGTCTGGAAGAGTTTGATGAGCACCATGATGAACGGGACGAGGCAGGAAAGGCCGACGAGTGTTGCGAGGATGTGCATAAGATTTGCGACGTTTGAGTTGAGTGGATGGTTGTTTGAAACTGACGAATTAGCTGACTCAAAAAACGGTCTCAACAAAAATATTTTCGCACGCGTGCCCCGCAAATTTTCAAAAAAACATCGCC
>JANPHH010000135.1:0-7053 GCA_031424375.1 Chthoniobacter sp. | reverse complement strand
GCCCAGCGACAAAAGGCCTGGCTGTCCATGCCCGCGTCATACTTCCGCCACAGCACCACGGCCACCTCCTGCATCACCTCCCGCTCCTCGTCATGCGTGAACAACAAGGACCGCACGAACACGCGCAAGGACTCCTCGTGCCCCATAAAGAGCCGGAGAAAATGGTCATGCTGCTCGCGGTCGTATTCCGTCATTCAATATAGATGCTCCACGAATCAGCCGACTTTGCCGGAATATTTTCAGCCCGGGCGAAAAAGCTTTGGGATTCTCTGTTCTTGCACCGCGAATTGCCATCGCTGGAACCGAGATCGAAGTGGTTCCATCCGTGGAATGCGGTTACTCGGCGGGTGTTTTCGTTTTAGACTTACCAGTCAATTTCTCCAACCGAGAGCGCATGGACGCAACGCGGTCAGGGTGTTCGAGAGCGATGTTCTTCGCCTGCCCGAGGTCCTTGCTGAGATCGTAGAGTTGCTCCTTGGGCGCGCCGGGTTTGATCTGGCCGTGCTCGTCCACGTCGCTGTTCTTGAAGCCCATGATGGCATAGGGCACGGACCAAGGTTTGTCTCTTTCCGGTGCGGTGTAGCCGGCCGATCCCTGCTTCGGAATGAAGAGCCAATCGCCTTGTCGCAGCACATAGGTGCCGCTGCCGAGCATGACGCCTTCAGTTCGTTTTGGAGGAGCTGAGGCGGGCTTGGTGAAGGCGGCGAGTTCGCTCGCGCCATCGGGCGAGGCACCGGCGGGCAGAGTAATCTGCGTGGCTTCGGCGAGCGTGGCCATGAGGTCCACTTGCAGGAAGAATTCCTTCCGTACCGTGCCCGGCTCGATGTGCTGCGGCCAGCGCGCCATCAGCGGCACGCGATGTCCGCCTTCCCAGCCGTCGGTCTTTTGACCGAGCAATTCGCCGTTCGTGCGATGGCCAGCTTTCAGCGCTTCGCGTTCGTAGCGTCCGCCGTTGTCGCTGGTGAAGATGACGATCGTATTCTGCGCCAGACCTTGTTTCTCCAATGCATCGAGCACGAGTCCCGTGCAATGATCGAGCTGCTGGATGTAGTCGCCGTAGAGCCCGGCCCCGCTCTTGCCGCGAAACTCCGGCGCTGGGTCGATCGGGTTATGGACGGCGGCGAAGGCCAGATAGAGGAAGAACGGATTCGCCTTTGTCTGCTGCGCGAGGAATTTCTCCGCCTTGTCCGCGAGGATGAAATCAATGCGTTCATCCGGTCGCGCCGCTTGCGCCTTGGCGCCGCCGATGGTTTTACCCCATCGGCCAAACTGCGGCGACATATCGACGCTGATGGGATCGGCGGGATCGAGACCCACGATACGATGCCCCTCCAGGAAGACGTGGGGTGCTTCGTTGTGCGTGCGCGGTGTGCCGAAAAACGAGTCGAAGCCAATCTCCAGCGGCCCCGGTTTCAGGTCGGAATTCCAGTCCGGCTCCGCGGCGTGGCCCAATCCATTGTGCCATTTCCCAAGCGCCGCCGTGCGATAACCCGCGCCCTTGAGCAACGAAGGCAGCGTGACTTGGCCCTCATGAAAATGGATCGAGTATCCGCCTTTTCGCTGTGCGTTAAAAAAGTAAGTGCCGCTGAGGATCGCGTAGCGCGAAGGCATGCACGTCGCGCAAATCGAGTGCGCATCCGTGAAGCGCACGCTTTCGCCCGCGAGCTTGTCGATCCGCGGCGTCTTCACCTTCGTCGCACCGTAGCAACCAAGGTCTCGATAGCCGAGATCGTCGGCAACGATGAGCAGGATGTTCGGTTTCGGCGCAGCAAATGACGAAGTCACGATGCAGAACGACGAAAGGAGAAGAATGAGTGGAGCGAGCCGTTTCATGAGTGGGGTGATGTGAATTGGTTCCCGGGGCTCACTTCACCTCGATCTTCGCGGTTCCGGTCAGGTCGTCCGCGAGGATCCATCGGGCACCTTCGCGCTGCGCTTTGACGGATTTGCCATCGACGTAAACGCCCCGGGACTCCGCACTGGCGGGCAGATCGATCCGCGCCGGCATCCCGTCCGGCAAGGTGACGGAAATCTGGAAGGTGCCGGCATTTTTCCATTCGACCATCACCGGGCCGCGGGGAGTGGGCACCTTGCCGCTGGCCGCGCTGAGCTGGCCGGGATTCGGACGGATCACCGCGCGCTTCCAGCCGGCGGCGAGCGGTTGAACGCCGAGGACGAAGCGTGGCAAAAGGTTGGCGGGCGCGGCGCCCCACGCGTGATTCCAGTCCTGGTTCGGCTTGTATTTCTGATCCCACGCCTCCCACGTGATGGTCGTGCCGCTGTCGAGCATGTGCTTCCAACTGCGGTCACCCTCGGCGGTGATAAGTGCGAGCGCCTTCGCGCCCGCTTCGTTGGCGAACAGCGCCTCGAGCAAATACTGGGCGGCATAGGGCGAGCAGCGCATGCCCTGGCCTTTGAGAAAATCAACGACTCCCTGGCGCTTGCCCGCCGGCACCACACCGAAGGCGAGCGGGAAGAAATTGGCGTGCTGCGAGGCGTGGTCGGTGCCGATGCCATCGCGATAGATCCCGCGCTTTTCATCGAAAAGAACCTCCTGGAACTTGGCGCGGGTGGCGACGACGCGAGCGCCGAAATCTTTCGCTTCTTCGGCTTTTCCCAATGCGCTCGCGAGTTCGGCGAGTTCGCCGAGCGCCCGCAGATGGAACGCATTGACCACGGTATTGATTTCCGTGAACACGAATTTATCCCGCTCGCCGACCGGCCAGTCCACGATGTCGGTCTTCTTGATCTGCTGCGCGTCGCTCCGGATGAGGCCGTCGGCACCGGCACGATTCAGCAGGGTCTTGGCTTTCAACGCTTCGTAACGGGGAGCGAGCCATGCCTTGTCTCCGGTGCGCATCCAATCCGTGTGGGCCATGAAGACCATATGCGGCGCCCATTCCGTCGGCCACGTCGGGTGTTTCATGAGCAGGTCGAACGTATCCCGCGCCATCTGGAGGTCGGTCCCGGTCGAATAGTGGCTCAGTTGATTCAGATAGGCATCGCCTTCATACGGGATGCGCTCCCGGTCGCCATCCACATAGACACCGGCAAACGTGGTGGCCTTGATCGAGTAACGGCACAGCTCCCAGATCCGGTTGAGCGTTTCATCCGAGCACGTGAAAGCCGCCGCAGTATCGTCCCAAGCCACCGCGTAGGCCGACTGGCGCGTGATCTGACCCGCCTTCAACTCTCCGGGCCAGCCTTCGATCTCCACCCATCGGAAAGGAAGCACGACGCCCCACTCCGGCGGAGTGAGAACGGCGGGAGGGTGCGTGGCGCTGACTTGTTCGGTGTTTCGCTTGTCGGCGGCCGGCGCGGCCGTGAAGACCTTCCCGTCCTTCATCGTGAACGAGGCGCTCGCGTAACGGACGGTGCCCGGTGGCTTGCGATTGATGCTGCCGTCGGTGAACGCTTCTCCGAAGTGAACCGTGATCGTCGCATTCGATCCCGCGGGCGGTGTGATGCGGAGATTCCCAAACGCGACCTTCCCAAAATCCACCAACGCCAGCCCGGACTTCGATGTCCCAATGCTTGCCGGCGCTTCATCCACCAATCGCACCGGCGCGGCGAAGAGGTGACTCGCGCAGGCGAAGGCGAAGAACGAAAGGGCGACCGGGAGAAGCGGAGTGCGTCGGGGGAGGAGGAACATGAATGGGAGGAAGGATGAGGCTATGGAAGTCGCAACAAGGGTCAGCGTTCTCCATGGAGCGAAACGGGACAATTCAATAAAACCCCTCTGCGCCCGCGCGACTCAAACGTGTTCGCATCGAAAATGGCCGACACGCCCGCGAGTTCCGCCCTTAATCAACGTGCCTCCTTCGCGACCACCGCTAGCCAGTCATCGGCGGATGGAGCAGTGAGTGTTCCTTTGCTGCCACCGGCGAGTGCGGCAGCGCCCTTTGCGGTCGGCGCGCCGCCTTCGCGGGGGTTGAACCATTTCACGGTGAAGGCGCCTTTTGCGCCGGAGAGGTCGAGGTCGGTGCTGCCCCCGTCGGGGAGATAGACGAGATAGATCTCGCCGGCTTTCGCGAAGCAGAACTTCGAGTTGTCGTCTTTCGAGTTGCCGATGAGCGCGTTGGCGCTGGTCATTTCGGCAAATGGGATTTTTTCATCGCGGAAAAAGTTCAGCGCGAGGCGGCAGTAGTCCCACGATTTGTCGCGGCTGCGAAAGTCTTCGCAGACGAGATCGTTCTCCGGCAGCTTGTAGCCGAAGTAGTATTCCACGCCCGCGCCTCCGGCCATGAGATTGCCCCAGAGGCAGAGCTTGCGGACATCGTGTATGGTGTAGGGCTTCGAGGCGGTAAAACCTTCTCCGGCTGGTCCGTTGGGGTTGGTATCGATCGCAATGCCATCGTGGCCCTTGTAGCCGGGGTCAGGCGGCACGCCAAGGCTGGCGGGGTTTTGCTCGTCGTGCGCCACGACCCATGGGCGGCCTGCAGCGGCGGATTCTTTGCGCCATTGCAGTGTGCGCTGGTGCGACTGCTTCCAGCTTGTCTGCAACGAAACACCGGTGAGCAATGACTTGTCCCCGATGAGCGGCCGATAGACCTTCTCTTGTTCAGGCGGGAAGGTGTGGAGGACAATATGATGTTGGTAGGGATCGGTGTCGTGGAGGAACTTCACCATGTCGCGGACCTCTTCGGTGCTCTGCGTGTTCTCCTCGCCGATGTTCCAATTCAGTGCGAGCGCGTGGCCGAAGCGGGCGATGAGTTCGCGGCAATACAGCTTCCGCTCGATGCCGAGCTTACCGCCATCAAGCGCTTCGGGCAGCTTGCCCGGCTTGCGATTCATGCCGAGGCGTTCGTCGTCGGATTCGTTCTCCTGGAGTTTGAAATGCAGGTAAAGGCCGAGCGCCGTGGCGTGATCGAAGACGATGCCCCATTGGTCGAGCTTCGAGCAGTCGTAGTGCAGCTTGTCGTTCCGCTCGACGAACGGCCACACGTTGTCGCCATCGCCGGCGGCGTTATAGGTGAGAAAGCTGAACGCATTCACGCCCTTGCCCGCGAGGTAATTCAGCGCACCGATCAGCCCTTTGCCTTTGCCATCCTTCCACGTCGGGTCGCCCGCCTTCCAATCCTGCACATGCGGCTGCCACGTCTTCAGCGGCACCTTGTCCGGCTTGCCAGCGTGCGTGTTGTCGAAGTCCGCGTAGCCGAGTAGCGTCTCGGGCGCATCCGCGCCCGCTTTGAGGAAATATTCCTTCGAGCCTGCAAACTGGAGGTGATGTTTGCCGACGTATTGCAGACGACCCTTGCTGCGGAAGTCGCGACCAGTCTTGTCGCTGGCTGCGACCTTGAACGTGCCCGTGATGCCATCGAACGGCTTCAATGCCTCGCCGCCACCATCAAGGGCTGCGTGTTTGCCTTTGGTGAAACTCACCTTGTAGATCCACGTGCCGGCTTTGTCGGGGGAAAGATGAGCGAGCCATTTCGTGCCGGATTCCGCGCCGCTGTTTGCCGCATGACCATCGGCGGCGAAGTAGCCGGGGACAGTGTACTTCGGTGAGCCGCTTTCGTGAGTGAAGGTCACGTTGAAAGCGAGGTCGGTGAAGGGATTGGGCGCATCGTCCTTCTCGTTCGCAAAGGGGCCATCGAGAACGAGGGTGACTTTGTGCCATTGCTTGAGTTCGCCGGTGATGGCGACCTCGCCTTTGCCATCTGCGGCATGCAGAGAAAGTCGGAGTGCGAGTAACGAAAGGATGAATAGGGTGCGCATAAGTGGGACGTTCATTGAGTGGGAATTTGATTAGATGGAGCGAAGACGAGCGACGGCATCCGTCAGCGCCGAAGGGCCGCCGACGTTGCCGGGAAAGACGATGTAGGCCATGCTGGGGAAGCGAGTTTCGTCACCGACCCGCCACGTCGGCACACCTGGCAAAATCTGCCCGGCAACGATGCCGCGTTTGAGTCCGAGCCCCTTCGTGGCGACGTCGCTGGAAGTGATGCCGCCTTTGGCAATGAGATAACGCGGTCGCACTTCGAGCCTCTGCACGATCTCGACGAGCGCGGCCGAAACGCTGTTGCCGATGCGAAGGTTGGAAGCGGCATCGTCGCCGGTGATGAGTGCGCGACTTGTGAAGACGACGACATCACGACTCGCTCGCATGGCGTCATGAATACTCTTCATGGCGTGAGCGATAACTTCGCTGCGCCGGGTCTCATCGAGCAATGCAGGCACAGGCAGCTCGATGCGATCGATGCGGGTGTTGTCGAGCAGATGCGTGAGTTGCTCCGTCGTCTTCGGCACGTAGCTGCCGACGACGATCAAGCCGCCACCCGTGCCCTTGGCATTCAAATCATCGGCGGTGAGCAAGGGCCGCGGCTCCAGGCCAAGTCGGGCCGCCACGATCTGCGCGGCGCTGCGGAGCAGGTAACGTCGTCCACCCTTCTCCGCCTGGAGCAATCCGAGCGCAAAGACATCCATGTCTGAAAGCGCCGCCGCATTGACGATGCACACGCTGCTTTTCGTGAGATTCATCAACTGCTCCGCGACAGCGTCCGCGCCACCTACGCGAATCGTCTCCAGCGACACGGACGCGACTTCGCTCGAGGTCACTCGGCCCTGCGTCTTCTCCTCGACCCACTCGCGCAAGTTCGAGTGCTTGTAGCCAAACACCGTGTCCTTCGCGAAAGGCGTCTCCGCGGCTGGCGTGAGCTTGTCGCCTTCGGCTACATAGTGGACATCGTGGATCGTGTAGCGACCGCCGGCTTCGAAGTAAGGAATGATCAGCGTGGCATCGAAAGGGCCGAGCGCATCGCTGAGCACGTCAGTTTCCAGAGGAAAGTGACCACGCAGCGTCGAATCACTCCGACTCACGACGGTGAAAGGCTTGCCGCCCGCTGCTGCACGCAAGTTGGCTGCAATCTCTTGATTCAGTGCTCTTGCATCCGCAGCGACGAGGCTGCGCGAGTTGGTGAGGATGTAGAAACACGAGCCTGACTGAGCAAACTCAGTCCACAGCGCCTCGACTTCCCAAGTCGTCAGCACCGGCACCTCATGCACCGTCTGCGTGCCGGTGGGATCGTCATCGAGCACCACGAGCTTGTGCTC
>JANPHH010000134.1:0-15683 GCA_031424375.1 Chthoniobacter sp. | reverse complement strand
ATTGGAGAATTCCAAAGGGTGACACTCGTGAGCTTACTTGCTCGCTTTTGAATCAGCGGGCGGGACGAGCTTGAAGATGATCTCGACGGGTGTCCCGACCCCCGGGGTCGTTTCTCCGTCCACGTTCCACATCTGATCGTTATCGTTGCCCTGGCGCGGATTGTTGATCAACGCGGTCGGACTCGTGACCAGCGCCACGAGATTGCCCTCGGTCTGCGCGAGAAAGCTTCCTTCGTGGAGCATCGAGCCATTGTAGATCCACGGGCCGTGCTCGATCCGCTTTTGGTCCGCCTCGTTGAAGAGCCAGTCCTCGATCGGCGCGGTCTTCTCCACGTCATTCTCCTTCCATTTCACGCTGATGAAAACCGTGTCTCCCGTGAGCTTCGGCGCGGTGCGAAAATATCGCGCATCGAGCTGTGCCGGCGGGGCATCGGCGGTGATGGCCCCGCCCTTCGCCCCAAGCAGCAGCATGGCGACATGGATGTCGTTCGCCTCCACCTCGGTCACGAGCAGGGTTTCGTGGACGCTGCCTTTCGGGTTCACGAGCAGATATTCGAGCAGCCCGCGCTTCATCTTCAGCTTTCCGGGGAAGGAAATGCTGCGCGCCTTTTGATCGAGCCGCACTTTCCCGACTTCGAAAATACCGGGCGAAACCTCGCGGACTGCGGGGTTGGCGGGCAGCGGGGCGTCCCGCACGTCAGCGGCGCAGGCGATGGCAGGCGCGGCGAACATACCTGCCATGGCGAGTAGGAGATGTGCGGTTTTCGTCACTTTGCCGTTTTGAGATGCTTCACCTCCGCCAGCGCCTCAGCGAGACCCTTGCCCACGCCACCGAGGATTTTCTCCGGCCCGAGACAATGAAACTCAAGGTTGGAAATACCTTTCTCCAGAACCAACCGCTCGCGCTCCGTCAGGCCTTTCATGGGGAAATTTTTCAGCCCCGCCATTTCCTCGGCGAGCTTCAACTTCCCCTCGGATGCGAGTTTCTTCGCGCCCTGCCCAATTTCACTATCCTTCGCCTTGGCCGTCTTCAGTTCGCGGTCCCAATCCAATTCCGCCGCGATGGATTGGCCGCAAATGAGTGCCAGGAATAAGATGCGGCGGTTCACGGCTGCGGGATTTCGTTCAGCGTGTAATAAGCGCGGTCGTGGAGGAGCACCTCGCCGTCGCGGGATTTGAACGAGGGAAGGTGGAAGTCGTGGACGTGGCCTTGCACGAGGCCGCGCACGTGCAGGCGCACGCTCAGCGCGTCGGGCGCGACTTCGGCGGTGGTGATGATCGGGCGCGTATGGTCCACCTCGGGGCTGCCGTAGCCTTGCTGGTAGATGTGCGTGTAGGTCTCCAGCGCGTAGCTCTCCGGGCGCGCGGCTTGCGCGGCGTCGGCGGGTCGCGTGAAGCGCAGCGTGAAGCCATCGGGTTGCGCGCGGATGTCGAGAATCTCGAACGGCGTGCGCCCGGTCCAGTCGAGGCGCTGGAGCAGGTTGTCCTTCATGCCGCGCACGGGCCAGCCGCGGTTCGTGCCACCGGTGATGAGCTTTCCGTCCGGCATGAAATGCAGCGCGAGCAGCCCGGTGCCGAGTCCTTCGCGGAAGGGATAACACGCGCCCTGCCACACGCCGTTCACCTGCTCCGTCGTCGCGCGCATCACGATGCTGAGCGTGTAGTCGCCGACGAAAATCTGATTGTCGAACGGCCCGAACTTTCCGCTCGCGCGGCACACCTCGAAGCCGGAAATCGAGCGCCCCATTTTCTTGTAAGGAAACACCACCGCGTAGGGCACGAGTTCCTTCACGCGCTTGCGTTCCACTTCCATGCGCGAGGGCGAATTCGGCATCACCGGCACCGCGCCCATCTCCGGTGCGAAAGGATACCAGTTGAAGCTGATGGGATGCCCCATGAATCCGCCGGGCTTCAAATGCTTGAGCGAACACGAGCCATTCCACGGCCCCTGACTCTCCACGTAAAACATCTCGCCGCTCTCATTCGCGCCCACGCCCAGCGGACTGCGCAGCCCGCTGCACAGCGGAATGGTTTTTCCGTCCGGCGTAATCTTCAACGCCCAGCCGCGAAACAGCGCCTTCGAGTTGTAGGATTCGGACAAGCCGAGCGCGACGTAGAGATTCCCCGCCGGATCGAACTTCGAGCCGCATGCAAACTCGTGGTAATGACCAAAGCCCCACGCATCGCTCACCGTGATAAAACGGTCCGCGCGCCCGTCGCCATTTGTATCCGCGATGCGCGTGACCTCCGTCGCGTGTGTGGCGTAGAACGCGCCGTCGCGCCACGCGAGGCCGAGCACTTCATCCAGTCCGCTCGCGAACCGCTCCACCCGCGGCTGCGGCCGATCATCGCCGACTCCGCTAAACAGCAGAATCTCCCCACGCCGCGTCCCAACCGCCAGCCGCCCATCCGGCAGCGAAACAAAATTCCCCGCCTCCACATACAGACCCTCCGGCATCGGCACATCCACGAGCCGATAATACGCCGCCTCTCGCTCCGCCGTGCCCCAGGTGTCGCCGAAATCCTCCGCCACAGCAGCGAGCGGAAGCAGGCAGAGGAGGATGAAAAGGCGAAGGCTCACGGTGTGGTGGTGGCGAATGTCTTGAGGGCGCTGCAATCCACGAGGCGGCTGAGTGTCTTCGGCGTGAAAACTTTCCCGCGCGTGGCGATAAGCAGTTTCCTCATATCCTCACGGCGCACGCCGAAGCCGCGTCCGGCGATGCAGGCGATGACTTCAAACTTCGGTTGACTCGGCGGTTGGCCCGCCATGCTCAGCGAGTGCAGATGTTGGATGCGCGTGACTTTGTCGCGTGCTGTGCCGTCGTCCTCGGTGAGCTTCGCCTCGACGACGACTTTGGGGTTGAACTCGCTCGGCACGATGAAGTCAGGCGCTTGGTCGAATCCGGCGATGCGTTCGGCACGGCGTGTCTTGCGGAAGCTGATTCCCGATGCGGCGAGTTGTTCTTCGATGGCGTTCTCCAAGCCGTCGCCGACGAGTTCGCTGACGGAATCGCGATGACCTGCGAACGGGCGTCCGAGGAAGCGTTCGTAGAGCAGCATCGCGTACGGTGCGCCGATGGCGGCCATGTTTCGCAGCGCGGCGAGTCCGCCGACGGTATCGGCCTTTTGCAGTCGGTGAACTTGGCCGGCCTGAACGTCGGGGCAGCCTCGCTCCAGCAGTTCGCACGCGGCTTTCACCATCGCCTCGATGCGTGGAAGCATCTCCGTGCTTGGGCGGAGCGGGGCGAGTGGTGAGATGCGAACTTTGCGGTCGAGCGTGCGCGCGAAACCTTGGTTGATTTCCAAACCGGAACGCTGCGCTGCGATGTAAGCCCACTCCGGCGGCGTAAGGCCTAGCATCGAGCGCAGCACGACGAGGGTGATGGGCGATTCGAGAACCGCCTGCAAAACTTGAGCCGGTGGCAGCATGGCGAAGCCGCCAGTCGCACGTTTCAACGCCTCGTAGCCGGACTCGAACGCCGCGTAGTCCACGAAGCCGTCGCCTTTCGGCAGTGTGAGAAATTCCGACGCGAGGCTGGAAAAGACGGCGGAGACAAATGGCTCCGGGCTGGCTTCGATTTCGCTGAACTCGACTTCAAAAGGATACTTCATCTTCGTGGTCGTTGGTTTCTCGAATCACGCCTTCCAGTTCCCATTTTTGCCGGGCGGGCGCTTGCGAAAAACTTTTGGCGAGCGCGGCCAGCACGGCACCCGGCCCGCCGAAATCGGCCATCCAGCGCGTGACGGTCGCGAGTCGTTCGGCGATGGGTTTCGCTGCGCTCCATCCGGCGCGGAGGTTCCAAATTGCCAGCCGTGTCAGGTGCCCGAAACAGATGCAACGGATGTCGCCCTGTGTTGCCACGAGTCCGCCTTCCGCGAGCAGTTCGATGTCGCGCCGGATAATCGCCACCACGCCCGGCGCATCGCTCGCCAGCCAGCGGCGCGGGAAGCGGCCCGTCGAGCGGCACACGAGCACGGTGTCCACGATGGATGAGCCCGTGCCGTTGATGTGAATGGACGCGCCCATTTCCGCCGGGCACGGCAGCGAGGCGGAGCACACGAGCCCGGCGTCGAGAATCGAAACGGCGAGCGGCACGTAGGCTTCGAGCTTGTTGTGGTGGTAGGTGAAGGCGAGTGGCTGGCCCGGCTTGAGCCGTGATGCGGCGATGCGGAGCGTGTTCGAGATGCCTTCCGCGAAATGCTCCAGTCCGCGGCCCATGCTCACGTTGCCGGTGAGTTCGTTCGCGTGGCGCGTGCTGGCTTTGCGAAACTCCGGCACGGAATCGCCGAGCAGTTTCCGCAGCCACACGTAGCAAAAATCCATCAGCTCCGCATACTGCACGTTGCCGAAGTAGGGCGGGTCGGTGAACACGGCGTCGAACTTCGCGCCGCCCAGCTTTGCCAATGACGAATCGTCGCAGAGCAGCGTCACCTCTCGGCGCTCCGGCGGATGCGTGCCGTTGCGGAACGAACCAATCCACTCGCCACGAATGGGCACCTCGACCTTGCGCTTTCCCTCGTGCCGAATCTCGAACGGCTGCGCGCAGTAGCGTTTTGCCTTTGCGAACTTCTCTATGATGTTCAGCCAGCCGCCGCTGCCGACCGGTTGGCCTTTGCGACCAGTGATGCCAAGCAGGTTCGACTCGCACTGAATCAGCCCTACGGGGAAGCCATGCACGGAAAATACGTCGAGCGATTTCAGCGCCATCGCATCGTAGCGGCAGAGCATGTTTTGGTAGCGCAGCAGGTCGGAAAGATTCGTCGCCAGCGCCTCGCGGATGCGCTCGCATTTCACGGCGGCAATCCAGCGGCAACTCAGTTCCAGCCCGAGCAACTGCCGCGCATTGAAAAGCTCGTGGTAGTGCTCATAGCCCCAGCGGTGTAGCCGCTCCGTCTCGTCGCCGGCAGGAATTGCGTCGTCGGGGATGAACTTTGGACGCAATTTTCGCAGTCGCTCCGCCGCCTCGCCGAACTTTGCCAAGTCCTCGGCATCCACCTTTTTGAAAAGCCGCCCTTTGCGACCATCCGCCTCCGCCGCGCACGCATCGCAGTGATACTCCAGCGCGTAGATCCGGTGTTTTGGCGGCGCGTCGTTCGGGTAGTTGACCGGGGCGTCACAATGGCGGCAGGTCGCCTTGCTCCGGCGTGCCGTATGGTGCATCGGTAGTTCCTTGCGGCAATGCGGACACGGCCCCGGATGCTTGCGGTCTTTGCACTCGAAAAGCTCTCCGCAGTGTCCGCAGACAAACACGTTCGCCGTGTGCCGCACGTCTTCGGAAAGCAGGAAATTGGGGAAGAAATCATTGTCGCCGCCGCACGCGCCGCAGGGTGCCGTTTTCACCCACAGGAAATACTTAGCCCGCGCCTCCGCCGAGCCGCAGCGCAAGCACGCGGTGCGATACAGATGCCCGATTTCCTTTTCCAAATGCGCCCGCAACTCCGCTGCCGTCGCGAGGTAGGCGTCCACGTCGAGTTCGAGCAACTCCTGCCGCACAATCCACCAAGCCATCGGATTGACGTCCGCGCCCACCACCGCGCAGCCGACGCGATTCGCCTCCATCATCGTCGTGCCGCCGCCCATGAACGGGTCGAAAACGCGCACGCCGTCGAGCCGGTGCGGCTGGTAGAAATTCTCGATGACGGGCCGCCCGGAAAACTCCGACAAAATCAGCGCGCGAAACAGAGTGCCCGGCCGCCGCGCGAACCATTTGTGGACGGCGATGACCGGGCGGTAGCTCTGCTGCACCTGCTTCTCGCGCATGGCGAGAGCGGCGACAAACGGGACATCGAAGTTGCGCTCGATCATGCTACGGTGCGAAGTTGAAAAAGGAGGTGGCGTCTATTGAGGGCATCGCTCCTACTTTTTGTTGCGGCGGGTGAAGCGGATTTCCGTATTGGTCAATTGAGCTTCCGTTTTGACCCCGGCATGGCTCAGCCCTTTCCAGCCGAGCTTGCGCGGCTTTGGGGGCTGCCATTCGCGGTTCGCATATGGCTCGGCAGCATAGACGCTGAGCATGTATTCGACGCCTCGCCGGGCAAGTTCGGCGAGGGAGATTTCCCGCGCGCCGCAGAGCTTCTTGGCGCGGGCGTAGGCCTCGTCGAGGAGGCGGATTTGTGTTCGTGTCATGTTCGTGGGCAGGCTGGCGGCGCTGGCGGATGCGGTCAACGAGGTAGCCGTCTGTTGTGCGGCTTCGGTTGCGTGAGCCCCGCCTTTTTCCGAATGCTGTGGGGTCCGCTTTCACGGCCTGGTGGTGAGATGATATTCCAGCTTCAAGTCCCCGCGCGCGGGGAGCAGGAGTTCTTTCGTGCCGTCCGCGTCGCGCAGGAGTGGCGCGGCGGGCAGGCGGACGAGGAGATTCTTGCCGATGGCGAATTCATTCGCGCCCCGCGGCTCGATGAGTTTTTCCACCGCCACGCGGAAGTGCAGCCCGGCGGGTCCGTTGGAAAGTTTCAGGGTGCGTTCGAGGTAGAGTTTTCCGGCGTCGTCACGGCGCTCGATGAAAACGTCCTCCACGGTGAAGTCGCCGGGCGCGTAGTGGAAGGTGGGGCGCTGCTGCGCGTCGAGGGTGTAGCCTTTGAAAGTGAACGGCGATTTTCCCGGCGTCGCGTCGAGCACGGGCCATGGGGTCGCTGGTGATTCCAGCACCGCAAAGGCGGGGCCGGGCGGGAAGTTCACGGTGTCTTTGCCGAGGAGGCGGGCTTGGCCGGAGCCTTGGCCGCGCCAGAGGCCGGAGGCTTCGATGAAGCCGCCGCTCCACACGCTCGCGAGGCGCATTTGCGCGGCGTCGAAGGCGAGGTTGATGCCGCCGGGATAGCCGACGCCGATGCCACGTTTACCGATGCCGGGAAAGGCGCGGCGCACGATGACGGCTTCGTTTTTCACCTCGACGACGAGCGGCTCCAGCACCAGCCCGGCGGGTTCGCCGGCCTCGGGGCCTTGCGCGAGGAATTGCCAGAGCGCGTCGCGCTGCTGGCCGGGGTCGCCGCCGAGCACAGCGGGCAGCGTGGATTTTCCATCGGGCCAAAAACCGGGCATGACCGTGAGCGACGCGAACCGCTGCGGCTGCGCGAGGAAATGATGGAACCAGTTTCCCTCCAGCCGCTCGGTCATCGTCGTGAGTTCCGGCCCGCGAATCGCGACGGCGCGTCCACGAAAGGTGTGGCAGGCGATGCAATTGAGACCCTTCGTGCCCGCGAGTTCGCGGCCGATGTTGCGTGGCTTCGCGGATTCCGGCACACGCTCGAACTTCACCGGCGGCAGTGTGTCGAGCTGCTTGAGCCACGCGACGAGCGGCTCCGCGTTCGCTGCTCCGAACTTCGGCATCCGCGTGTTCATCGTCGTGCGCACGCCCGCGCCGTTGGCGACCACTTCGCGCAGCCACGCGGCCTTGAGCTTCGCGCCCACGCCCGTGAGCGGCGGCGGGATGCGGCCCTGCTCGCCGAGGCTCTCCTCGCGTCCGGTAAAGTATTCGCCGCGCGGCGAGGACACGCCACCGAGACCGTCGCGCTGATGGCATGCGATGCAGTTCAACCGCGCGAGCGTCACCTGCACCAGCGTCGCCGGCTCCCACGCCTTTGCTTCGTCCGCGAGCGCCGCCTGCATCGCCGCGCGCTGATTTTCCGAGAGCGGATAATGCGGCCAAGCCCCGCGCTTCTCCGACAAGCAACCTTCGCCCGCGCGCACCTTGCTCAAGGCGGGCAGCGCAGGCGGCGCGGCCTCTTCTCCCACGCTGTGACACGCATCGCAGCGATGCTGCGCGAACAACGCCCTCCCGCGGGCCGCGAGCGCGGCGTCGGGCTGGAAAACTTCCGCCGGAGCTTTCTGCTCCCGCAGCAGATAGCTCGCGATGTCCTCCGCCTCGAACTGCTCCAAATGGCAATCCGGCATCCGCCCGCTGGGCCGCGCGGCGAGCGGGTCTTGCAAAAACTCCGTGAGGCTCGCGAGCGTGTATTTCTCCGCCACCGGCCCCAGCGGCACCGAGCCGGGCAGCGCCTTCTCCGGCGAGTGACACGCCACGCAGCCGACCGAATGATACAGCTTCCGCCCGCGCTCCACCGCCTCCGTCGCAGGCAACGCCGATGCCGTCGGCTTGCCCAGCGACGCGAGGAAATGCGCCAGCTCATTCGCCGTCCCCACGCGCTCCGCCTCCGGCAAATGCCCGAGCACATCCGGCATCGTCGTCCCCGGCTTCACGCCCGACGGACTCGCGATAAACCGCCGCAAATGCGTTCCATTCACTCGTGCCCCGACTGCCGACAAATCCGGCCCGCTCTTCGCCGCGAAGGCGGCCTGCGTCGTTCCGTGACAAGCAGCGCAACCCAACTCGCTCACCAGCACCGCACCCGCGATTTTCTCCGCCTCCACGCGCTCGAGTCCGCCGATCACCGGCGGCTCGGCTGCGAGCGCGTGGCCACCAGGGAGCGCGACGAGCGCAAGGAGGCAGAGGAGGGATTGCTTCACGGATTTGCGATCACGAAGGCTGGCCGCGAGAGCACGCCCTTGGAGAGCGCGCCGTAGTGATCGGAGCGCCAAAAGTTTTTAAGATCATCGGCGGTGATGAGCTGGAGGCCGGGCGTGGCGACGGCGGGATTGCAGAGGATGTAGAGGTTCTCCTCCGCGAGGTAGCCGCAGACGCTGAGCGTGTGGCCGGCGCTGCCGCCGGGGTATTGCGGGCCGATGTATTTGAAGTCCACAACCACGGGCCGACCGGCATCGAGTTCGCTCTTTAGGAAGGCGGTGGCTTGTTCGAAACCGTTGTCGTCCGGGGTGAAGGTGATGAGTTTCCACTGCTGGCCGATCTTCTTGGAAGCATCCAAGAGGTGACCCCAATCCGTGCCAGTGCCGAGCGGCGACGGGCAGAGTCGTTTGAAGTCCCATCCGCCAATCTTGCTGCCCTGAAACCGGGCGAAGGTGGCGCAGGCGGTGGAGCCGCAGTTGTTGTAGCCCTGCTGGATGTGCGGCATTTGCACGAAGGCAAACTTGCCCAGCTCGCCTTTGCGCTGCCGGTATTCAATGAGCTTCAAGAGGTCGGCACCCTGCTGCGCGGAGGCACTGGCGGATGGCTGGGCCGGATGTCCGGTCGGGCCGGTGGGCTGGAGCTTTGCGGCTTTCGTCCAGTTTGCTTTCGCCGCATCCAGGTCGCCGGCTTGAAATTGCATTTCACCCAGCACCACGAGCCCGGAGGGATCGTTCAACTCCGCCGCCCGCTCAGCGAAGCGGCGTGCCAGCACCGCGTCCGGCGGGACTCCTTCGCCAGAGAGATACAACATCGCCAGAGAGGCAGCGGCTCGACCGTGGCCGCCATCCGCCGCCTTCTTCCAAGCCGCGAGTCCCTTCGGGATGTCCTGCTCCGTGCCCTGCGCACCGAAGTAACATTGCCCGAGATTGAAAGCGGCCTGCGGTGATTGCTCCGCCGCCGCTTTGAAATAGGCGATGGCAATCGCGGGATTCCTCTTGATGACGGCACCCCGCAGATAAGCAAAGCCAACGAAATCCATCCCCTCCGCATTTCCCGCATCCGCCGCGCGATGCGCCCACTTCATCGCCTCGGCATCGTCTTTGGCCACGCCCTTTCCATCTCGATAGCGAATGGCCAGATCGAGCTGCGCTTTCACCTCGCCACCAGTGGCTTGCCTGCGGAGAGCCTCCAACTCGGTTTGGTCGTCGGCCGCCAACGTGGAAACACTCATGAGCAACGCAGCGAGGAAAGTGAAAGGGAATCTGTGCATGGAATGGACGGTTCTGGGTGGGTGAAGCTTGAGCCTCATGGAGCGGAATACGTTTTGTGCGTGGTGATGAATCATGGTGGGGATTGGACGCCCCAAAGTTTCGTCAGCACCGCAAACATTTCCGGATCGTGCTGCTTTAATTCCTCGCGCGTGAACGGGAAAAAATCATTGCGGCTGAAGAACGCCTCGCTGGTCTCGGCGAAGTATTCCATGGGGTTCGTCATCGCGTAGGCGCGCTCAGTGGTATTCGGCTTGCCGTTGCCGTGCCAGCGTTCGACGTGGTCGTATTTGCCGGAGGCTTTTGCGTGCCCGTAGGCGGTCTTGATTTCGGCGTTGCCGAAGCTGTCCGCGAGCACGCGGTTGTGATACGCGTGCGCCAGCTCGTGCAGCGCGAAGTTCGGCATGCGGTTCATCGCCTGCTCGAAGTTCGCGATGCCGGAAAACTCCACGCCCTTCGCCATGATCGGGTCGCGTCCGTTGTCCCGGAGCCATCCGGCATCGGGGTGAAACTCCGCGCCACCGCGCTTGGCGGGATAAGGCGGTGAAAAATACAGCGGCACTTTCTGCAACTCCACGACGGCGTTCGCAGGGACGACGCGGATGATCTCATCGAGCATCTTCTTCAAAAGCTCGAGAGCGCGCGCGGTCGCAGCGGCTTCGGAATCGAGGAGCGTTTTGTTGATCTGCACGGTCCAGCCAGCGACCCGTTCGACGCGGCCTCCGTCGGCGTCGGCGGAGAGCAGATGCCGCGCAAAGAACTCTATGCGCCGGCGGTTCGCATACGGCGTCTCCGCTGCGCCGTGCCCGGCGCCGGCGACGACGAGGAGGTCAAATGGCTTGCCGGCCTTTTGTAGCGCGTGGACCACTTGCATCGTCGAGGCGGGATCGACGTTGTGGTCGAGTTCGCCGACGCACAGCGCGAGAGCGCCGCGCAGCTTCGGCGCGTCTTCGACGTTTGAAGCGCGCAGGTAGCTGTCGTCCAAAGGCCAGCCGAGCCACTGCTCGTTCCACCAGAGCTTGTCCATGCGGTTGTCGTGGCAGCCGCAGTCGGCGAAGGTGGCCCGGTAGAAGTCGCCGTGATCGAGCAGCGCGCGCATCGCGTTCTGCCCGCCCGCGCTGCCGCCGAAGATGCCGACACGCCCGAGATCCATCCACGGGCGCGTCGCGGCGGCGGCTTCAATCCAAGCGATGCGGTCGGGGAAGCCGGCGTCCTGCAGGTTTTTCCACGCGACGTCGTGGAATGCCTTGCCGCGATGGTTCGTGCCCATGCCGTCCATTTTCACGACGACGACACCGAGCTCGGCGAAGGTGTGCTGGCGCGCGAGCGTGCCGAAGGTCTTCGGTGAAAACGTCCTCGAGCACGGGATACTTTTTCGCGGGATCGAAGTGCGATGGCTTGATGAGGACGCCGTGGATGTCGGTCTTCCCATCGCGTCCTTTCGCGACGAAGCGCTCGGGCATCGTCCAGCCGGTGGCGAGCAGCATGGTGGCGTCGGCGCGTTCGAGTTCGCAGACGAGTTGGCCGTCGGCGCTGCGGCGGAGTTCGTTCACCGGGGGTTGATCGGCGCGGGACCAGCGGTCGGTGAAAAAGCGCGCGTCGGGCGAGAAGGCGATGTCGTGATCGCCGTCGCCGCTCGTGAGTTGGGTGAAGCCGCTGCCGTCGAAGTTCACGCGGCAGAGATGCTGGTGATACGGGTCCTCGCCCGCGCGCAGGCCGCTCGCGAGAAACCACACCTGCCGCATCACCGCATCGACGCGCTCGACCTTCCGCACCACCCACGCGCCGCGGGTGAGCTGATTTTTCACCGCGCCGGTGGCCACGTCGTAGAGCCACAGATGACACCAGCCGTCGCGCTCGCTCATCCACAGCAGCTCGCCGGTTTCGTCGAGCCAGTGCCTCCACGTCTTCGCGGTGTAGTCGATGAAAGTGCGCGCCGTTTCTTCGACGACCACGCGCACCGCGCCGGTCTGCGCGTTCACCGCGAGGATGCGCCAGAGCTGATGTCCGCGCTGGTTGTAGTCGAAGAAAAATTCATCGCCGCGCGGCGACCAGCGGAGGTCGAGCGTGCCGCCGGGCGTGAAGGGATTTGGGAAGAGCGCGGTGTCGATCGCGAGTGGCTTTCGGTCCACGAGGTGGAAGAGCACCGGGCGCGGGCGCGGCAGTTCGTCACCGGGTTTCGCGTAGTCGAAGGTGTGCGTCTTTGGTTGCGTCTGGCCCTCGGGCTTCGCTTCCACGATTGTCACCTTCCTCACCGGCACATCTTTCACCGAAAGCACCACAAAGCTCTGCCCATCCGGCGACCACGCGACCGGCCCGCGATACGGCTGCGGCGCGCTGCCATCCGTGGTGAGTGTCGCGTCAGTGCCCGTCTTGGTGTCGCGGAGCACGACCTGATTTTTTTCAAAGCGCACCTGCCAGCAGCCATCCGGTGAGGCGTCGCGCGGCTGGGTCTTCGCCGGCGGGGCGGGCTGGCCTTTGCCGTCGATCGCGAGTTCGAGTGCGTTGTCGGTCGCCTCCACCACGGCGAGCGTCTCGCCTTTCGCATCGGCCACCAGCCAGACGTGCCCCGCGTAAGTGTTCATTTCGCGCGTCTCGCCAGCCGCAATCCGACCGTAGGATTTCCGCTCGCCTTGCTGATTGACCCAGAAGAGTTCGATCGCGCCGTCTGTCTCGTTGGTGAAGCTCACCGTGGTCGCATCGCCGGTGCGCTGCGTGGGCCGCACCCGCGTCGTGGCCGAAGTGGTGGTGAGCGCCTGCTTCGGCAGCGCCAGCGTCGCGGCATCCGCGGCCCGGGTGATCTTCCCGGTCTCGGCCTCGACGAGCACATATTCCCAAGTCTTCGCCCCGGTCTGCACGCGATACCAAAAGCGCGACCCGTCCGGCAGCCAGTGCGGCTCGACCTTCGCGCGGAAGACTTTGCCCTCCGTCTGTTTCGCAAAGGCCAGCGCGCGGTCGATGTCCGGCGCGGGTATCTGCGCGTGCAGGGCCGTCGCGGCGAGCAGGGCGAGCAGGAGCGATCGTGTCATGGGCGTGGGGAACATTGGGAGCGTGGGGCGTCGCCGCCGCGACATCACTTCCATAACCGGGGTGCCGGTAACCAGTCTTGGCTTCTTTCCGCACATTACGCCGCAAAATCAGCCTACCCACCCGCGCAACCCCCGGTCCTCCCCGCTGGTGGCTCGATGAAGTTCCGCTTGCCGACTTGGGATACTGACTCGATGCCCTCCATTACCGACCCCAGCATCGCCACGACGCCCTCGATCGTGTTCGCTCTCCGCCATGCGCCGCTTTGCTCATCTGTTCGTTTTCACCTCGTCGCTCGCGATCACCGGCTTCGCCGCTGAATTCGGCCCGCAGGATTTTCTTCCGCCGGTCCCGCCGTGGCACGGCGCGAGTGAGTCGCTCGTCGTCGCGGCCGATCACCCGTGGATCACGCCGGCGGAGAAGAGCGGGCTCACCGATTCGCCGGGTTACGACGACACGGTCGCATGGCTGGAAAAACTCTGCGCCGCCACGCCGCTCGTTTCGATGATCGAGTGTGGCCGCACGGCGCAGGGGCGGCCGCTCTATCTCGTCGTCGCCACGCGGGAAAAGGCGCACACCGCTGAATCTCTCCGCGCGGGCGGCAAACCCACGCTGCTCGCGCAGGCGGGCATTCACTCCGGCGAGATCGACGGCAAGGACGCCGGGCACATGCTGCTCCGCGACCTCGCCTTCGGCGCAAAGAGCGCGCTGCTCGACCGCGCGAACTTTCTCTTCATCCCCGTGCTCAACGCCGATGGCCATGAGCGCGCGTCCGAGTGGAATCGGCCCAACCAGCGCGGCCCCGTGCGCCAGGGATGGCGCACCACCGCGCAGAATCTGAACCTCAACCGCGACTACGTGAAGGCCGACTCTCCCGAGATGCGCGCGCTGCTCGCGGTGCTCAACACGTGGTCGCCTTCGCTCTACCTCGACATCCACGTCACCGACGGCCTCGATTACCAATACGACATTACCTTCACCCATCACGGCCACGCCGGCGATGCCGCGTGGTCGCCACGCAGTGGAGCGTGGCTCGACGGCACATTCAGCCCCGCCATCGCCGCCGCGCTCAAGGCGCAGGGCCATGTGCCGCTCAATTTCTACATCAACGCTCGCGACAAACAGGACTTCACCCGCGGCCTCGAAAACCGCCACGCGTCGCCGCGCTTCTCGCACGGCTACGGCGATCTCCGTCACCTGCCGACCGTGCTCGTCGAGACGCACTCGCTGAAGCCTTATCGCCAGCGCGTGCTCGGCAGCTATGTGTTCCTCGCCGCCACCCTCGAATTGCTCGGTCGCGACGGACCCGCGCTGCAAGCGGCGATCGCCGCCGACCAGGCCGCGCGTACGCCGGAGGTTACCCTCTCGTGGATCGACGGCGGCCCGCGGCGCGAGATGGAGTTCCGCGGCATCGACTTCGAGACCTACGACTCGCCCGCCTCCGGCGCGAAGGAAGTGCGCTGGCTCGGTCGCCCGAAAACTTTTCCGAACTTCCCCGTCTTCACCGATCGCCCTGGCCTTTCCGTAAAACGCCCCACCGCCTACTGGGTGCCCGCATCGAAGCCCAAAGTCATCGACCGGCTGAAGCTCCACGGCATCCGCGTCGAGCCGCTCGCCGCGCCGCGCCCGGTCGAAGTCGAGATGCTGCGCCTCGTCGATCCGCAGGCGGTGACGCCGGGGCAACCCTTTGAGTCGTGCCATCTGCTCAAGCTCGCCGGCGTGAAAGCCGAGACGCGCCGCGAGACGTTCCCCGCCGGTTCCGTGCGCGTGCCCACCGATCAGCCGCTCGGCGATCTCGCCGTCATGATGCTCGACCCGCAGGGCGCTGACTCGCTGTTCGCGTGGGGATTCTTCCACGAAATCCTCCAGCGCACCGAATACATCGAGGGCTATGTGATCGCGCCGCTCGCGGAAAAAATGCTCGCGGACGATCCCGCGCTGAAAGCCGAGTTCGAGGCAAAGCTCGCCGCCGAGCCAGCGTTTACTGCCGATCCCGCCGCGCGCCTGCAGTGGTTCTACACCCGCACAAAATTCGCCGACGACCGGTTCCAGCTTTACCCCGTCGGCATCGAGCGCTGATCCTGCGGGCGCCTTCACCGGCCGGATCTCCCCCCCCCGATGTATCTTGCCACCCGCGCCGGAAAGGCAGCCTGAGACCGCTCGTCGGAGTGCAGTCCGGCAGAGGACGATGACGAAATGGAATCGGGCCACGTTTTGGCTGGTCGGCTCGAGGCGGGATTGAAACGATCCGCGGAACTCCGTGACGTCATGGCCGACCAACGAACCCCCGGTTTCTCCTGTGGATGAACACTGAAATTGTCCGCCACGCGTTTTGCCCGCCGGATCGGAGAGCCATCGTCTTCAAATTCCATCAAAGATGAAGACAGTCTTCCTCAGCTATCGCCAGACCAGCGATGGGGAAAGAGCCCGCGTCCGCGCGTTTGGCGAGCGTCTCCGGGCCGCCGGCATCTCCGTCGCCCTCGATCAATTCTTCCTCGCCGCCAATCCGGGCGGACCCAACGAAGGCTGGCCAAAATGGAGCAGCGACCGCGCAATCGAAACCGAGCGCGTCATCATCATCGGCAGCGAGCCATGGTTTCTCTGCTTTGATGGAAAAGAGAAGCCCGGAATCGGACTCGGAGCCGCCTGCGAGGCCAATGATCTTCGCCAGCGCATCTACCGCGATGCCGGCGTCAATGAAGACATCCGCGTCGTCGTTTTCGACGACGGCGATGCGCAGGCCATCTCTTTCCATTTGGAGCGCTACCACCGCTTCCACGCCGAACGTGACTTCAATGACATTGTGCGATGGCTCGGCGGCGCGCTTCTGCGCCATGCGAATGCGGACAGCGGCCTTGCAAAAACCACCACCCCCAACAACCTCCCCCGCCTCCAGCCCTTCTTCGGCCGCGCCGCCGAACTCGCCACC
>JANPHH010000133.1:0-11514 GCA_031424375.1 Chthoniobacter sp. | reverse complement strand
CCATAGCCTTGATCATCGGTATAGATGACCAGGATGTTTGGATTGGCATTTCCTGCGGCGGCCAGCGTGGTGAGCGTCGTGAGCATGAGGGCTGCGAGCATGTTGGCGGTGGGCTTCATCATTTTTTGTGCAGGTGTGGTGATACAGTCGGGCGGGCGATCCGTAGCTTTATCCGCTTCGCTTATTTCAGGATGCCCACCGAAGTCAGGAACTTGGCGGCTTCTTCCACGGTCTTTTTGAAATAGGGGTTCCGGTCCTGGTTACCAGGGCGGTAGTTGAAGAATCCATGCGCTTGCCCCGGATAGATGAACAGGTCACACCGCGATTCTTTGCCCTCCATCCGCTTCTTGTATTCCTGCGCGGTCGCCACGGGGACGTGCTCGTCCTGATCGCCGAAGAAGGCAATCGTCGGTGGGGTCCCGGTATTGATGTTGTGCATGGGAGAAATCTTTTCCCAGTAGTCGGCCACCCGGTCATGCCCGTAACCGCTGGGACCGTTGTCGAAAACTGGATTGAACAAGACCAGCGCATTCGGGCGCGCACTTACACTGAGGTCGTCGGTCTCTTCATTGAAGGGAACCCCCGTTCCCGTGGCCGCCGCGACATGCCCTCCCGCCGAGGCGCCGCCCGCGACGACCTTGTCGGGATCAATTCCCATTTCTCCCGCGTGACTGCGGATCCATCTAATCGCAGACTTGCCGTCCTTCACGCACTCCACCGGGGTGGTCCTGTCCCTGCCCTTGACCCGATAATCCGCCGACATGGCGACCATGCCTTTCGAGGCAAAGTAGGCACACTGGCCATACAGTTTTTCCGGCTGACCCCCAGACCATCCTCCACCGAAGAACAGGACAATCGCGGGTGAATGATCCGACGACTGGTGTCCCTCCGGATTAAAGACATGCAGCTTCAAATCGACACCGCTCGCGGTCTTGTAGGTGATCAAGCTGCTCGGTTTGTTCGCTGGAACCTCTCCCGTTATGGCTGGGGCCGCTGCCGAAGGCGCATTGACGGGCTTGCCCTCCACTGCAGGCGTTTCCGGAACGTCGGGCGTGCCCGCTTTGCGCTGCTTCCGTTCCTCCCGCCGCTTCATCTGCTGCGATCGCGAATCCCCTTCCGCGTCGGTGTCCGACTCCCCGGGCCTTATCCCCTTGATGGAGTCTGTGCCGAACTGCTTCACGTAGAGTTCGCGGAAGGTGTAGTTGTTGAAGCCGGTAACCTTCTCATTTACGAGGAGCGGTTGCACGTCCAGCCACCATTGCTCGTAGGCAGCGCGCAACTGGGCGACCACCTCGGGATGCTCGGCGATGATGTTGGTGCTTTCGCCGGGGTCGGCCTTGAGGTCGTAGAGTTCGGCGTTGTTCACCAGCGTGAAGTGCGAGTTCTGGATCGCACACTTCTCATACTTGAACTCCTCCGCTTTTCCCGTTGGCCAGCGTCCGACGTGATGAACGAGCGTGCGGTCGGTCCAATCGGCTTTCGGGTTCTTGAGCAACGGCCACAGGCTGCGTCCTTCAACCTGCTTCTGCATCTCGTCAGACATCTTCGCGCCGGTGATCTCGGCGAGCGTCGGGAAAAGGTCGAGATGTGCGCTCAAGGCATCGCACTCTGCACCGGCGGGAATGCCACCTGCGGGCCAGCGGAAAAACGCAGGCGCACGGGTGCCACCTTGATACGGCGTGGCTTTACCTCCCTTCATGCCCGCGTTGAAGATGTTTCTGCCAGCGGTGGCACCGTTGTCGGTGCCAAGGTAGATGACCAGCGTGTTGTCCGCGATGCCCCATTCGTCGAGTTTCGCGAGCAGCGCGCCGAAGTTCGTGTCGATGTTCTCCAGCATCCCGAAAAATTTCGCGACCTCCTCACTCACTTTGGCTTTGCCGACATATTGCTTGTAGTGGTCTGCGGGGACGACGTGCGGAGCGTGCGCGGCATTGAGCGGGATGTAGGCAAAGAAGGGTTGCTTCGCCTCTCGCTTCCCATCCATCCACTTGATCGCCTGGGCAAAAAACAAGTCGGTGCAGTAGCCTCTGGTCTTCTCGAACTTGCCGTTATGCCAGAGCGTGGGGTTGATGTTATTGTTGCCCGGCGCATCGCCAGACTGTCCGATGCCGCCACTGCCGTGGATATACACCTCGTCGAATCCACGGCTCTCCGGGCGGTAGGCATGTTCATCGCCCAGGTGCCATTTGCCGAAAATGCCCGAAGTGTAACCGACGGATTTCAGCATCTGCGACAGTGTGAACGTGTTCAGTGTCATCCGTTCGCGTCCACCAATCGTGTGCGTGACGCCGTTCTTGAACTCATGCCGCCCACTCATCAACGCCGCGCGGCACGGAGAGCAGGTGGGGCTGACGTGGAACTGAGTGAACAGCAGGCTCTGCTTCTTGAACGCATCGACAACCGGCGTGTGCGTGACTGGATTGCCGAGGCAAGCATAGTCGCCATAGCCCGTGTCATCAGGCATCACGAGGATGATATTGGGCTTCCTCGACGGCTTGCTTGCGTCGGCAGCGCGCAACGCGGACAGCGGAGCGAACAACAGGGCGGTGAGGAAAAGCCGGCAAAATGATGTGCGGTAAAACGAGTTCCTGACTTTCCATTTTTCACCCCGCATTTTTTTGCCGGGCAAAAAGTGGATGATGAATGTCAGCGTGGGTTTCATGAGAGCGAATGGGCGAGGGTTACTTCTTTGCCCGCTTCATCGCCGCCCTGCCTGCCTTGCCTGCGCTCTTTCGGATCTGAATCTCAGCGTCATTGGCCTGCTTTTCACCGGGCGTGCTGCGGCCATTGTCGATGATTTGTTCGAGCAACTTCGTCAGCCGCGCGACTTCCTCGGGATGCTCGGCTTGCAGGTTCTTTGTTTCACCGATCGCAGCGTTGAGATCGTAGAGCTGGATTTCGGGGAGCCCTTTTTCCTCGGCGCCTCCGGGCTTGGGATCACTCCACCCACCGGAGCCCGCGCAGAGTTCGAGCTTCCAGTTGCCTTGCCGAATGGCAAAGGCGCCGTCGATGGAATGATGCACGACGGCCTCGTGCAGCGGTGCTTTGTCCGCCCCCAGCAGCGCGGGCAAAATGCTGACGCTGTCTTCACCGGCGTTGTCGGGCAGTTTCGCACCGAGGATGTCGGCGCAGGTGGCCATCAAGTCGGTGAGGCAAATCGTCTGGTCGCAGCGACTGCCGGCGTTGATCCGATCCGGCCAGCGCACGAGGAAGGGAATGCGGTGCCCGCCATCAAATATGTCCGCCTTCGAGCCACGCATGTCCGCGCTTGGAAAGTGACCTTGAGCTTGCAGTGCGGGAATGCCCGCTGCCTTGGAGCAACCGTTGTCGCTGGTCAGGATCACGAGCGTATTGCCGCCGATGCCCGCCTTGTCGAGGGCTGCCAGCACTTCGCCCACCGCCCAGTCCGTCTCCATCACGAAGTCGCCATACTTGCCGAGGCTGCTCTTGCCCTGCCATTCCTTCGACGGGACGATCGGCGTGTGCGGCGCATTCAGCGGCATATAGAGAAAGAACGGCTTGCCAGCCTTCGCCTGCGTGGCAATCAGCTCCGTGGCCTTGCGTGTGAAAGTGGGCAACACATCCACGGCTTCAAAACTCGCTGCGGCTGGACCCTCGCGCTGCCACTTCTTCGTGGTGGTCAGCGGCTCGGTGAAGCGGTCATTCTGAATGAACGCGAACGGCGGCATATCCAGCGATGCGCTGATGCCGAAGTAGCTATCGAAGCCCCGCGTGGTCGGACCGTTGGCAATGACAGGCGACGGCTGGCCTTTGGGAATGTCCATGCCGAGATGCCATTTGCCGATCATCGCCGTGGTGTAGCCGTGCTGCTTCAACAACGCCGGAACCGTCAACCGCTCTTTCGCGATCAAAGATTCGCTGAAGCCATGAAGCACACCCGATTGCAGGTGCGTGCGCCAGTTGTAGCGTCCGGTCATGATGCCATAGCGCGTCGGCGTGCAGACCGAGGAACTGGAGTGCGCATCCGAGAAAATCATTCCCTGGCTGGCCATCTTATCGAGCTGCGGCGTCGCGATTTTCCCGCGCTGAGGATTGAGGCAATGCACGTCGCCATAGCCGAGGTCGTCGCGGAGGATATAGACGATGTTAGGTTTGGCTAGCTCGGCTGCGGTAATTCCGGAAAACGGAGTGAGCAACAGTGCGGTGATGAGTGTGAGGGTGTGTTTCATGAATATTTGGCTTTTAGGTGGTCAGTTCTTCCCGACTTCCACGGCTAGCTCTTGGAAGGCGGTGTTCTCGGATTGTTTCGAGATGGGGGCTACTTGCCAGACGATCCATTGAAACGTGCCGAGTGGTTTTACATCGGGAGAGCGACGGGATAGGGCGGTGAAGTCCTTCAGGGTTTGGCCTTCAGTGGTGAGGCTGCCGAGGGGAGTGAAGTGGGCGGTGTCTGCTACGTTCCAACCCGGGTCGTCGGCTGAGTTGCTGCCGTAAAGGGTGATGTGTTGGGCTCCGCGTTTGCCTTGTTGATGGTGCGACCAACTGGTGATGGCGGTGACAGGCTGCGGTTTTCCGAGGTTCATCTTGTAGGCTCCATCTTTGATTCCGTTGCCAAAGATCGGTCCAAAGCCCTGCGCCAACTTTCCGTCGGTGAGGGTTTCGATGGGATCGTTGCTGGTTTTGTGATTCGCGACGAAGCTTCCTGCCTTGGTTGAGGGAGGCACGAGTGTGCTGAATCCGTTACCCGAGCCCGCCGTTTCGAAAATAGCACCTTCACCGAGCTTCACGATGACACTCGGGGTTGGAGCCGCCTCGGCGGGAGCTCCGGTATTTGCGGCCTTATGCGCCTTGGGATTCTTGGGAGCATTGGATTCCGTGGGTGCTTTGCGTGCCACTGCCTCGGCGACGATCAAAACGCCTTTCATGATGCGCCAATGGCCGGGGAAGGTGCAGATCTAGGGGTATTCGCCGGGCACCTTTGGCGCCTCGAAGACGAGTTCTTCTTTTGCGTTCGGTCCGAGCAGTTTTGTTGCCTGCAGGATCTTGTCAGACTTGGGGAAGTATCCCTTTTCCATCCCATCGGGTTGAGTCGCCAGTTGGTCGGCGAGAGCCCCGACCTCTTCCAAGCTGCCGGGGGTGAGGAGCGCCCAGTTATGCATCATGACGTCAGGGTTCGAGAAGACGAGGCGGACCTTGCTTCCCGGCGTCACGCGGATTTGCGCGGGCGCGAATTGCAAGCCCGCAGCGGCTTGGATCTGAATCACACTGCCCCGCTCGGCGACGAACTTCTCATACTGCGCCGCAAGAGCACGCAGGGAAGTCTCGTCGCTCGCATACTTGGCTCCGGTGAGAGCCTGGCCGACGGGATCATAGAGAAACACGGGTGGAGCGCCCGCGCCTTTGCCTCTGCCTTTGTTCAGCGCAATCTCAATCACATTGAGCCTGGGCGTGAGTTCGACGTTCACCTGTTGGTCGCCGCTCCAGAGCGAATCCTGGCTGAATACCAATGAATCGTTGAGCCGGATTTCGAGGTTCTTATGGTTGATCGCGATGATGGCTGGCTGTGCCTTATCCGATTGGATGAAGGTGCGGAAAAGGCCCGCGCCTGGCAGACTGCCGGTGACGACTTCCATTCCGGCCGTGGCTATGCCGTCCTCAGCGAGCGAGAGCCAATGAGTCAGCTTAGATTCCGGAGCGACTTCGAGCACGGGCACGCTGCGGCCTTTGGCGGGTTTGATTCCGTAATCGAGATAGGCGAGCGACTTCTTCACCGTGTCGTCTTTGGCAACGATGTTGGCGAGAATGTGCCCCGCGTGAGGATGCGTCGGACGCAAGTGCGCTACGGCAGCGACGCCCTCCACCTGGACTCGCGGGTGAGGATCAGTGACCACGGAGGCAAGCAGTTCTTCGACATTCGAAAGGCGGTCCGCCTGAATGCGAATGACATGCACGGCGGCGGCGCGATAGAGTTCCGACTTCGACTTCAGCAGATGATCCAGGAGCGCGGGACGGGATTCGCCGAGACCTTCGCAGACAAAGATCGCCTCCAATGCAGCCTGATCGAAGTTCGAATCCTTGCGGTCAAACGCAGCGATCCACTGATCGTCCGCTTACAGGCCTTTGGCTCCATTTTTGCGAAGCTCGATTCGGGCGTGATGCCGGACCAAGTCCTGCGGATGTATCAGGAGAGCGCAGAGCGCCTGCACGCTGGCGCCTTCGATCTTTGGCCAGTCATTGTTGAGCGGCTTCGCGGTATTCACGACACGCCAGATGCGACCGTAAGTGTGGTTCCAGTTCGGATCGCGCATCGCGTGCTGAGCGTGGCCGATGATGCGGCTGCAAAAATCGGAAACGTAAAGCGCGCCGTCCATGCCGAACTCGACATCGGCTGGGCGGAAGGCGGCGTTGGGCGACTCAAGAATGGTGAGGGAGTCGGCGAGTTTCACCATGCCAGCATCACGACTGAGTTTGGTCATGGTGACGGCATATCGGCCGAGCAAAGAAGCAGAGACAAAACCATTTTGATAATCGTCGGGGAAGTTCGGGCTGGAGATCATCGCGTTGCCCGAGCCTTTGCCATTGCTGGTGATGCGGGCATAGGCATAAGGATGATAGGCTCCGAGCGGAGTCCAGGTGAGCGACGTACCGTCGTAAACGTCCCCATCGCCATAGATTTGAAACACGCCGCCCCAGCGGTCGAAGGTGACGTTCCAAGGGTTTGGTGTGGTGTGCTGCCACTCGGTGTTGATTCTGCCCGTGCGCGGATCGAGCCGATAGGTGGTGGCATCCATGCCGCGATGCACGCCAAAGGGCGTCTCCAACTGCGAGCGATGAAACACGCCATCGCTGAAGATCACTGCGCCCATGGGATCGGACGCGATCATGCCGCCGTGATGCGAGTCGGTGACGTCGATGCCGCGCAGCAGTTCGCGCTTCGTATCGGCGCGGTCATCGCCATCGGTGTCCTGCATCAACCAAAGTCTGGGCTGCTCTGAGATGATCACGCCGTCGTGATGAAAAGCGATGCCATCGAGCGCATCGAGGCCTTCGGCAAAGGGCGTGAGTTTGTCTGCTTTTCCATCGTGGTCGGTGTCTTCCAGAATGATGATCTTATCCGGTGGCGTGAGGCCTGGAACGGTGTGCGGAAAAGATGGCATGGTGACCACCCAGAGTCGGCCCCGAGCATCAAAAGCGATCTGCACGGGGTTGCGCATTTCGGGGAATTGCTCCTCGGAGGCGAACACGCTGACTTCATATCCAGGTGCCGTTTTGAACTCGGCCATGGCCTCCGCCACGGGCTTCAGGATGCCTGTTTTCGGGCCGTCATCGCGACCTTTTCGCTCGGGCAGTGGAGGCAGCGATGGTTTGGCGATGCTGGCAAAGGCGAGCTTAGGATCGGCGGCGAGCTGATGCACCACGGCGTCTGTCAGGCGAATCATCTCGTGGTAGCGCGGCATTTCTTCGGCGTATTCATCCGGCCGAGCACGCACACCGAAATAGACCACGCCGTTCTTCGGACGGACGACTTCGGCGACACGATAATGCTTGGCCGCAGCGGCCAAGGCCACTTCGCGAAGGTGGGCCGGATCAACGCCTGTGACAGCGGAGGCACTCAGACCGCGGGAGATGGCCAGAGCCTCGGCGATGGACTTGGCAACGAGACTATTGCCCTCCGCATTGAGATGAATGCCGGTGTCGTTGGTGAGCGGCTTGTCGGATGCGGCGTAGGCCTGGCGTGTCAGCGAGAAGAGATCGACAAACGTGGCTTTGTGCTCAGCGGCGATTTCAGCGATGGCCTTGCTGTATTGTTCGACACTGGCTTGCCGGGCTTCCGACGCGCCCTCAATGGCGATCGGAGAAAGCAGAACAAAACGTGCGCCTGGATGAGTGCGTCCGAGCTGATTGAGATGAGTGGCGTATTGCTCACGGAAGTCCTTCATTCCCGCTTCGCCTGCAAAGGATTCATTCAGCCCATAGCCCAGCACGATGGTCTTCGCAGGCCATTCAGCGATCAGGTTCTTCATGTGCTTGGCATAGCCCTCGAGGCGCAAGCGATTGCCGACTTCATCGCCAGTCCAAGCGAGGCTGCGGACTTTGAGCATGGCTTGCGGCTGAGCGATCTGGAGCCGCGCTTCGAGCTCACCCTGTTCGAGCAGGCGCTCGATCATCGAGTTGCCGTAGAAGAGGATGGTGTTGTCGCCAGCGGGGGATGTGACGGATGGCGCAGGGCTCTCCGTAACAGGTTTGTTTTTACCAGCCTTGGCTTTCTCGACGGGTTTCGCTGCAGGGGCACCCGTGAGTGCCAACTTGAGCGCTTCCTCAGGCTTCACGCCGCGCTTGAAGTGATTGGGATCAACGACAGGCGTCACACCCGCTTTGGCAGGAGGTTCCATCTGCAAGGTCCAGAAGCAGGCGTTCACAAACATGCGACGCATGCCTTCGTTGGCCCAATCGTCCTTGCCCGCCATCGCGCCGCCGATCGTGCTGGCGAAGACTCGGCCCTTCACGCCCACGTCGCGGCGATAGATCCAGGAGATCGGCATCATCGGTGCGTTCTTGTTGATCGCCTGCCGGCCTTTGGCATCCGCTTTCGGGGCTGGAGCGGGTCCAGAATCGGGCTCTATGTTTTCACAGACTTCGCCGAGCAAAAGGGCCACGCAACCTTCTGGCTGAGGCACCGAAGCTTCGTATGTATCGGTGGGGCCCCAGATCTCGCCATCAGCGATGCCACGGAAAATGGGATGCGCTGCTGCATCGGGCGCAAAGCGTCCGCGAGTGCTTTGCCTCCCATGACCGCCCCAGTGCGCGATCCAATTCTGCCCGAGCACCTGACGACCGAACCCGCCCGTGAACGTATCGCTCGTGTTGGAGTAACTGTATTTGGCAGACGGGCTGTCGGGTAGCTTGCTGAAATCAAAGGCATGAGTGGCGGTGCGAATCCCAATCACCGGCTTCCCTGAATCAAGGTAGCCCTGAAACATCTTCATTTGTTCATCCGCCAGCGAGCGGAAGCGCGTGAAGACGACCATCAAATCCGCCTCCTTCAGAGCCTCAAACCCAGGGATATTGTCTCGCTGGCTCGTATCAATGACGCCCGTCGTTCGATTGATCGCAAAGAGCACCGTGCAATCAAACCCATGCCGCTCGGCAAGAATGTGCGCCATCATCGGCATCGACGTCTCTGAGTGGTATTCATCATCACCCGTGACGAAGACGATCTTCTTGCCGTTGGCTGTGCCTGCCTTCGCAGGAAGATGAATCCAATCCGCCGCCAGTCCGGCGAGCGGAGTGAGCAACAGGGTGGCGAGTGCGAAGAGGGTGTGTTTCATGGTGCGGCGTTGTGCGGTGGCGTGACTGATTTCCAATCAAAGGTGATGCGTTCTATGGAGGGCAAGGCGCGCTTCTTCTCGCCGATGTGGACGCCCCATGCGGGCGCGGCCCCGTTGCCGGTATCGGTGAAAGCTTCCGGGCGATACAATCCAGCAGCGTGCGGCACAGACTTGAGATCCTGCCATTTGGAAATGGTCAGACCATCGGAGGCATACCAGACGTAGAATTGCTCACTGACGAGGATGACATCGCTGGGATCACGCCGCATCACACCGGCTTCCGGGCCGATCCCTTCCGCAGGCGACGAGGCGATAGTCGCGTCCACTTGCGCCAGGACTGGCAGCACGACAACAAGCATCGTGAGGATTTGGTTGGTTTTGGTTGGCATGAAATTGCTCGGCGCGTCAGGGCCGTTTTAACGCCGCGGATCGAAGAACCGCGCATTCTTCCCGGTCCGGTTGAAATCGCCGATGTCCCCGCGTGCCCATTCGACTTTCTTCATGAGTTCCATCACGACTTCCGGATGGGAAGCGGCGACGTCCTTCTTCTCTCCAATATCCGCATCCAAATCGAAAAGCATCGGCGCAGTGATATCGGCCCGGTCCTGCGGCGCGATCATCTTGGGCCAGGTCCGCGGCACTACCGACGTCGCGGCGGAGCGCGGCAGGACCAGCTTCCAGCGCGCTGAACGCACGGCCTGAAGTTGGGTGTGCTGATAATAGAAAAAGACGTTGTCCGGTATCGTGGTGTTTTTGTCGCCGCGCATCAGTGCGCTGATGTCATGACCGTCGATGACCCGATCCATCGGCACTTGTCCGCCAGACAATTTCGCGAAGGTGGGCAGCAGGTCCATGTTCGCCGTCACCACATCGCAGACCGTCCCAGCCGGAATTTTCCCAGGAGCGCGCATGATGCAGGGCACGCGCTCGCCGCCATCCCAGGTGGAGGTCTTCGCGCCGCGCAACGGCAAGGCGGTGCCGCCGTCCTTTCCGTTGATCCACCATGGTCCATTGTCGCTGGTGAAGACGACGTAGGTGTTGTCATCTACTCCCAGCTTCTTGAGCGTGTCCAAGAGGCGTCCGGTGTTGAAGTCGATTTCCTCCACGACATCGCCGTAAAGGCCGCGTGCGGATTTCCCGAGAAAATCCTTCGAGGCTGCCAATTTCACATGGGGCATGGAGTGCGCAAGATAGACAAAGAACGCCTGCTTCTGGTGTGCGGTGATGAACTGAATCGCCTCGTCGGTATAGCGCCGGGTCAGCGTGGACATATCGGCGTTCTTTTCGACCATCTCGTCGTTGCGCATCAGATTGACGAGTTGGTCATTGCTCGACGGCGTGCCGAAAAAGTAGTCGAAGCCCTGCTTGTTCGGCATGAGCGCCGGGTCGAACTCCGTCTGCGTGTGTCCAGCCATATCCCATTTGCCTAATGCTGCGGTGGCATAGCCGAGCGGCTTGAGGATCTCGGGGATCATGACCTCCTGCGTGTGGACATAAAAATGGATGTCCACCCGGTTATCTTTTTTGGCGACCCGCAGCGGTTAGCATCCAGTCATCAAGGCCGTCCTCGACGGCCCACAGACCGGCTGTCCGTAAAAGCCCGTAAAGCGCATTCCGTCCTTTGCCATCTGGTCAATGCGCGGCGTCTTGATCAGCGGCGAACCGAAGCATCCCAGATCTTGATAGCCCAAGTCATCGCACAGAATGACAATGAAATTGGGCGGCGCCGCCGACACGGTCGTTTGGAATGCAAGAACTTGCAGCGCAGCGAAAACCAAGACCGCAAGGAATCGTGCAAGCTTCATCACTGATGTTGGAAGGCGTGAACTCATGGGACGCACTTAGCCTACTTTGTCCCTTTCGCCTGACCCGCCGGACGCTTGTTCTTCTGAATGTAGGTGTCGAATGCTTTGGCCTTCTCCTGCAGCTTCGCGACAATGTCCGGATTAGCTTCGGAAACGTCATTCGCCTCGCCTGGATCGCTCGCTAGATTGTAAAGCGCGGAGCCACCACGCGCCTTCTTTCCCTTGCCAGCTTTTGCGGCGGGCTTGCCGCCGGCCTCGTCGCTTGGGTCTTTGGACGACGTTAGGAAGAGTTTCCAGTCACCCTGCCGGATGGCTTCGAGTGCGGAGTTTCCGCCAAAATAGTAATGCACGTTACGCACTGGCCCCGCCTTCGGATCGAACATCAGCGGCGTGATGTCGCGACCGTCAAGGACGTGATC
>JANPHH010000132.1:0-2042 GCA_031424375.1 Chthoniobacter sp. | reverse complement strand
CCCGCACCCCCGCCGCCTTCAGCCGCTCCGCCAGCCGCCGCACCCGCGGCTTGTCCTTCGCGTTGTGGCTGAGGGAAAAGATACGGTCGCGGGTTGTCGTCGCCGAAGTGGTAGCGCGTGAGTTCCACGCCATCGCGCTGGAAGGAAATCTGCGCATGGGCCTGCGGGACGGCCTGCATCCGCGGAACCGGCTTGGGTTCGGCGAACGCGGTCGCAGCGAACGCACCGAGCAGGAGAAGGGGGAAACGTGTCATGACAACAGCGCGTCAGCCAAACAGCTCGTGCGCGAGTACACTCACGCAATAGATCGCCGCGGTCTCCGTGCGGAGAATGATCGGCCCGAGTGTGATCGGGCGGCAGCCGTGATTGAGCGCGAGATTCACCTCCGCGGGAGTGAAGTCTCCCTCGGGCCCTACGAGGACGAGCACGCTGCACGGCGCCTTCACCTCGGCGAGCACATTCTTGATCGGCAATGCGCCCGGCTGGAGCGAGGCGATGAGCGTCAGGTCGTATTTGGTTTTCAGCGCGAAGAAATCCTTTGGCGTCACCGGCTTCGCCACGTTCGGCAGCCAGTTCTGTCCGCACTGTTTGGCCGCCTCGATCGCCACGCGCTGCCACTTGTCGCGCTTCGTCAGCGCCTCCTCCTCGCCGATCCGCACCACCGTCCGTTCGCTGAGCAGCGGGGCGATCGCCGCCGCGCCGAGTTCGGTCGCCTTCTCCACGATCAGCTCCATGTTTTTCCCTTTCGGCACGGCTTGGGCGAGAGTGATCGCGCAGCGCAACGGCGGGCTTTTTGTGACCTGGATGCGGCGCAAGGTGAGGCGGTCCCTGGCCACGGAAGCGACCTCTACGGTCGCTTCCACGCCCTCGCCGTTGAAGACCGTGGCCCGGTCGCCGGCTTTCATGCGCAGCACATGCAGCGCGTGGTGGGACTCGGCGTCGTCGAGCGCGGGATGGTCGGGATTCCAGGCATGCGGCGGAATGAAAAAGCGGACCATGTGAATACGATTACGCCGAAGCGCGACGGGCCGCCGAGCATTTCCTCCCGCCCCGGAAGGCTCAGCGCCTGCTTCAAATTGCGCCTCGGCCAACCTTCGCTACGCTCCCACCTGTCATGCGCCCCACCCTTGGTATCCGCTCACTCTCATTTCTCTTCGGAAGCTTCATCCTGATTGCGAGCGGCCTCGCGGAGACTCCGCTCGTGCTCCCGAAAAACCTCGGTGGCGGCCTCGAGAAACTCGTCGCCTGGCACCTCGCCCACGCGCAGCCGATGCCCGCCGCACAGCGGCGCGCCGCGATGACGGCCGAGCATCCGCTGGCCGGGCAGGCGCAACTCGATACGACGGCGACGATCGCCACGGTGGACGTGCGCCTCGACGGCACCCGCTCGGTCGCGCAGGTTCGTTCGTCCCTGGCCGCCATTGGGTGCACAGTCCTCGGCACTTACGATATCGCACGGGCCGGGAGCATCATCTCGGTGAAGCTGCCGCTCGACCGCGCACTGCAAGCCGCCCGAACGCCGGGGGTACTCTCGCTGGTACTGACGCGCCGCCCGGTGCGCCGCGTGGGCAGGACGACCTCGCAAGGTGCGGCGGTGGTGAAAGCAAACCTCGTCAACCTGGCGGGCCACACCGGCACGGGCATCACCGTGGGCGTGGTGTCCGACAGCTTCGACGTGACCTCGCCGAAGGCCGCCGCCGACATCGCCAGCGGCGACCTTCCCGGACCGGGCAATCCCAACGGCCACAACACCGCCGTCACGGTGCTCCTCGAAGGCGATCCCGCGAACGACGTGGATGAAGGGCGGGCGATGCTCCAGATCATCCACGACGTGGCACCCGGCGCCACCCTCGCCTTCGCGAGTGTTGGCCCCACCCAGACTTCCTTCGCGGAGAATATTCGCGCGCTCCGGACGGGCACCGTCGATTTTCCAAATTTGCACGCCGACGTGATCGTCGACGACATCAGCTTTCCCGATGAACCCTTCTTCTCCGACGGGCCGGTGGCGCAGGCCGTGGAAGATGTCGTGACCACCACCACGC
>JANPHH010000131.1:0-1829 GCA_031424375.1 Chthoniobacter sp. | reverse complement strand
CACCGAGCGGCCGGGACAGCCGAGCAAGTTCAAGTTGGACATCATCTCCGGCATCCCCGAGCACGAGCAGATCTCGCTCTATCGCAATGGCGACTTCATCGACCTCTGCGCCGGGCCGCACGTCATGCGCACGGGGAATGTGGGCGCCTTCCGCTTAACTCATGTGGCCAGCGCCTACTACAAGGGCGACGAAAAGAACCCGCAGCTCCAGCGCATCTACGGCACGGCCTTCAAGAACAAGACCGAGCTCGAGGCCTACTTCACCATGCTGGAGGAGGCGAAGAAGCGCGACCACCGCAAGCTCGGCAAGGAGCTGGAACTCTTCTGCTTCGACGACGACGTCGGCCCCGGCCTCCCGCTCTGGCTCCCGCGCGGCACGGTGCTCATCGAGGAGTTGGAAAAGCTCGCGAAAGAGACGGAGTTCGCCGTTGGCTATGATCGAGTGAGGACGCCGCACTTGGCGCGGGAGAACATGTATCTCAAAAGCGGGCACCTTCCTTACTACGCGGATAGCATGTTTCCGCCGATAGGGTTGGACGAGGATCGGGACGAAAGACGCAGGCTAACTGCTGCTGTGGAGGAGGCCCGAAAACCTTGGGACAAGCTGCGCGAGGAATGCGCAGAGTTTGCCTACCTACATGGGCTTTCCCGAGACCATCCTGATTCCGATGTGTATTACGGCTTAAAGCTCGATAAACAACAGCGCCTCTGGATGCCATATCTCAAGGAAGAAGAAGAAAGGTCGAATCTGCCGGCTAATATCCTGCACATCATACATTTCAAACTACCGATGGCGCACAAGGAGTTCAAAGCTCTTAAAGATCAACTAGATACTTTGGAGGCAGTGGACACTTACTACCTCAAAGCCATGAACTGCCCGCATCACCACAAGCTCTTCGGAGCGGTGCCGCGGAGTTATCGCGACTTACCTCTGAGGCTCGCCGAATACGGCACCTGCTACCGCTACGAGCAGAGCGGCGAACTCTTCGGCCTGATGCGCGTGCGCGCCATGCAGATGAACGACGCGCATATCTACTGCACCGAGGAACAGTTCGTCGCCGAGTTTGAGGCGGTGAATCAGATGTATCTCTATTACTTCAAGATCTTCGGCGTCGATCGCTACCAGTTCCGCTTCAGCACCCATAGCCCGGCGGAACTCGGCAAGAAGTACGTCGATCACAGCGAGCTGTGGCTCAAGACCGAGAAGATGGTCCGCGACGTCCTCATCGCCAGCGGCGCGCCTTACATCGAAGTGCCCAACGAAGCCGCCTTCTACGGCCCGAAGATCGACATCCAGATCTGGAACGTCATCGGCAAGGAATTCACCCTCGCCACCAACCAGGTCGATTTCGCCGTGCCCGCGCGCTTCGGCCTCACTTACAAGGACAAGGACAACACGAGCAAAACCCCGCTCTGCATCCACCGCGCCCCGCTCGGCACGCACGAGCGCTTCATCGGATTCCTCATCGAACACTACGCCGGCAACTTCCCGCTCTGGCTCGCCCCCGAGCAGGTCCGCGTCCTGCCCATCGGCGACGAAGCGCCGCTCGTGGACTACGCGAAATCCATCCAGACCGAACTCCGCAGCCACGGCGTCCGCGCCACCATCGACACCGGCACCGACCCGATCAAAGCCAAGATCGCCAACGCCGAGCAGATGAAGACGCACACGATGTTAGTCATCGGCTACCGCGACCTCGAAGCCGGCAACGTCAGCGTCCGCATCCACGGCAAAGGCAACGTGGGCGCCAAACCCCGCGCCGACTTCATCGCCGACACCCTCGCCGCGATCAAAGAGCGGCGCGCCTAAACTCAGCGCGGCGGCACGG
>JANPHH010000130.1:0-3503 GCA_031424375.1 Chthoniobacter sp. | reverse complement strand
TACGAAGGCGGGCTCGACAAGCCGGTAGGCAAAGCTCGCCAAGGAGCTGGTCAGATCCTTTTGGAGCAAGCGCGGGATGCTCTGCCATTCCGTCGGCTGAAGCGCGGCGGGCGCGGCGTCCACGCGCACTTGCAGCCGTCCGCTGGATTCCACGGTGACGAATCCGCGCTGCAAATTCACATCCGCCACCTGCACCCCGCGCAGGCTGATCTCCGCAGCGTTTGCGGCCACCGGCGTCTGATACGTCGCCTGCAAAAGATACTGCCCGATCACCCGCCGGTGCAGCTTCACTTCCCAGGTCTTCAGCGGCGCGTTCGCCTCGGCTGGCAGCGCGAGGAAATCCGCGACCTGATCGCCCGTGAACTTCACGTTGTCGGCATCCTTCGGGAGCGACACGCGGAACGCTTTCAGCCCGGTGTTCTCGATCTGGTATTGCAGATTCGCGGTCACCTTCACGAGCGCCTCGCCGACCGCCGCGTGCTGCAACGAAGTCACCTGCACCCACGGATCGACCTGCTCGACATCGAGCGCGAGATTCCACGGCGTTTGCAGGACGCGGAAAGCGAGCACGCCCTTTTGCTTGATGCCCGACTTCTGCGGATCGAGCTGCGTCACGCCCTCGCGCGTCGTGACCTGCAAGCGCATGCCCTGCTCCGGCACGACGAGAAAAGTCCCGCGCTGTTTGCTAGCCTCGCGGAAGAGGAGTTGCGGCGCGACCATCGCTTTCACGGACTTCACGCCCGGCCCGGTGAGGCTGATCGCAAACTCCTGCTTCCCTTCCGTGCGCCCGCGCAGATGCATCGTGATGATGCGCCCGGCGTCAGTCTTCAACTCCGTCCAATGGCTCACCGTCTTGCCCGCGATCGACTCCACATCCATCCCGGCGGGCAGCGCAAAACTCAGCCGAAAAATCCCGGCGCGCGTGATCTCCACGGACGCATTGCTCGCGAGCAGCGCGCGATCTTCGCCGAGCGAAAGTGTGTCCTGCGACTCCACGCGCACGTCGGGTTCGACAGCGGACGCCTTCACTTCCGCGGTCGCTTTCACATCCGCGTAGCGAAAGGCGCGGCGCACCGTGAGGCCGGGGATTTGGGCGGCGAGCACGGGCGCGATGTTGCCAGGGAAGTCTTCGAGATTGATCGCCGCGAGCGTCTCGGCGGTCACGGTGTCGAGTTGCACTTCGTTGCCCGTGCCGACGCCGAGTAGGCCGATCTGGCCCGCGGCGTTGTCCACGGAGATCAAGCCCACAGGCTGCGTGACGGGCAGCGGCCCCGTCGCGATCTGCGAGCGGATGAGCAGCGAAAACGGGCGCGATTGCGACGGCGCGAGACTCACGCGAAGCTTGCCAGTGTCGGGATCGAAGCGCCATTGCGAGACAGCGGACGCGGGCGCTTTCTGGCCCTCCTTCACCGGCGCGAGCGTCACGGGATCGACCACGTCGGTGATCGTCGCGCCTTTCGGCACGGTGAAAACCAGTTCGGCGAATTCGCCCTGTGCGGGCCGGATCGCGGCGTGGTGCAGTCCTTCGATCACGCCCGCAGTCGGCGCGTAGAGTTGCGTGAGTTCGGCGTAAAAGACCGCCTTCTCCCGCGCGACATCGCGGCTGCGGGGTTTCCAGCCGATCCACGCGTCATTCACCGGCGCGAGCACGTGCGTGGCGAGGGTGTCCTTGCCGGCCGTTTTGCGATCATTGGAAACGGCCTGCGCGGAGACGACATCCACGTCAAGATTGGCGAGCGTGAGCGTGAGTTGATTCACGACGCCGAACTGCGCGGGCAGCACGAACCCGCTCTCCGCGTCCTTCTTCGTCACTGGCGCCTGATACGTCAGCTCGATGTCGAACGCGCCGCTTTCGAGCGCGAGCAAATGCTGCGCGCGCTTCGGCCCGACACTCGCCTGCACCATCTTCAACGACGCGTTCGGATACGTGGCCTTCGTCAAAACGGCCGGCTCGAACAGCAGCGGGAGCCGCTGCCCTTTCGTCGCCTGCCAGTGAATCTTCGCCGTCGCGAGCGCGAACTTTTCCTCCACACGAACCTGCTGCGTCACGGTTTCCGCGATCGGATTTTCTTTCGGCAAATCCTGCGCGAAGGCGCCGGGAAGCAGCGCCAGCAAAACGATCGCGGCTGTCGCGGCGGCGGCAGCAGGCGGTGGTGTCGGCTTCGGCGCGCGCGGCATTTGCCAGAGCCGGCGCAGCGCGGGAATGGCGATGCTCCAGATCGCAAAGAGCGCAATGATCACGAGGAAGGCCGGCGCGCCATTCGGGAAACGCAGCGCTGCCCACGCGAGCAGCGTCCAACCGATGATCGTCCACATTGGCTTGCCGGCGAGCCAGGCGTATCCCCACGCGATCAGCGCGAAGAACGCCGGCCACGCCCAGCCGATCACGCTCAGCACCGACAGTTCATCGGCGACGTTGCCGACCTCGACCGACTGCGCGCTGCCCGCCTGCTGCACCGGCGCGAGGAAGGTGATGTCGCGCGGCAGATCCGCCGTGTAGCGATCCGCGATTTCCCCGAGCCCGACGAACGCCGCGCCCGCGAACAGAAACGCCGCGCACCCGAGCAACAGCCCGAGCCAGTGCCGCGCGCTGAATTTGTAAACGCCCTCGCGCGCCGCGCCGCGCCACACGAACACCGCGATCACGCTCAGCGCAAGCGCGGCGAGCAGCGTGACCGTCGCCTGCCCCGCATCCCCGCCACTGAACATCCGCGCGAGTCCCGCGAAGCCCGAGACATCCGCCACGCCGCCAACGGGCGTGAGCGTGCCCTCGCGGAAGACTAGCCGCTGCGCGGTGTCCGGCTGCAGTTTCCACTCCGCGAGCATCACGGGTGCGGCGACGACCGGCGTCGCGACCTTCACGCGGCTCGGATTTTTCGAGCGTTCGGCGAGTTTCAAGACGATCGCGAGCACCGCGTCCGGATCGGCCTGTTGCGGCAGCGGGATGAGGTTCGCGTTGCCATCTTTCACCGGCACGACCGCCGCGCCGTTCACGGTCGCCGACCATAGCTCGGTTGTCGGAGTTCCATTGACAGCATATGCGCTGTCACCCTCCGGTTTTCCAGCGGATTTACTTTGCGGCAAAATCACGCGGAAGTGCGTGTTCCCGCGATTTTTCACGAAATACTGCGCCTCGGTGAGCACCTGGCCCTCCTTGGAAATGCGCGTGGTGAGCGACGCGCGATCGACGACCTGGCTGAGCGAATCGCCCTGCGTGAGCGGGCTGAGCGCGAGGCTGAGATTGAACGGGCGCGCCGCGTAGCGATAAGCGGCGAGAATCGGCGCGTCGAAGAACAGGCGGTATTCCGCGGGCACTTCGCCCGTCTCGAGCGGCAGCAATCCGGCGGAGACGTTCACGGGTTTCACCTGAAACTGATATGCGCTGATGACGAGCGTGTGGCCTTGCTCGGATTGCGCGTCGAGCGGGCGCGCGCCGGTGAACGCGAGCGTCTCGCCCTGCGGCTTGAACGGGCGCTCGTAGGTCGCGAGCAGCGTGTAGGCGC
>JANPHH010000129.1:0-1741 GCA_031424375.1 Chthoniobacter sp. | reverse complement strand
TGCGGAGAAACGGAACCGGTCACGCTGCGAATCGTTTTCAAATTTTCACGCCTTTCGAATTTGTTTCGGACTTCGAGTTTCGGGTTTCGAATTTTTCACCTGAGGATCATCCCATCCCGCAGCACCCGCAGCACGAGATCTTCAAACGGCACCGCCGTGGAGGCCTGCGCGTAGGCGATGCCGCGGCGCAGACAAAAGCCCGCAAGCTCCGCAAGGAAGCGGTCCACTTCATCGTGATAGCTCCGCAGCACGTCGGCGCTGGCGGTGACTTCGAGGGGCGCGCCGGTTTCGCAATCCACGAGTCGCAGGTCGCCCGTCGCTTCCGGTCGCAACTCAGCAGGATCGAGGATCTGGATGACGTGCACGTCGAAGCGATTGAAACGCAGCAGGCCGAGCGCTTCCTCGTAGCCGGCGGGGTCGAGGAAATCGCTGAGCACAAAGACGAGACCGCGCCTTTTCAAGCGCTGAGTAAAGGTCCGCGCCGTGGCCAGCAGACCCGTGGCTCCCTCCGCGTCGGGAGCGCGTCGGAGAAATTCGAGCACGCTGTGAAACTGGCTCTTGCCGCGGACGAGCCCGAGGTCGTCGCCGAGCACACTGGAAAACCAGAGCACGTTCGCACGATCGAGATTCGCCAGCGCGATGTAGCCGAGCGACGCAGCGACGCGGCGCGCCTGGTCAAACTTCGTGATTCGCGTGGCCCCCGGCGACCAGCGCATGGACGCGCTGGCATCGACCAGGAAATGAATATCGAGATCCTGCTCCTGCTCGAAGAGCTTGATGAAAAGCCGGTCGAGCCGTCCGTAGATGTTCCAATCGATGGAGCGCAGGTCGTCGCCGATCGAGTAGTTGCGGTAGTCCGCAAACTCCATACTCGACCCCGTCTGCCGCGACCGCCGCTCCGCCCGATGCTCGCCGCGAAAGAGTTTTTTCGAGAGCAAATAGAGCTGCTCCAGCTTCACCAGAAAGGCGGAATCAAAAAGGAGCGGAGTGGCGGTATCCAAGGCGACCGCGAGCTTCGATGGAATCCCGAGCGGAAGCAATCCCCTGACGGTCGCGAACGTCGGAAGCGCCGTGATTTCGTGCGCTTCGAGGTTTCCGAGGCGAATTGTGTGGGCTTTGTCCGCCGATCCAGATGTGGTGCGGATCTATGGGACACTGCAAAGGCAAAGACAACGCCAAGAAACGCGCCGTCCGGCGCAAAAAGAACGACAGCCTCGCGCTCGCGAAGAGCCAGGCAAAAGCGGCGAAGTAAAATTCCGCCCGATCGCGGGCGACAGACTGAGACTGCTGTGATCGCGGACCTGCGTGGTGCGCACTTCTTGCGTGGAGAAATGGCTCGCGTTAAAAGTCCCCGAGCTGATTTTTAACTACGGATTACGCGGATTTTCAGGAGGTCCGATCCGTGCCATCCGCGTAATCCGTCGTTCCTCGTGGACTTCTTTCCCCAGCCTCTCAGCGCCGGACCGCTCACCTACTTCGCGTAGGCGTTCTTTAGGAGAAAATCGACGATCGGTTTTGGATCCTTGAGACTGTGCGGGTGGTGATCGACGCCGGGCTTCGCGATCACTTCGATCGGACCGCCGAGGGCTTTGTAGCGGGACTCGAGCAAGGTCGTGTTCTCGGCCATCGGCACGGTCGTGTCGGCGTCACCGCAGACGGAGAGGATGGGAATGCGGGCTTTGGCGATGGGCTCCAGGCGGTCGAGCGGGTTGCCCTTGAAAGTCACGGCGGTCTCTTCCGT
>JANPHH010000128.1:0-4259 GCA_031424375.1 Chthoniobacter sp. | reverse complement strand
CACACGATCACGGTCGATGAGGAGGGGCGGCCCGTCCCGATCGACACGGGATTCATGGTTTTCAACCATGCGACCTATCCAAACCTGGTGCGCCTCTTCCGCGAACTTGGCGTGGAGACGAAGAAGACCGACATGTCGTTTTCGGTCCAGCACGTTCCGACGAATCTCGAATATAACGGCGGAAGCCTGAATCTGCTCTTCGGCCAGCGCCGTAATATCTTTCGTCCGCGGCATTGGCGGATGCTCATGGCCATCGACCGATTCAACAAGGAAGCCGTCCCCGCGCTCGACGACCCGCGCTACGCGGAAATGAGCCTGCGCGAATACGTGGACACGCGCGGCTATGGCGCGGACATGTATGACTTCTACCTCGTGCCGATGAGCAGCGCGGTCTGGAGCACGCCGCCGGAGAAGATGCTCGAATTCCCCGCGGTGACGCTGCTGCGCTTCTGGCACAATCACGGTTTCCTCGGGCTGGCAACGCAGCACCCGTGGTGGACGGTATGCGGCGGAGCGAAGTCGTATGTGGGGAAAATCACGGCCCCGTTTCGCGATCGCGTGCATTTGGGAAATCGGGCGGTGAAAGTGCGGCGCGGCGCGAGCGGTTCGACGGTCACCGCGGCGGATGGGAGCGAGCGGACTTTCGACAAAGTGGTGCTCGCTGCGCATGCGGATCAATCGCTCGCGCTGCTCGCGGACCCGACGGATCTGGAGACGCGGCTGCTGCGAGAGTTCCAGTATCAGCCGAACACCGCGACACTGCATACCGACCCGAGCTTCATGCCGGAGACGCGCCGTTGCTGGGCCGCGTGGAACTACCGGATCGACGCCGGCCCCGGCGGCGAAGTCGTGCCGACCACGCACTACTGGATGAACCGCCTCCAGCGCGTCTCGGAACGCGAGAACTACTTCGTCTCGCTCAATTCCCACGACCGCATCGCGCCGGAGAAAGTCCTGCGCCGGATCGAATACGAGCACCCACTCTTCACCCTCGGCGCCATCGCCGCGCAAAAGGAACTGCCCGCGCTCAATCGCCTCTCGCCCGAGCAGACGACCTATTACGCCGGCGCGTGGTTCAAGTATGGCTTCCACGAAGACGGCTTCACCAGCGGCCTCGAATGCGCCCGCGCCATCACCGGAGAACCACTGTGGAGCTGACCCGCACGAATGACGCGGAGTCACAACTCCGGGTGGAGCACTCGACTCGAGTGCCCGTTTCGGCCACTGGCCGAGCGGACCACGGAAACGCTCGGGTGCAGGATTCGCAATCCCCGTCGACCGTAGGCTCACCCGGCGAGTCGCCGGCTGAGGCACTCGGGTCGAGTGCTCCACCCGACCACACGCTCTCCTGCGTCTACGAATGCTCGGTGATGCATCACCGGCTGGAGCCGAAGGTGCATCATTTCAGCTACCGGATCTTCATGCTCGCGCTCGACCTCGACGAACTCGACGCGCTCGACCGCCGTCTGCTCGGCTTCAGCCGCAATCGCTGGAACCTCTACACCTTCCGCGACCGCGACCACCTCACCCTCCCCGGTCTCGAACACGCAACCGTCCGTGACAACCTCACCGCCTGGCTCGCGCAACAGGACTTCGCGCTGCCCGCCGATGCGCGCGTGCAACTCGTCACGCTGCCGCGCGTGCTTGGCTACATCTTCAATCCCGTCTCGTTCTACTTCTGCTTCGACGCCGCGGGCGCGCCGCTCTGCGCCGTGGTCGAGGTGGGCAATACCTTCGGCGAGCTGAAGCCTTACCTGCTCCGCGCTCCCGTAGGCGAAAACTTCTTCCGCCTCGTCACCCCGAAACACTTCTACGTCTCGCCCTTCTCCGATCTCGATCTCGCGTTCGACTTCAAGCTGCGCGTTCCCGGTGACCGGCTCGACATTCACATCGACGACCGCACCGTCGACGGCGATCGCCCGATCCTGCTCAGCGCGCTCACCGGTCGCCGCGTGCCGCTCACGAGCCCGCGGCTCTGGTGGCTCACGTTGAAGTATCCGCTCATCACGCTGAAGGTCATCGCGCTCATCCACTGGCACGCCGCGATCCTCTGGCTGCGGCGATTGCCCTTTCACCGCAAGGGGGCTAACCCGCAACTCCAGCGTGACGTCTTCCGCCCGCACGAATCCATCGCCCCGCGCACTCCATGAACGACACCAGCCTCACCGCCGCACCGCTCACCCGCGATCCTGCCACTCGCGCGCCGGGCTTCTACCAGCGCCTCGTGCTCGAGGCCTTTGGGAAGATGACCGCTGGCACGCTGCGGCTCGATTTGCCCGATGGCACGACGCGCCGCTTCGGCTCTCCGGAGGCAGCGGTCAGCGCCACGATCCGCGTGCATGACGCCGCGTTTTTTCAGCGCTGTGTGCTCTTCGGCGATATCGGTTTTGCCGAGAGCTACCTCGACGGTGAGTGGGAGACGGACTCCATCGAGCGCGTGATTTCGTGGGCGATCCTCAATGTCGAAAACTCTCCCGGCATGAGCGGCTCCAAGACCCGCGCGCTCGCGCTCAATCTGCTCAAGGTCGCCAACCGCGTGCAGCATCTCCTTCGCCCGAACGACGTGCGCACCGCCAAGCGCAATATCTCCGAGCATTACGATCTCGGGAACGATTTCTACGCGCTCTGGCTCGACCCGACGATGACCTACTCCAGCGCGCGCTTCACCGCGCCGGGTCAATCGCTCGAAGACGCGCAGATCGAGAAATACGATGCGCTTTGCCGCAATCTGCAGCTCGCGCCGACCGACCAAGTGCTCGAAATCGGCAGCGGCTGGGGCGGCTTCGCGTGCCATGCGGTGAAGCACTACGGCGTGCGCGTCACCACCGTCACCATCTCCGAGGAGCAGGCGAAATATGCGCGTGAGCGGTTCGTCCGCGAGGGCGTCGCCGACCGCGTGGACCTGCGGCTCCAGGATTACCGCGCGATCGAGGGGCAGTTCGACAAGATTGTCTCCATCGAAATGATGGAAGCCCTCGGCGACCGCTATCTCCCGGCCTACTGCAAGACACTGCACGCGCGACTGAAACCGCACGGCCTCGTCGGCCTGCAATACATCACCGTCCCCGACACGCGTCACGCCGAGCTGCGCCGCGGCGTCGATTTTATCCAGAAGCACATCTTCCCCGGCTCCCTGCTGCTCAGCGTCAGCCGCGTGAATACGATGCTCAACCGCACCGGCGACCTCTTTCTCCACCACTTCGACGATCTCGGCGCGAGCTATGCGAAGACGCTGAATCTCTGGTGGCAGAAGTTCAACGCTCGCCTCGCCGACGTGCGCACGCAGGGCTTCGACGAACGATTCATCCGCAAATGGAACTACTACCTCCAATACTGCGAAGCGGCCTTTGCGACGCGAAACATCAGCGTCGTGCAGGCCATCTACACGCGGCCAAACAACCCGCTGCTGCATCGCGGCTTTTGAGGGTGAAACACGCCAGCTTTGGTTTCGGAATTAGCCACGGATGCACACGGATGAAACACGGATGTTCAGAGCAGATTCATTTCTTCTTCCGTGAAAATCCGTGTCCATCCGTGGCTAAAAATCTTCCCGCCCCAAGCTTAACGAACCCGCGCCATGTCTGACCACCCCGTCAATGTCGGCTCCGCCGAACGTCTCGCCGCCGGCGCGCTGGCCGGTGCGACTTTCCTCGCCTTTCTCCGCCGCCCTTCGCTGCTAAAAGGCCTCCCCATCGGCTGCCTCGTCTACCGCGCCACGCGCGGCCACTGCTACGGCTACGAATGGCTCGGAGTCAGCACCTGCAAACTTCCCGATCGGCCATGATCTGCTTCCTTCGCATCGCCTTCCTCATCGTCCTCGTGAGCATGGTCGCTGTCACGAGCTGGGCCAGCAGCATCGTCGCGCTTTGGGACACACCGCGCGCCATCGCCACCCATCCGTGGTTCATCGCCACGTTGTTCGACACTTATTTTGCGTTCCTCACTTTCTACGTCTGGGTCGCCTACAAGGAGATCTCGCTCGTCGCCCGCATCGGCTGGCTCATCGCGATCCTCCTGCTCGGCAATATCGCCATGGCGATCTACCTGCTGATCCAGCTCTTCCGGCTACCGTGCGACGCACCACTCGAGCGGCTGTTGCTCCGGGCGAAATGAGCATGCCTGCCGTGATACCTGCGGGATCCGAAGCTCGTCCATCCTTCTGGCAGCGGCGCGTCGTCGGTCCGATCGTGGCGCAGCTCCGGCAAGGCATCACGCCGGAGAAAATCGCGCTGACCATCGCGCTCGGAGTGGTCGTCGGC
>JANPHH010000127.1:0-13026 GCA_031424375.1 Chthoniobacter sp. | reverse complement strand
ATCTCGCTGCACGGACCGCACGGGCCGGTCTCGCCCATCATCCAGAAGTTGTCCTTTTTGTTGCCGTTGACGATGTGCACCGCGGGATCGAGCCCGACGCTGCGGAACTTCTCCGCCCAGAGGTCGAACGCCTCCTGGTCGCGCTCGCTCGGGTCGCCCGGATCGGGCTGGTAGATCGTGGCGTAAACGCGGTTCGGCGGAAATTTGAACCGCTCGACGATGAGCTCCCACGACCACGCGATGGCTTCCGCCTTGAAGTAATCGCCGAAGCTCCAGTTCCCGAGCATCTCGAAGAACGTGTGGTGATACGTGTCGAGGCCGACGTCATCGAGATCGTTGTGTTTCCCACCGGCGCGGATGCACTTCTGCGTGTCCGCCGCCCGCGTGTCGCTGCCGGGAATGGCGCCGCCCCACTTGCTGACGTCGGCCTTTTTCTCCCCGAGGAAGATGGGCACGAACTGGTTCATGCCGGCATTGGTGAAGAGAAGGTTCGGCGAGTCGGGCATCAGCGAGCCCGAAGGCACGATGGTGTGCTGCTTCTCGCGGAAGAAATCGAGGAAGGTCTGGCGGATTTGGGCGGCGGTTTGCATGGCTCGGGGAAAAGGGAGCCGAAGCTAGCCGAGGCACGGCAAAGGTAAAGCGCGGCGGGCGACCGCGCGGGAGTCACTGCCGGCCGAGCGCCGACCAGACGCGGGGCAGGGCGGGCGCGAGGCCGGAGAGCGAATTCAACACGGCGCCCGCCTCCCGCAGCGGCACGCAAAGGACATCCTCCGCCACTGGAGCGCCCGGCACCCGCCCGTATTTGTAGTCGGTGTCGAAGGTGCCATCCGCATTCAGCCGGGCTCCGTTCCAGCGGGCGTTCGGCACCGACACGAACGCGCGCTCCAGCACCGGCGCGGCCCCGCTTTCGCGCGCCGCGCGCAACCGCCCGCGCGCCAGCTCGCGAAACAATTCCTTCGCGGTGAACTCGGCCGGATTCACGAACTCGATGGCCTCGCCGATCAAGTCGCGATACGGCCGCGCGCCGTCGGGTGCCGCGTAGTCGCGCAGGCGGCGGAGGGCGGCGGCGAGTTCCGTGCGGGCGATGGGATAATGGGTGCAGCCGAGAACCAGCGTGGAGATGGGTGCGCCGCCGCCGGCGCGCCGGTATTTTTCCAGAAGGGTCGCGACTTCGTAGCGCGCGTAGTTGGCAGCGGAGTTGAGCTGCCAGGTCGCGGGGTTCGCGGCGTCGCCGAGCAGTCCGCCGGAGTCGAAGCCGTAGACCGGGACCAGCGAGGGATCGAGCGGCGCGGCCTCATTTGCCACCGCGGGACCAGCGTAGGCGGGGTTGCGGTCGGCGCCTTTGAGCGCAGCGGAGACGAAGGCCGGATTCCCCTCCAGCGCACCGGCGAGGCCGACGCTGCCCTGCTGGATGATCGCGGGGAGCGGCTTGCCCGCGAGGCCGCCGGCCCGGCCGATCGCGCGCGGATACGCGCCGCTGTCGCACGTCCCCACGGTCGCGAGCACGGCGATGGTCCCGGCGCGTCCGGTCGCGGGCAGCGATTCATTCACCGCCCGGGCTCCCGCTTCGACCACGCCGATCACCGGCAGCTCGAGCTGCCACGCGCGCAGCGCCGCCCGGATGTCCTCGATGCCGAACGCCGTCGCGGTGTTGCAGGCGATGACGATCGTCTTCACCGGCGGCTTGTCGGACTTCAACTCGCCGCCCGCGTGGTAGCGCCGGCCGAGCAGGAAGACCGCGTCTTTCACGATCAGCTCGCGGAGGAAAAGCTCGCGGTCTTTCCGCGGGTAATTGCCGTAGGGCATGTTCGCCTGGTCGCCGAAATAGATGAACCGCTCGCCGGCAAAATCCGGCACACCGTCCGCGCCGGGCTGGAGCGTCTGGTTGTTGAAAGCGTCGAGCGAAAGGATCGCCTCCATCACGGTGAGACCGCCGATGCCGGAGTCGAAGACGCCGATCGGCAACCGCGTGCGATCACCCCCGAGCGCGTCGAAGTCGACCGACCACGGCGCCTGCCCGTCGCGGTGCGAGAGGACGTGCTGCACGAGCGGGGCGAGTTCCGGGGCGGCAGAGCGGGGCGATTCCGCGAAGGCGATCGTACCAACGCAGAGAGCGACCAGCGGGGGTAAAAGCGGCAGCTTCATCCGCGCACTAAAACAGCCCGCACCAGCCCGAGCCAGCCCGCAATGGACGCGCGCGTGGACATCGGCGGCGGGGTCCGTTACCAACCGCTTCCGTGAAACTCATCTCCTGGAACGTGAATGGAATCCGCGCCGCGCTGCGCAAGGATGCCGCCGATTTTTTCGCCGCGGAAAAGCCCGACATCCTGTGTCTGCAGGAGACGAAGGCCACGCCCGAAGAGGTGGTCATTCCCGCGGCGCTCGCAGGCTACCACTCGGTCTGGAACCTCGCGGAAAAGAAGGGCTACTCGGGGACTGCGATCTTTAGCAAAAAGCCTCCGCTCGCCACGACCCTCGGCATCGGAGCCGCGGATCACGACCGCGAGGGTCGCGTGATCACGGCGGAGTATCCGGATTTTTTCCTCGTGAATATCTACGTGCCGAACTCGAAGCGCGACCTGAGCCGGCTGCCGTATCGGCAGCAGTGGGACCGGGATTTCCTCGCCTACCTCCGGCGACTGGAGACGACGAAGCCGGTGATTTTCTGCGGCGATCTGAACGTGGCGCACACCCCGCTGGACCTCGCGCGGCCGAAGGGCAACGAGAAGAATCATGGCTTCACGCCGGAGGAACGCGCGGGGTTCGATGCCGTGGTGAAGGCGGGGTTCATCGACACGTTCCGCGTCTTTGAAAAAGCGAACGGGCACTACACCTGGTGGAGTGTGATGAGCGGCGCGCGGGCGAAGAACATCGGGTGGCGGATCGACTACTTCGTGGTCTCGGCGGCGCTGGGTCCGCGGTTGAAGTCGGCGAAGATTTATCCCGAGATCCTCGGGTCGGATCATTGTCCGATCGGGGTGGAGTTGAAGAAGGGGAAGTAAGCGCGCAGCGCCCATCGAAAACAACCCTGTCATCCTGAGCGGAGTTCCTCGTGGGCGGAGGTGGGAGGAACGCAGTCGAAGGACCTCTAACTTTTCTGGGCGGTGGGTGCTCCGCGCCGCCTCCGCCCGAGGATGCGAGAGGTCCTTCGACTGCGCGCCGCACCGCCTTCGCCCGCCGGCGCTTCGCTCAGGATGACAGGTTTTTTTCGAAGGCGCGCTGAGCGCGCGGGTCACCGCCCGATCGCCTGGATCAACTGCCGGAACCGCGGCGCGTCGAGCGTGAGCACGTCCTCCGCGGGCGGCGTCCACGTCTCGGCGGGAAGCTGTGGGGAAAACTCCACGCGATCGAATTTCACCGCCAGCTCCCAGCCCGGGCGCTTGAGGACGAGCCGCGCGGGGCGGTAGTTCGGCCGCACCCAGACGCGCGCGGACCAGCCGGTTTCTTTCAGCGACTTCTCCAGCTCCGGCATGAGCGCGAGATCGAGCACGCGGCACGATTCGCCTTCGACCGGTTCGGTGCCCGCGTCTTTCACCACGAGCAGCGCGGGGAGGAAGACGAGCTGCTTCTCGGGGAGCGGAAGTTGCAGCGGTTCGAGCCGCGCGTCGGCGTCGACCTTGCCGAGCTTCTTTTGCGCGGTCGCGACTTCGAGCAGCGTTTTCACCCGCGCACCGGGCGTGACCCACACCTGCTGCCGATCGCGGCAGATGGTGACCTCTTCCCCGAGCACCGGTCCGCGGATGCGCAGCCGGTCGGGGAACTGCAACGCGACCTCCGCGGTCGCGCCGGCCAGTTCCGGCGGCACGCCGGTGAGCCGCTCGAGCCGGCCGCTGAGGAGCAGCGCGCGTTCCGGGTTTTTCGTGGTTTTCGCGAGCACGCCGATGAAGGGAGTGAGCAGTTTGCTCACGACATCGTAGCGGTTTTCCTCGGCCCGGAGCGGAGCGGCGGCGAGCAGGGCGGCGAGGAGCAGGTGGAGGAATTTCACAGTTTCCCTTTGAACGGGAGGCATCTTGCAATAGACGGAACGCACTTCAATGGCGGCCATGCTCCTACCCATTCTCGCTTCCGGCAATGGAATCGTCTTCGCCTTCGAAAATTCCACGTGGGCGGGCAAGGCGGTTCTCTTCTCGCTTTTCATCGCGTCGGTCTTCAGTTGGGCGGTGATGTGGACGAAGTGGCGGATGGTCAGCCGCGCGCAAAACCGCCGCGCGCAGTTCATCGAACTTTTCCGCAATGACCGGCAGCCGCTCCGCATCTACACGGACCGGCTGCGCTTCGAGGGCGCGCCGGTTTTCGCGATCTACAAGGCGGGCTGTCGCGAGCTGACCTATCAGCTCCTCGGCGCTTCGGATGTGGATGAAACCTTCCGCGCGCGGCTGGAGACGGCGCCGAAAATCACGCCCGCGCAGATGCGCGTGATCACCTCCGCGATGGAACGCGCGGTGGGCGAGACCGCGCTGAAGCTGGAGTCGCAGATGATCCTGCTCGCCACCGCGGTGAGCGGCGCGCCATTCCTCGGCCTGCTCGGGACGGTGTGGGGCGTGATGGACACGTTCAGCGACGTGGCCGCCTCGGGCTCCGCGAATCTCGCGGCGATGGCGCCCGGCGTGAGCGCGGCGCTGATCACCACGGTGACCGGTCTGCTCGTCGCGATCCCCGCGATGTTCGGCTACAACTTCCTCGTCACCACCATCCGCGCGATGATCGTGGAGCTGGATAATTTCGCGGCGGAACTTGCCAGCGAGTTCGAGCACAAGTTCGTGGATCACAGCGACCGGGCGCGGTCTTGGGCCAAGGTATGAAAAAGCGAGGAGCCAGGAGTCAGGAGTCAGGAGTCAGAAGTAGGCAAAGCGCGCTCCATTCGCGCTCCAGTCTCCTGTCTCCTGTCTCCTGTCTCCTGCTGCCATGAAGCGCTTCTCCGACCGGCAGGGCTCGCACACGCTCGCGGAGCTGAACGTGACTCCGCTGCTCGATCTGGCGTTCGTGCTGCTCATCATTTTTATGATCACCACGCCGCTCATGGATAACAGCGTGGACCTCACGCTGCCCTCCAGCGACGCCGCGCCGAAGGCCGTGGATCCGAGCGCGGTGCAGACGATCGCGATCAATCGTGACGACGTTTTGAAACTCAACGGTGCCGCCATTTCGCTCCCCGCTCTGGAGGCGGAGCTGAATTCGCTCAAGGAACAGCGCAGCGAGATCGCCGTGGTGATCCGCGCGCACAAGGAGCTGCCGGTGCAGAAGGTCATCGATGTGCTGGATGTCGTGCAGCGGGCGAAGATCGCGAAAGTGGGCGTGGTGACGACGCCGGAGAATCCCTGATCGATCCATGACCGACGACTCCGGATTCAAGCGCAGCCTCGCGGTGGTGGCGCTGCTGCATCTCGGCCTGCTCGGCGTTTTTTTTGTCACGAGCCGGCTGGGAAATCACGAGCCGGTGAAGGAAACGATCGTGTGGTTGGACGGCTCGATCGGCGGCGGGGAAGCGTCAGGCGAACCGGATTTGCAGCCGGTGAAAAATGAAGCGCCCGCGCCGGAGCGGACGCCCGAGCTGATCAGCATCCCGAAGCCGGAACCGCTGCCCGAACCGCCTCCGCCGCCAGAGGAAAAACCGCTGCCGAGCGAGTTGGTGACATCCACACCGACGCCGGTCCCGGCGACGCCGAAACCGGCCACGCCCAAGCCCGCGACGCCGAAACCCACGCCCAAACCGACCACGCCAAAACCCACTCCAAAGGCGACGCCCAAAGCGACGCCGAAAGCCACGCCCGCCGCGACGCCAAAGCCGAAAGCTTCTCCGAAACCCGCCGCCAAGGAAGGCGAAGAGTCGCCGAAACCGAAAGCCTCACCCGCGGCGAAAGCCAAGGCCACGCCGGGCGCGAAAGCAAGTGGTGGCGCCGACTCCGCGTCGAAGCTGGCTTTTAACAAAGCCCGCGGCGGCAATGGTCCCGGCGAAGGGAACGGCAAGGGGACCGCGAAGAGCGGCGACGGTGAAGGCACGTCGCAGTTCGGGTGGTATTACTCGATGATCCACGACCGCTTTCACGCACGCTGGGAGCAGCCGACGAGCATCGAACACAGCGGCGTGGAAGTGGTGACGCTGCTCCTGCTCAAGATCGACAAGGACGGCAACGTGATCAGCCGCGAGATCCAGAAACCATCCGGCTTCGCGCAGATGGATGAGTCGGTGCTGACCGCCGCGGAAAAGGTGCGGCAGATCGATCCTCTCCCGGCGGGGCTGGGCACGAATGGGGTGTTCGAGGTGAGCATGAAATTCCGGCTCGACCAGCAGTAGCGGCGAGCGATCGGGCTGGGGGTGGTCGGCATGCGATCACTGTCATCCTGAGGAGGGGGACAGTTTTTTTTGGACGGGGCGCTCAGCGCCGGCAGACTACCGGTCTTCCCGCTTATCTCCCGAAGAAGGCGAGATACGGCTTCTCTTCGTAGATCCGCTGCACGTAGAGCGCGAGTTCGCGGGCGTGGTAGTCGCCCCATGCACCCGCTTCGCCGCACGGCACCATGCGCCCTTGCGGGATATGATCCCAGCCGCTGGGACGATGGTAGATCGTGTGCAGGAGGAGCCCTTGATGGTTCGCATCGGTGCAGAGATACGGGTCGGTGAACAGGTGGCTGACGATGGTGAGCCCGGCCTGGAAGTAGCGATCGGCTTCGTGCGATTTTCCGAGCTTCGTGAGCACGCGACCGAGACGCAGCAATCCCTGCGCGGCGATCGCGGCGGCGGAGCTGTCGACGGGTTCGTGCTCATTGAAGGGATCGGCCGGGCGGTCGAGATAGCCGTCCAGCTTCGCCAGACCGGGCGCGCCGGTATCCCAGTAGGGGATGCCATCGCTCGGCGAATGATCGATGTAGTAGTCACCAGTCGCCTGCGCGGCATTGAGCAGCACCGCGTCGAGCGAATCGCGACCGCCCACTTTTTCCAACTCCGTGTCGCTCACCGTGGCGATGAACTCGAGCAACTCCGCGCAACCGAGGAGGACTGAGGCGAGCGAGCGGGTGCAGGTCGTGAACGGCGAGTAACCCTGCTGCGTGGCCGGCGCGCGATAGGAACCGTCGGCCACATTGAAGATGCTCTCCTGCGCCACGCGCCCGCGCACATCGTAGGCATCGCGATGGGAGCCGTAGTAGATGGCAAACTTCGCGATCGTGCGGGCGTGTTCAACCAACCGGCGGAGGAGCGAAATTTTCTCGTCGCGTTCGCCGACCAGCACATGGCCGAGCCGGTGGGCGAGCGCGAGACTGCGCAGGGTGCGGAGCGATTCTGCGACGAGCGAATGCGGCCCGTGGAAGGAATGGATGAAGCCCTCGCCATTGGCGATGTGCGTCCAGCGTGCGGCCTGCACGGCGCCGGAAGTCTTCAGCGCCAGCTCGTAGAAATCGCGCTCGTGCTCATCGGCCGTCAGACGGTTTTCGAGTTGCAGGCGCCAGAGATTGCCGAAAGTGGAGACATTGTTCGAACCGTGGTCGTGGCCGCCGGTGTGCGTCAGATACGGGGCGATGCGCTGGAGGGTACGGGTGCGGCCCAGCTTCAGAAACTGCTCATCCCAAAACGCGTCGAACTGCAAGAGCGCGGACCCCGCAATGAAACCCTGCGTCCAGTCGGTCCAGCCGCGGGCGACGTACTTGCCATTCACGGTGAAGACCGGGACCGCGCCGCCGGGCAGTTCGATGCGATCGATCGTGAGAATTTTCGGCGCGGAGACTTCCCAGAGTTTTTCGATCTTCGCGCGAAGGGCGATCGGTCGGAGGTCGGTTTGGATTTTGATCATGGAGGCGGCTTTCGGTGGTAGACCGAAAAGGGGGCGCATTTCACCACGGACCGCGCCCCCCGTTTCAATTCAATTCCTCACGTCCGGCCGCCCCGGATGCCAGCCGAATGGCGGAACGGTCAGCGAAAAACCTGCCGTTTCGGCTTCGGCGTGGCAGCGGCGGCCGCTGCCGTGGCGGGTGCCCTTGAGGTGTTCCGGTGTACGGCGATGTAGATCGTGCCGTTGGCATCTTCTGGCATCACCGCGACACGGATCGGCGGACGTTGATCGTGCCGGAGCTTCGCCGCGGCCGGAGCGGGCGTGGGCGCGACCACACGGCGCGCGAGCGGTTTCGGCGCGGGGGTCGGTTTGGGCGTTGGTTTGGGCGGGGTGACCGCAGCCCGTTTCGCGACGGGACGCACGACGGGCGTCGGCGGGGGAGTCGGCCTGGCCGCGGCGACTTTGAGCTTCGGCGCAGGTGTGGGCGCGGGTGGCAGAGGAATCGAGCGGGCGGGCTTGGCCGGCGGAGTCGCGGTCGCCGCCGCCTGCACCCGCTGATGATAGACGCGATAGTAGTCCGGCGAATAACGTCGCGCCGGCAGGACCGGGGCGGCACCCGCCGCGCCCGCGCCGCTCGCCGTTTCTGCGAGCACCGCACCCGCGGCCTGGCTTTCCGTTTGCGACAGACCGCGCTCGCGGGCGAGTCCGCCCGAAGATCCCGACGAAGACCGGGAACGGCGCCGCGCCTCGCTGGGCGGCGCAGTGAGGAGAAGGATGGCGGCGAGCGCGAGGAGGGTGCGGAAGGGCATACGGGAAATGGATTAGCGAAGTTTCGCGCGATAGCCGTGGGCTTCGTTGCGGTCGAGGAAGCCGTCGCGATTCGCGTCGATCGCATTGAAAAGGGCGGCAAGCGAGCGGTTCTTCTCCGCGGCGAGGCGGGCTTCCTGCGAGGAAATCCGGCCGTTGCGGCTCAGGTCACGCGCCCGGAAAAGTCCATCGCTGCCCGTGCTTTCCGTTCGGTGCCATTCCTCGAGATCGATGAATCCATCGCCATTGCGATCCGCGGCGGCGAAAGAAATTTGCGCGACGGCGTCGGTGAACTCCCCGCGCGACGCCCGGCCGTCATGATCGAGATCGATCTCGCGGAAATTGGACGGTCCACCGGCACAACCGGCCAGAAAGAGAGACGCGAAAAGCGGAATGATGCAGGTTTTCAAACGGGAAAGAGGATGGGGCGTGGTGCGCGGGCTGATATAGCAGACGCGGAGCCGCGGCGATTAAAATTCCCCGGAATGGCGCTGAAATCCGCGCGCTTTCCGCCGCCGCTCAGCCTTTCGCCGCCGCCTCGAACTCCCGCTCGTATTCCGCCATTCGCCCATCCACCACGAAGGGCCCAAACGGAAGCAGCGACGCGATGAACGTGACCGCGCCGCGCCCGAGCGGCCAGCGGGCGACGATCATCGTCCAGAGCAGCACGAAGCAAAACGCGACGAAAAGCGCGCCGTGAATCGCCCCGACGATCGTTACCGCCAGCGGCTGCCCGGCGAGATACTTCAGCGGCATGGCCACGCCGACGAGGAGGAGGAAGGAAATGGCTTCGATCTTCGCCGTGGTGCGGAGGAGTGGAATCGGGTTCGTTTTCACGCGGGGCGGCGAGGCTGGCAGACTTGCGCGCGGCCGTCGACCCGGGCCTCAGCGCGACGGCGCGTGAACGCACGGCGCTCTTGACTTCATGCAACCGTGGAAATTCGAGGGAGTTCGTGGTGGAGATTGGCGGCGTAGCGGGTGCGATTCTCGGGGTGATGAAGCACCGCATGACATCGTGGACAATGTGCCACTTGGTGATCGCCTCGTCGCCGTGGCGATTCTGGGACCGCTCCGGCGTCGAGAGTCGCCCCGTGGTCCAATGAAGCGACCGCGAGCGCGGGAGAATCGAGAAAGCGTGTCATCCCCGGTAGCGTGTCATCCCGAGCGGAATGGAGGGAGCCTAAGCGACCGTAATGCAGTCGAGGGACCTCGGATTGCAGGACGATCCACGATCCTCTCAAAGCCGAGGCCCCTCGACTTCGTTACACTCCGCTCGGGATGACACGCGCTCGGAGATTCCGGTTCACCCTCTGAGGTTGGTGAAATCTGTGGTTCAAAGTGATCTGCGCTGATTACAGTCGCGCCGATGTCGCACGAAACCCCCGAACACGAGCGCCTCGCGGAAGAGGCGCGCCGCGGACTGAACTGGAAACGCTGGGGCCCCTACCTCGCCGAACGCCAGTGGGGCACGGTTCGCGAGGACTATTCGCCGCATGGCGATGCGTGGAATTTTTTCCCTCACGAGCACGCCCGCAGCCGCGCCTATCGCTGGGGCGAGGATGGCCTGCTCGGCATCTCGGATCGCGAGTGCCGCCTGTGCTTCGGGGTTGCGCTGTGGAATGGGCGCGATCCTTACCTCAAGGAGCGGCTCTTTGGTCTGACCAATCCGGAGGGCAACCACGGTGAAGATGTGAAGGAGTGTTACTGGTATCTCGACTCCACGCCCACGCACTCCTACATGCGGGCGCTCTACAAGTATCCGCAGGCCGAGTTTCCCTACGCCGATCTGATCGCGGAAAATGCGCGGCGTTCGCGCAATGAGCCGGAATATGAACTGATCGACACGGGGATTTTTGATCAGGACCGCTACTTCGACGTGAGCGCGGAATATGCGAAGGCCGGCCCCGACGACATCCTCATCCGCCTCATGATCTCCAATCGCGGCCCCGACGCCGCGACGCTGCATGTGCTGCCCACGCTCTGGCTGCGCAATACCTGGACGTGGACGGGCGAGACCGCGGGGCGGCCGCTCATCCAGCAGATCAGCGCCTCGATGGCGGAGGTGACGCACCCGACGCTCGGCGAATTTCGCTTCCAGGCGAAACAGGCGGGCGGCGTCGAACCCGATTTCCTCTTCACCGAAAACGAGACGAACATCGCCCGCGTCTTCGGCGGAAAAAACGCGAGCCTCTACGTGAAGGATGCCTTTCACGACTACCTCATCGACGGTCGGCGCGAGGCGGTGAACCCCGCGAACGTCGGCACGAAAGTCGCCGCCCATTACCCGCTGGAGATTCCCGGCGGCGGCGACGTGATGATCCGGCTGCGGCTTTCCAAAAGCACCGAGCCGCTCGTCTTCGATCGCACCACTTTCGATCAGCTCTTCGCCACCCGCCGCGCGGAGGCGAACAACTTTTTCGACACGAAATGCGCGCCGCACATCCGGCCCGAGCAGCGGCTCGTCCTGCGCCAGGCCTACGCCGGCCTTCTCTGGACGAAGCAGTATTACCACTACGTGGTGAAGGAGTGGCGTCGCGGCGATTCGGCGATGCCCGCGCCGCCCGCCGGCCACAAGGAGTCGCGCAATGGCGACTGGAAACACCTCTTCAACAGCGACGTGATCTCGATGCCGGACAAGTGGGAATACCCGTGGTACGCCGCGTGGGATCTCGCCTTCCACATGATCCCGATGTCGCGGGTGGACCCGCACTTTGCCAAGGAGCAACTGCTGCTCTTTCTCCGCGAGTGGTACATGCACCCGAACGGCCAAATCCCCGCCTACGAGTGGAATCTCTCCGATGTGAATCCGCCCGTCCACGCCTGGGCCTGCTGGCGCGTCTACAAGATCGCCGACCCGCACGGCGCCCGCGACACGCTCTTCCTCGAGCGCTGTTTTCAGAAGCTGCTGCTCAACTTCACCTGGTGGGTCAACCGCAAGGATCTCACCGGCAAACATCTCTTTTCCGGCGGCTTCCTCGGGCTGGATAATATCGGCCTCTTCGACCGCTCGAAGCCGCTGCCCGGCGGCACGATCCTCGAGCAGGCGGACGGCACGGCGTGGATGGCTTTCTACTGCGGCACGATGCTCTCGATGGCGATCGAACTCGCGCGGACCAAGCCCGCCTACGAAGACGTGGCGTCGAAGTTTTTCGAGCACTTCGTGGAGATCGTGGACGCGATGAACACGCTCGGCGGCACCGGGCTGTGGAACGAGGAGGACGGCTTCTACTACGACCAGCTTTACATCGATGACAAAGCGATGCCGCTCCGGGTGCGGTCGCTCGTCGGCATCATCCCGCTGCTCGCCGTGGAAGTGCTCGAGCAGGAGGCGATCAAAAGCCTGCCGGGCTTTCGCAAGCGGATGCGCTGGTTCCTCGACAATCGCCACGACCTCGCGCGCCACGTCACCTACATGGAGCGCACCGGCCACGAGAGCGGCGAGATCCGGCTCCTCGCCATCCCGTCGAAAGAACGCCTGCTCCGCGTCCTGCGCTACGTGCTGGATGAGAAGGAATTCCTCTCCCCGCATGGGGTGCGTTCGCTGTCGGCGGCTTACATCAAGCCGTTCGTGGCGCATTTCGGCGGCACCGATTACTCCATCGCCTACGAACCCGCGGAGTCGCGCGGACCGCTCTTCGGCGGCAACTCGAACTGGCGCGGCCCGGTCTGGATGCCGATCAACTATCTGCTCATCGAAGCCCTCGAGCGCTACCACCATTTCTACGGCGACTCCGTGCAGGTCGAGTGCCCCACCGGCTCGGGCGTTTTCATGAATCTCCAGCAGGTCGCGGTCGAACTCTCCGCGCGGCTCACCCGCATCTTTCTCCCGGATGGAAACGGCCGCCGCCCGTGCTACGGCAATGACGAGCGGTTCATCAACGACCCGCACTGGAAGGACCTCGTGCTCTTTCACGAATACTTCCACGGCGACACCGGCCGCGGCCTCGGCGCCTCGCACCAGACCGGCTGGACCGCGCTGATCACCCGCGCGATCAATACCGTCGCCCGCGTGCAGCAGGAGTAGGCAGCGCCGGTGGCTGCCGAGGCAGTGAGCAGACCCGGAAATTCGGCGCGCAGCAGGCCGCGGAGGCGAGGTGATGGCAGCTTGCCGAGCGGGGTGCTCAAAGATACGCTCCCGCCATGTCGCTCGAAGAACTGAAAGCTGAAGTCCGCTCTGCTTCGCCGGAAGCGCGGGAGGAGCTGTTTACTCTGCTCGGCGTACTGCGCCGGGCGGGTGACCGGGACCGCGGACGCACTCTCGCCGCTCGGCTGGACGATCCGGCGGGCTGGGTCCCCGAGGAAGATGCGGCGCGGCGGCTCGGGATGAATCCCGAGACCGGCCAGTGAACCGCCGGCTGCTCCTGGACGCCGGGGTGGTCGAGCTGCTCGAACGCCTCGACCTCCGCGAACGGACCGCGATCTGGCTGCGCCTTCGCGAGATCGCCCGCCAGCC
>JANPHH010000126.1:0-34821 GCA_031424375.1 Chthoniobacter sp. | reverse complement strand
CGGAGGTGGCGAGGAGCGAGCGGACCGAATGCCAGGCTACCTCCTCCGAGCGAAATTGGCGACGGTCATAGACCGCCGCTACAGCGTGGATTGCTCCCCTGCGCAATTCGTGAACAGACCAAGTTCGCCGCAGCCAGGCTCGCCCGGCCGCTCTGGCTGCCGCCAAGGAAGAACCCGGTGGCCACATTCCGATCCTGAAGAATGACACCGATGATCCTGCTCGTGGCACCCGTAGCTGGGTGGGTGAAGCTGCCGGAAACCCTGCCGTTTGCCGTCGTGATTTTCAGTGTGAGATTCGCGAGCAAAGGGCTGGCAATCTCCACCCGGTTAGTGGGGAGCAGCGTGGCCACTTGACGCACCTGCTGAGCGAGTTCGCCGCCGGAGAGATTGAGGGAGCTGTTGTTGAGCGGCGCGCTGACGCGCAGCGACGTGGTTCCGGCGGGAGGCGCGATGTAGCGCGAGCCGATGATCGTGAGCCTGGTCGCAAACGAATCGCGGAAGGCTGCGGCTTTCGGGGTCAGCGGCTTCGTCCACAACACGCTGCCGGTGATGGAACCAGCCGGCGAACCGATCGCCAGCGTTCCGGCGAGCGAGCCTTTGCCGGACGCCATCGGGAGGTAAATGGGGAGCAGTCCATCCGCGGCGACGTTCCCACTGACGCTGAAGGCGCTCCCGTTGGCGAGCGTCCCGTTGAAGGTGGCGACCCCAGTCTCTTTCACGACGAGCACAGCGACGCCCGTGCCCTGCGGAAATTGCGCGCCGGTGTCGCTCGGGTTGGGCTGGAGCGCGATGGTGTAGCGGCCAGTCGCCGGGTGGGTCTCCGTGGGTGCCGCGGCCGGATCGGCGGTGACGCTCGCGGTGAAAATGCCATCCGTGACCGATCCGGTGGGGAGCCTGGTTCCGTTCGTGAGATCGAGGTGCAGGGACACGGTGAGGGGCGGCAGGGCCCCACGCTTGATCGTGGCGACGGCATCGCCCGCACCATCGAAGCGACCGGTGAGCGCGTAGGTCTTGCCGCCCAGCATCAGCTTCCCGCTGAAGGTGCCGCTCGCCGTGGTCGTGACCTTCAGGAGACCTGAGCTGTCGTGCACCGGTGAAGCCAACTGCACGAGCCCACTGTAAGTACTTTGCACCGCGACAAAGGGATTCACTCGAAGGTGGGCGGTGAGTTGGAATCCCTCTGCCATGACGAACGAGATCGTCGCCGAGCTACTCGTGGCGCTGCCGGACCAGTGGTCAAACCGCCAGCCCGGGCCGGCGGTGGCGGTGATCCGATAGGTCGCGCCGAGTTCGCGCTGGCTCGTATTTTCAAAGTTCTTCGTGACCGTGCCGGTTCCGTCGATCGAGACGACGAGCGGCTTCAGCACTGCCCGGCGAACCGTGCGGGTGAGTTCCCTGATCGTGTTGCCGGCGGCATCGAGGCTGCGGACACGCAGGGTGTTTGCCCCCGCCGCCAGTCCATTCGCGGTCGCGCTCCACGAGGTCGAACCGCTGGCGGTGATGAATTCGCCGATGGCACCCGCATTCTCCACTCGCACCACGATGCGACTTGCCGCCGGTGCGCCGCTGCTCGTTCCCGTGACGGTGACTTGCGCGGAAGTGAGCACGGCATTCGCGACCGGCGAGGTAATCGACAGTGAAGGACCGGGAGGAGGCGCGCTGATGACCACCCAGTAGTCCTGATATTCGCTCCCCGAACTGTGGTAATACCCGACGCCGATCGAGGTCTGGGCGGCGTAAAATGCCTCCTCGGCCAGCAGGTGCTTCTTGTGCGAAGGCGACCCCATCCAGAGCGACCAAGTGCCGCTGGCGGTGGGATCGCCGGCTGCGATGGATTCGATATTGTTGCCGCTCGCCGACTGGTTGTAGCTGGTCGGGAGGGGATAACCCGCCTGGCGGACGAGAGTGTTGGCGCCGTTGCCGTCGGGATTGACGTGACCGAAGTAGCCGCGGTTGGCCATGTCGGCGGCGCGGGCTCGGGCCACTCGCGAGAGAAGGGGATCGACGGTTACGAACGGCCGGTTTTGCCCCCCGGCGTTGGTCATGAGGTTGGCGATTTGTTGCTCCTGCGCGTTGAGCTGGGCGGAGGCGGGCAGGGCCGCGGCGAGCAGGAGGAACCCGAAGAGGAGGAAGCGGAAAAAACGAAGGATGGGCATTGAGCTATAATTCCCATAAGCCGCATCCGTACCACCGGCGGCTTCGTTCGCCCTCTTTCGGTGGATGGGCGACGGAGTGCTACCCACGAACGAGCGCAAGCAGGGCGAGCATGCGCCCGGTTTTCCCCTGCTCCACCCGATACGAATAGTAGCGATCGACCGCCGCGCCGGTGCAGACGCCGCTGTCGAAAATCTGCCGGACCCCGGCACGTTCCGCGTCGCTGCGAATCATGCCTGCGAAATCGACCTCGTAAATCGGCGGCCGAACGCACGGGCTGAGTTGCACGATCAAGTCAGCCGGGTCGCTGCCAAACTCCTCGCGCATCCGCTCGATGGCGGCACCGGTGATACCGAGTTCGCTCCCCTTTCGTCCCGAATGCAGGAGCCCCACCACCCGCCGCACGGGATCGACCAAAAAAACCGCGCAGCAATCCGCGACGTAAACGCCGAGGCACACGCCGGGATCCGCGGTGATGACACCATCGACCGGGCCGACCGGAGACACCGATCGCGAATCGACCACGGCGACCGCGCGGCCATGCACCTGATCGCCGAAAATGAAGGTGTGCTGCGCCACTCCGAGATTCGAGCGCACCTGATCGTGATGCACACCGAGCCGCGCGAGCGCCAGGGCACGGTCGACTTTGACATCGATGCCGGGAACGCGGCGGCAAAACGAGTGGACGATGCCCGGGACCGCCGAAAGTGCGGAAAATTGTTCGGAGGTTTCGTGCACCGTCACCTGCATGCGCTCAGCGCTTCTTTTCGGGTGAGGGTTTGCGCGCCGGCTTGTCGACGGACACGGCCCTGGGGACACGGCCACGCACCAGCGGGTCGTCGAAAGTCTCCGCATACACCGTATCGGTCGCCGTCACCCGGTCGAAGTCGGCCAGCGCCGTATTGTAGTTGGCGCGGGCCTGCAGTTCGGTGCTCCGGGCGGTGGTGAGCTGGACTTGGGCGTTCAGCACGTCGAGCTGCGTGCCGGCGCCGGCCGCGAGACGCTCGGTGGCGAGTCGCACCGCCTCGAGCGCCTGCTCCACGGTTTTTTGCTGGCTGCGAATCGTTTCGCGCGCGGTCTGGAGATTCGCGTAGCTCTGCTGCACCTCGAGTTCCACCTGATGCACGGAGTCGTCGTAACTGATTTTGGCCGACTCGAGATTGGCGCGGGCCGACTTCACTTTTCCGTAGGTCTCCAGCCCGTCGAAGATATTCCACTGCCCGGTGACGCCGAAGAACCAGCCATTGATGGTTTCATCGAGCTGATCGGAGAGCGACGAGTTGCGGATCTCGTAGCCGCCGTTGGCGGTGAGCTGCGGCTTGTAGCCGGCGAGCGCGACTTTCACCTGCTCCTTCTGGATGAGAATATTCAGCCGCTGCACTTTGAGGAAAGGACGGCGCTCGATTCCCGCCTGGATCGCGTTGCTGAGCCCGAGCTGCCGCTCGGTAACCGCGAGTTCGCCCACCACGTTGAAGGTCGGCTGCCCCTGCGGGCCGGGGTCGAGGTTCAGCGTCTTCGCGAGCTGATATTGGGCGATCCGGTAGTTGTTCCGCGCGCTGATGAGATTCGGCTGTTGATTGGCCAGCGCCACTTCGGCCTGGAGCACATTAAAGCGCGGCACCGTGCCAGCTTCGAAGCGATTCTGCTGATCCTTGAGCTGATCCTGGAGCAGACGCACGGATTCTTCCTGCACCGTGATCAGCGCGCGGGTGAGCAGCACGTTGTAAACCTGCTGCCGCACCGTCGCGATCGTCTGGTCGATGGTGTCGCGCAGGGTAAAAAAGCTGCTGTCCTCGGTAAACTTCGCGATGCGAATCGCCGCAGCGACCTGCCCACCGGCATAGAGCGTTTGTTTGACCTCGACGGATACCCGCCACGATTTGTCGTTGATTCCGCCAAACGTCGATCTCCCTTGCGAAGCACTCGCCGAGCTGGCGTTGAGCGCATTGGCGATCTGTTCCGCCCCGCTCTGCGTCACGCCAGGGATGCTCGCAAACTGGCTCGCGTCGATCGCAGTCGCGCCACCCGACGTGGCGCCTCCGCCGCTCTCGAGCAGCTTGGGATCCTGCTGATCGTAGGTGCCCAAAACGGAAACTCGCGGCAACGCCTGAGCGCGCACTTCGATGATCTGGCCCCGGGTCACTTCGATCTGCTGGATCGCACGAAGGATCGCGGGGTTCTGCCGGAGCGAAACCTGCACGGCTTCGTCGAGAGAGAGATTGCCCGCGATCTGACGCACCGGCATCGCTCGCTCCGCCGCGCCGAGTGGGGTGGTGGCCGCGTGGGTGAATACAGCCGCGAGCAGGAGGGCGGGGCGCAGGAATCGATTCATTGATCTTGGCAGTAGCGGGAAACTTTCTCGTAGATTTGCACCCACATCTTTTGCTCATCGTCCGTCAGGTGAACCATGATTTTCAAGAGGTTCGAGACCATGTCGTCACGGACTTCGGTCACCAGCGCGGTTCCGGATGCCGTGATCTCCACGAGAATTTTCCGGCGGTCATCCAGCCCGTGGGTGCGGCGCACGTGCCCCAGCTTTTCCAGCCGGTCCACCAATCCGGTGGCAGCCGCCGTGGTGTGGCGCATGTGCTGGGCGATCTCCGTCATCGTCAGGTACGGCTGCTGGGCAAGAAAGCCGAGCAGGCAGTACTGCGGGAAGGACACGTTCCCCCGCGACAGCTCCTTGGAAAGCGTGAGCACGAAACATCGTTCGAGGCTGGTAAAAATATCCGCCAGCTTCTCGGCATCGGCACGCTGGCGGGTTATTTCACAGGTTTCGGTCATGCTTAAGGGAGTTGACCTTATAGGTTGGGATAACTCGGTCAACCGTGGTTCTTGCCTCCTTCACGCGGCGTCGATAGCGTCTCACCCATGGACCCGTCCCAGCTGCGTGCCGTCGCTTTCCTCCGCCAACTTTCTGATGAAGAACTGGCGGCCTTCGCCAATCTCCTCACCGTCCGCACGCTCGCACCCCGGGAGCGCATCATCGAGGAAGGCGCTGCCGTGCACTCGCTCTACATCATCCTCGATGGCGTGGTCCACATCCGCCGCCTCGCCCAAAAGCGCGAGATGCTCCTCGGCCGCCTCGGCGTCGGTGGATTTTTCGGCGAGATCAATCTCTTCGACCCCGGCGTGGCCACCGCGAGCATCTACGCGATGAAGCCGACCCAGCTCGGCGTTGTAGACTACGATAGTCTGCGAACCTTCATGTCCTCCAACCCTGCTTCCGGTTACAAGATGGTCGCGGGCATGATGACCGAGATGTCGAAGCGCCTCCGGCAGACAAGCGCGCGGCTGGTCAATGTCTCCTACTGGTCGGGCGCCGAGGCCTCAGTGCCTGACACCAAACGGGAATAACCAACGCCGCCAGCGGTTCGTGCGCGGCGGTGGAGTTGCCGCCACGGCCGCGGCCGGTGCGACCGCCGGTTCCGCTCGCGGAGATTGGGGATTTTCGTCGCGTGGCTGAAACACCTCGTCCCCCCTGGCAGGCGCGCCGCTCACGAGATCGGCCACGAGGAATGGCTTCCTCCGCACGCTCGTCGCGCGCAACTCCGCAGAAACCGCGTCGCCCCGGTAGATCCGCAGAATCGTGCCCACTGCCGGCGGCGCCGGGGAGAAAGTCTCGATCAGGGCGAAGTGCTCCGCTTCATTGACCAGCGCCACCTCGCCGAGACGCAGCGGGCGCGTGTCGTTAATGGGCGGCGCCTTTTTCTTCCGCAGAAACGCGCACCCACCGAGCACAACGACCAGCAGCAGCGAGCAGCAAAAGCGGCGGAGAAACATGCGCGGAATGAAGCAGCCGAATTGCGGCGCGGAAAGCCATTCCGCGACCGTCAGACGATCAGCATGCAGTCGCCGTAGCTGTAAAAGCGGTAGCGCTCCCGGACCGCTTCCGCATAGGTGCGGAGGACAAATTCGCGCCCGGCCATCGCGCTGACCAGCATGAGCAGGGTGCTTTTTGGAAGGTGAAAATTTGTGAGCAGCGCTCCGATGGTTTTTGGCGCGTGGGGCGGATGGATGAAAATGTCGGTCGATCCCTGCCGCGCGGTGATCGGGCGGCCGCACGATTCGAGGACGCGCGCGGTCGTGGTCCCGATGGCCACGAGACGCCGCGCGGCGTTGATCGCCGTCGCGGCTTCCTCGGTGACGCGGAAGCGCTCGGAATGCATGCGGTGTTCGCGCACGTCGTCGGTCAGCACCGAGCGGAAAGTTCCCACACCGACGTGCAGGGTGAGAAAGGTGTGCGGGATGCGCGCGAGGATTTCGGGAGTGAAGTGCAACCCCGCCGTCGGCGCGGCCACGGCGCCGGGTTCGCGGGCGAAGACGGTCTGGTAACGCTCGCTGTCGGCGGCTTCGACGGGGCGATCAAAATACGGCGGGATCGGCAACTCGCCCGCCGCGTCGAGGTCCACGGCGTCGCGGAATTCGATGATGCGCTCCCCTTCCGGCTCGATCCCAATGACCACGCCGGACACGCCGCGGATCTGCGTCACCGCGCCGAGCCGCATTTTGCGCCCCGGTTTCACCAGACATTTCCAAACGTGGTCGCGCAGATTTTCCAGGAAGAGAAACTCGATGCGCGCGTCGTCGGAGAAAACGCGGGCCGGGATGACCTGTGTGTCATTCAACACCACGAGATCGTCGGCGCGCAGGAAGCTCGGAAACTCGGCAAACCGCCGATGCTCGATCCGCTGCTCATCGCGGTAGAGCACCATCATGCGCGAGTCGTCGCGCCGCGCCAGCGGATGCCGCGCGATCAGTTCGTCGGGCAGCGGGTAGTCGTAGTCGGCGGTGGAGTACAGGTGGGTTGAGGGTTGAGAGGGTGGATCAGAAATCAAAAGCCGCGGGGCATCCGAGCGAAATGGTGGGAGCTTGAGCGACCGGAAGTGCAGAATGATCCACGGTCGTCGCGAGACCGAGGTCCCTCGGCTTCGTTACACTCCGCTCGGGATGACAGGCTGGCTTGAGTTTCGGTAAACACTTTGGGAGGAAGAATGCTCGAATCGAGAAAGGCGACCAATAGCCGGAGGACACCGCTCAACCCTCAACCTTCTTCTCCGGTTCCGGCGCGCGGCGACTCGCCGCGCCGCTCACGCGCATCAGGCCGCAGCGTTGCGCCGCATGAATGATGAGATCCGCCACCCGCCGCTTGAGTCGCCAGCCGCGCAGATACAGCCAACCCACGAGCAACGCGTAGATGCCCCACCACAGATGGTCGCGATACGCGGTGAACGCGAGGCGGTAGAGCAGGACGAGCAGCGCGAGGCCATTGAGCAGCCAGGTGAGGGCGACGGCGTGGTAGGTCAACTGGACGCGCGTCAGGCACTTTGGTCCGCCGTGATACTCGGTCACGCTCTTCATCTGGATGCTCCAGAATTGATTGCCGTAAATCTGCACATCCCAATCCTTCCATCCGGTATCGGTCGAGTAGCGCCAGTCTTCCGCCTCGAGCAGCGCAAAGACCTCGGTGAGCAATTGCTCGCGCCCCCCGCCCGCTTCGCTCCAAAAGTTGAGCTTCGTCACTCCGCCTTTGTGCGCTTCGGGTTGCAGTTCCGCCTCGGGTTTGGCGATGACTGCGCTCGGCGTTCCCTTGTATTTCATCCATGTGAAATAACGTGCCCAACCGCGACCGAGCGGCTGCATGAAAGCGAGGAACGCGACGAGCAACCGCGCGGGAATCGTGTCGAACTTCGCCTCGATCCGCGCGTGAATCATGTAGCTAAGCGCCACGAGGAACGTGCCAAGGAACATCGCCAGCGGCACCATACGCAGCATCTCCAGCGGCCAGCCGATGATGCCGATGAAGATGGTAAGCACCACCCACTCGATGCTGCTGAGATACGCGGCGAGTTCGCTCTGCGGCGTGGGATAGATCGACTGAAACAGCCCCTGCCCGAAGACGCCGTGGTAGATCACCGGCTTGTTAAAGAGCCACGTGAAGCGCGGGGCGCCGTAGATCTGGCCCTTCCACTTCGCCGTGCCCGTCGGGCCGAAGAAGATAAGATGCTTGAAGCGCAGCATCGACTCCGCTTCCCCGTAGCCCTCCTGTTGTTTGCGAAAGGCGGAGAGCGTGAACCGCCGGTAGTGCCACACGATCGCCGCGGGCGCGAAGGCGATCACGCCACCGTTTGTTTGCAGCCGCCAGCAAAAGTCCACATCGTCGCCCGCCTTGCGATACTCGGTGTCGAAGCCGCCCACGCTTTCGAACGCCGCGCGGTGGAACGCCATGTTGCACCCGGGAATGTGTTCGGCCACCACATCGGTGAGCAACACATGGCTCGGCCCACCGGGCGCGGCGGAAACGGCGGCCTGAATCCAGTTCACCGCGGGCGGTGAGATGTTCGGTCCGCCCACGCCGACATATTCTCCACTGAGCAGCGTGCCGACCATGTAGTAGAGCCAGTCCGGATCAGCCATGCAGTCGCCGTCGGTGTAGGCAAAAATCTCCCCGCGCGCCGCATGTGCCCCGGCATTGCGCGCATAGCTCAGGCCCATGTTGGGCTGCGTGATCCAGATGAAACCGGGGCGCCCGCCGGAACCTTCGTGGATTTCCACTCGCTCGCCCTCGCGCACCGGCTCTTCGTCTTTTTCTTCATCTTCATCTGTTTCTCTCTTCGGGCTGGGAAGAGATGAAGATGAAGATGAAGAAACAGACGAAGAAGTTCGACGCTGCGCGAGCCACTCCTGCACGAGCGCCTGTGAATTGTCCTTCGAGCCATCGTCCACCAGCACGATTTCGAAGTCCGGATACATCACCTCGTCGAGCGACTCCAGACAGTCCTTGAGCGTCTTGCCGCCATTGTAGCTGCACACGATCACGCTCACTTTTGGATAACGCTCCAGCTTCACCCGCTCGGTGATCGATCCCTCGTAGCGCATGAAATTCTTCAGCGCCTGAAAGACTTTCTTCGGCTGGCGATCGCGCGTCACGAGGACGAACGCCCAGTCCGTGATGTCGTGTCCGCCGGTGAACCACTCATCGGTCCAGGCAAAGAAGATCGTCCCCGCTGCGCCGCCGCGGACCACGGATTCGAGATGCCATGAGAGCACTTCGACCTGCTCGTCCTCACCCTTGCGGATTGTATCGAGGCCGAACTCCCCGAAGATTAGCGGCTTGTCGTCGGCCAGGTTTTGCAGCCGGGCGAGGTACTTTTCAAAGTCCCGCTGGCGCTCGAGATAGACGTTGTAAGAAACGAAATCGACGTTGCTTGGCAGCAGATACTCCGTGGGCGGATAGCTGGCGTAGCTGTAAAGCGGACGAGGATCGGTTTCACGCGCGAGATTGATGAGATACTCGACGAACTCGATGACCCGCCGCGCGCCGAGCCAGCGCACCATGGCGAAAGGAATCTCGTTTCCCACGTAGTAACCAAAGATTGCTTCGTGCCCTTTGTTCCGCGCCACGCCTTCGCGGATCGTCTCGATGACCTGCCGTTTCATTTTCCGGTTGTTGAGGAATTCGATGTGTTCGGCCCACGGGATCGAGATCAGCACGCGCAGTCCGAAATCCCGCGCGATGTCGAGGAACCAGCCCGGCGGAATGTGATAGATGCGCAGCAGATTGATCCCGATCTCCTGCATCATCGCGAAGTCGCGCCGCGCCTTCTCGGGATCGCCTACGAAGTGCCCCTCTGCATCCGGCGCGAAGGGTCCGTAGGTCACGCCCTTGATGAACCATTTCCGATCCCCCTCGAAAAAGAACTTCGCGCGCACGCGAATCGGCGGGAGGGAGGCGGCGGGAGCGGCGGACATGAAAGGGCGCTCTTCTATGCGCGGGGATGGCGGGGCGCAAGGGCGATGGGGCGCGGGGGTCACGGACATGGCGCTGGTAGACGGCGGTGACCGGAGCCCATTCGGATTTTCGCGCTCGAGCTCGGAACTGCGCTTGCGGCTTCGCAGATTTTTCGAAAAAGAATGGAACTCACTGTCCTGCCGCAATCGATTCATTCGTCATTCCATCGAAAGAATGCCGGCAGAGTCCGAGTCGCGCGGCGGGAAAATTCACCGCCCATCGAACCCACCCCACTCCCATGTTCAAAAAAATCCTCATCGCTCTCGTGCTCCTCGTCGCCGCGTTCGTCGTCGTGGCCGCGCTGCAACCCGCCGACTTCCGCATCACCCGCTCAGCGACGATCGCCGCGCCGGTCGCCACCGTCTTCGAGCAGTTCAACGACTACCACCGGTGGAACGCGTGGTCGCCGTGGGCGAAGCTGGATCCCAACGCGAAAAACACCTTCGAAGGACCACCGTCGGGCGTCGGCGCGAGCTTCGCCTGGTCGGGCAACAACGAGGTCGGCGAAGGGCGCATGACCACGATCGAGAGCCGGCCCAATGAACTGATTCGGGTGAAGCTCGAATTCACCAAACCTTTCACCGCAACGAACACGACGGAATTTACCTTCAAGCCGGAGGGCGGCCAGACCGCCGTCACCTGGACGATGTCTGGCCACAATAATTTCGTCGGCAAAGCGATGGGCCTGATCATCAACTGCGACAAGATGGTCGGCGGACAATTCGAGCAAGGCTTTGAAAACCTCAAAGCGGTGGTCGCCACTTCTCCTCCCAAATCATGAAACATCTCCCAACGATCGCGGGCATCCTGCTCGGCCTGCTCTTCATCATGTCGGCCGTCATGGTGCTCTTCAATCTCGCGCCCATGCCTCCGATGCAGGAAGGCACGCCGATGGCCATGTTCATGGGCGCGTTCGGTCCGACGGGTTACATGACCTTCGTCAAAGTGCTCGAACTCCTCGGCGGCATCCTTGTCGCCATTCCGCGGACGCGGAATTTCGGCCTGCTCATCCTCGGGCCGATCCTCGTCAACATTCTCGCCTATCACGCGTTCATCATGAAAGGCGCGGGGCTTTTCGATCCGATGCTCCTCTTCATCGTCGCACTCGCCGTCTACCTCCTGTGGGTCGGGCGGAAAGCGTTCGCGGGCTTGCGAAACTAACTCCACCCAATCGCGCCTCACCTCATGAGCAGCGTTCGCGTCCTCGTCGGCACCAAAAAAGGTGCGTTCATCCTGACCTCCGACGGCACCCGCCGGGAGTGGAAAGTGGAAGATCCACTCTTCGCCGGCTGGGAGATGTATCACCTCAAAGGTTCGCCCGTGAACCCGGACCGCATCTTTGCCTCGCAGACGAGCGGCTGGTTTGGGCAGGTCATTCAGCGCTCGGATGACGGGGGGAAAACCTGGGCGACGCCCGACGGTTCGGCGGTGCCGACTAACGGAGAGATGCCGAGCGGCCGCAGCAATCGCTTCCTCTACGATGGCCCCGTCGGCACGCACCTTTGGTACGACGGCACCCAGCATCCGTGGGAATTCAAACGCGTGTGGCACCTGGAGCCGTCGCTCACCGATCCCGACACCGTGTATGCCGGCGTGGAAGACGCCGCGCTTTTCAAGAGCACCGACGGCGGCGCGAACTGGCAGGAATTGACCGCCTTGCGCAATACCAAGGGCGCGCTCTGGCAGCCCGGCGCCGGCGGCATGGCCGTGCACACCATCTTGCTCGATCCGCAGAACGCGAACCGGATCTTCGTCGCCATTTCCGCCGCGGGCGCTTTTCGCAGCGACGATGCCGGCGCGTCCTGGAAGCCAATCAACCGAGGACTCAAATCACCCTACGAACTCCCCGATCCCGATGCCGAAGTGGGCCACTGCGTCCATCGCATCGCGCTCCATCCTTCGCGACCCGACACGGTTTTTATGCAGAAGCACTGGGACGTCCTGCGCACCGACAATGCGGGCGACGAGTGGACCGAAGTGAGCGGAAATCTGCCGAGCGACTTCGGTTTCCCCATCGACGTCCACGCGCACGAACCGGAGACGATCTACGTCGTCCCGATCACCAGCGATTCGCTGCATTATCCGCCCGAGGGCAAGCTGCGCGTCTATCGGAGCAAGACCGGCGGCGGCGAATGGGAAGCGCTCACCCGTGGCCTGCCGCAACAGGATTGCTATGTAAATGTGCTCCGCGACGCCATGGCCGTCGACTCGCTCGACGAGTGCGGCATCTACTTCGGCACCACCGGCGGCCAGGTCTATGCGTCGGCAGATTCCGGCGAGACGTGGCAGGCCATCGTGCGCGACTTGCCCTCGGTGTATTCGGTGGAAGTGCAGACGCTGCCGTGATCCGCGTCATCCTTCCATACCACCTGCGCAATCTCGCGCAGGTCGGCGACGAAGTTCCACTCGAAGTCCCCCACCCCGTCACGCTCGGCGCCGTCATCGATGCCCTGGAAGCCCATTACCCCACGCTCCGCGGCACCATTCGCGATCACGATACGCTGAAACGCCGCCCGTTCGTCCGCTACTACGCCTGCAAGGAAGACCTCTCGCACGAACTCCCCGACACTCCGCTGCCGGATGCGATCGCGAACGGAACCGAGCCTTTCATGATCGTCGGCGCAATGGCCGGCGGATAGGGCCGCCTGAATTCATTGTCCGGCAAAGGACCGATCCGAACGCATGTCATCCCGAGCGGAATGGAGGGAGCCGAAGCGACCAGCATGAAGCCGAGGGACCTCGAATGGCCGGGAACTGCACGATCTTCCGAAGGCAGAGGTCCCTCGGCTCCTCCACACTCCACTCGGGATGACAGCGCATCTTGAGTTTCCGCCCTCTCTCATGGACGCCATTCGAGACCACCCGCGCGCACTCCGATCGTGACTTCCGGCGGTCGGGTCGCGCAGACTCGAGGCGTGAGATTCCCCCGCTCGCTCCTCGTCGCCGCGCTCCTCGCAGCGCGGATCACGCCGGCCTTCGCCGATGAAAAGACCAATGCTGTCGGGACGCTCATCCCGTGGCTGCTCGACGAAGGCGCGGCGTTCAAGGGCATCCGCTTCGCCGACGTGATCGCCGCGACTTCGGGAAAACGCGTGCTGCCCGTAAGCCGCGCGGACCCCGACGAGCAGCACATCCTCGCCACGATCGGCACCGCCCTCGATGCCGTGCTCGTGGAACTGAATGCCCCGACGAGCAAGACGCGCACGGCGAAGCGGGTGAACGAAATGAGCAGCCATTTCGAGAATGCGATTCAGGCGCGGCTGAGTGCGGTCGACGGATTTACCTGCGCGTTCCCCAAGACGAGCGCGGGCAAAACGCAGCGCTCCGGCTACCCCGATCTCGTTCTGAGGCACGCGGCGACCGGGCGCGTTTTTTATCTCGACCCAAAACTCTTTGCCGCCGGCAGCAAGACGAGCAGCCTGCGGACGTTTTACTTCGAACCGAAGCGCGAGACGAACAAGGTGACCGAGGACGCACGGCACCTCATCGTGGGCATTGAACACTCGCGCGATGCGGACGGAACGGTCAGGTTTGTGCGCTGGGAGCTGATCGATCTGGCGGAATTTCGCGTGCGGCTGAAGGCGGAATTCGAAGGCAGCAACGCCGACATGTACCGGCCGGACGCCGTGGTCGGCGCAAGCGGGAAGTAGTCGCGCGACGATCGAGTGCCACGGAAGCGGGTGACCACGGAAGCGGATGACCGCAAAAGAGCCGATGGCTGTGGGACAGGCATCTTGCCTGTCGCCCCGGGCATCTTGCCCGTAACTCCGGAAGCTTCGGGCAGGATGCCCTTCGCGACAGGCAGGATGCCTGTCTCACATCCAGGGGTGACCGCGGGCCTCCGCGCGGTCCTGCCCGACGACGGAGCGTCGCAAACCGGGTCAGCGTTTTCTCCCGATGCCGCAGCGCTCATCCGTTTACAAACCGCAGCTCGGGGGTGCCGTCGAGGCGTTTGGAAAAATCGACCGGATCACCCAGTTTCACCTCCGCCGGATCGACCTGATAGTTCCAGACATCGAACCAGCTCAGACTCGCTGCGCCATACAGCGTGGAGAACGCGCACTCCACGGCATCGAGGCCGCACGCGATGTGAATGCGTCCGATCCGCGCCACGTTGAAACGCGCGTCGTAGGTATTCCAGCGTCCGCCGAAGTAGACCTGAAAGTAGGCGTGAAAATCCATGGCGAGACCGCCGTCGAAACAAGCCACGTCCGGCAGATGCCCGGTGACATAACGCGCGGGCAGATTGAAGCAGCGGCAGAGCGCGATCGCGACGTGGGCGAAATCGCGGCAAATGCCGAAGCGTTGCGCAAGGATTTCGCTCGCGGAAGTGTTCGGGCTGCCCGAGCCCCAGCGATACTCGATGTGCTCATGCACCCAGTCGCAGATCGCCACGACGCGGGGCAACCCCTGCGGCACCTGGCCAAACTCCGCAAACGCGAAATCCATCAACCGGTCCGAATCGCAATAACGGCTGGGCAGCGTGTAGCGGAGCAGGTCCGCGCTCATCTCACCCGCGAGCAGCGCGCCATCGCGCGGGTCCGGATTTTCCGGCACCGCCGGCATCGTGATGAAGGCATCGTGGCGAACGGTCGTGCGGCCGACGGGAAGTTCGAAGCGCCTGACGAGGTTGCCGTGGACGTCGGCATATTCCTGAATCGTCGCGCCGGGAGAAAACTGGAGTTGCTCGCAGAGCAGGCCTTGACCGGGTTCCAGCCGCGGCTGAATGAGCAGCGCGATGTGCGCGGGTTCACTGGCTTCGTAGGCAAAGTCCACTCCGCAACGGATGGTCAGGGAGCGTGATTTCATGGGCATTGCGCGCACCATAGCCGCCTTTGTCCCCAGGTCGTCACGTATTTGCTCGCGGCGCATCTGCGGAGTCTTGTTTTCCCATTTTTCCGACATAAAAGCACCACACCGATTCACACGCCTCTGCTATCGACCGCCGATGCCGGAGTGATATAAACGGCGGCAAATCAGCAAATGAGGAGACCGAAAAACATGAACTCCGACGAACACCAACACCAACAGGCACCAAACCCTGAGCATGCGGCTGGGGATAACGGGACCATCGCCGAGAGCGGAAATGTGGACCGCATCCGCAACATCCTATTCGGCTCGCAGATGCGGGACTACGACGGCCGCTTCCAGCGGCTCGAAGAGCGGCTGGGGCGCGAAGCCGAGGCCCTGCGGCATGACCTGCAAAAGCGCCTCGACGGCTTGGAGGCCTTCATCAAGGGCGAAGTCGAATCGCTCGCCAACCGCCTCAAAACCGAGCAATCCGAACGCGGACAGGCGGTTGAAAAAGCGGCCCGCGATCTCGCCGACACCGCCAGGACTTTCGAGTCGAAGCTGGGCAACCTCGACGGCCAGGTCGCAAAAGACATCCGCGACATGCGGCAGCAACTGCTCGAACAATCGAAGGCGCTCAGCGCCGAAATCAAACAGAAGCACGACGAGGTCAAAGCGGGACTGGACAGCGAAGCGCAGCTCATTCGCGGTGCAATGACCGGCCGCGAATCGCTCGCCGAGATGCTCAGCGAAGTCGCCCTCCGGCTGAAGGGCGAGTTCCGCGTTCCCGGCGCCCCGTAGCCCTCGCCTCCGGCGACGCCTGCCTCTCTCCGGTGGACGAATTCGAGGAACTCCGTCGCCTCCTGCTCAAATCGGAGCAGGAACAACTCCGCGCGCTCCACAGCCGCCTCGATGACAAGGAACGGCGGGCGCAGGAAATCTCCAGCGTCCTGCCGCAGGCGGCGACGTTGAGCACCGAGCGGGGCAGCGACCTCTCCCGCGCCCTCCAGCCGGCGGTCGGCGATTCCGTGCGCGATTCGATCAAGAGCAAGCCGCAGCTTTTCATCGAGGCATTCTACCCGATCATCGGCCCGATCGTGCGCCGCTCGATCGCCGAGAGTTTGCGGGGGCTCATGCAGTCGCTCAACCAGTCGATCGAGCACACCTTTTCCTGGCAGGGGCTGAAGTGGCGGATCGAGGCCTGGCGCACCGGCCGCAGTTTCGCCGAGGTCGTCCTCCTCCGCAGCCTCATCTACCGCGTCGAGCAGATTTTTCTCATCCACCGCGAGACCAGCCTCCTGCTCCTCCATGTCGCTGCGGATGCCAAGGGCGCCGAAGATTCCGACATGGTCGCCGGCATGCTCAGTGCGATTCAGGACTTCTCGCGCAATACGCTGCAGGCCGGAGCGGACGCCGCGCTGGAGGAGTTTCGCGTCGGTGAACTCGCGGTCTGGATCACGCCGGGACAACACGCCTACCTCGCCGCAGTGATCCGCGGTGAAGCGCTCCGCGAACTCCGCCGCACGCTCGATGCGACTCTGGAGGGCGCGCACACGCTGCAGGGATCCGCGCTGGCGAAATTCACCGGGGACGCCGCGCCCTTCGAATCGCTGCGGCCGGAATTGGAGGCCTGTCTCCGCGCCCAATACAAGGAGTCCGACGTCGCCGACGCCCGCCCGACGAAGGCCTGGGTGGCGGTGGGCACCGCCACGGCGATGCTGGTGGCCGTCGGCATTGCCTTCGCGCGCGCGGAGCATCGGTGGAATGACTTCCTGCGCCGCTTGAATGCGGAGCCCGGCATCGCGATGACGAACGCACGGCGCAGCTGGTTTTCCGCCTCGCAGGTCGCGGGCCTGCGCGATCCCCTCGCCGCCGATCCCGCCCCGCTCGCCCGGCAGGCCGGGATCGATCCGGCGCGCGTCCGCTTCGACTGGAAACAATATCTCGCGCTCGATGCCACGAGCGTGCGCCGCCGATTTGAAGAACGCTTCGGCATTCCCGCGCGGGCGGGTGTCGCCGTCTCGGCGGGCACGGTCGCCGTCTCGGGCGCCGTGCCTTACGAATGGATCGAGCGCATCCGGCGGGACTGGGCCCAGGTCCCCGGAGTCGTCTCGCTCACCGAACGCGCGCTTGATGTGACCTACGATCCCGCGCTGGTGCTCGATCGATTCCGCGCGGCGTTTCCACCTCCGCCGGAAGTCACGGCACGCATCGACGGCACCACGCTGCACCTCTCCGGAAAAGCCGCCTACGAATGGGTGGCGCCGGTGCGTGAAAAAGCGATCCGGCTTCCGGGGCTCGCGACTCTCGATGAACGTGAACTCAAAATCGCGTTCGACCCGGCGCTCGTGCTCCAGCGATTCGAAGGCCGGTTCGGCCTGCCTGACACGGTCAATGCCGGGGTCATGGATGGCGTGCTCACGATCGCCGGTGAGGCGTCCCATGCCTGGCTCGCCCGCGTCCGCAATGGAGCGACGGCGCTTCCCGGCATCACGTCGCTCGACGAACACGCCCTCATCGATCTCGATCAGACCTCCTTCCAGCAGTCGAAGTCGGTGATCGAGAGCGCGTTCGTCTACTTCCTCGTCTCCAAGGTGAACTTCGCCACCGAAGGCTTCGCCGCGCTCTCCCGCCTGCCCGATGAAATCCGCCGCTGCCAGACCGCCGCGAAACGCATCGGCGGCGACATCAGCGTCGAGATTCGCGGCTCCGCCGATGCGGTGGGCGCCGAGGCAAAAAACCTCGAGCTCAGCAACGGTCGCGCCAACGCCGTCCGTGATTTTCTCGCCTCTTGTGGTCTCGACCCGGCCATGTTCAAAACGATCCCCCAGCCCGTGCGGGCCGACCCTGCCTCGGGCGCAAAGCCGGCGCACGAGGAGTCCGACCGGCGCGTCTCCTTCCGCGTGCTTTTTAATTCATGATCCAGAAAAAAATCTGCCTGCTGGGCGGCCATGCGGTGGGCAAGACGAGTCTCGTCGCGCGGTTCGTCCGCAGCATCTTCTCCGAGAGCTATCACACGAGTATCGGGGTGAAGATCGACAAGAAGGTCGTCACCGTCGGCACCGAGGAAGTCAGCCTGATGATCTGGGATCTCGCGGGCGAAGACGAGTTCGGTCCGGCCAATGTCGCCTACCTCCGCGGCGCTTCCGGTTACCTCCTCGTGCTCGATGGCACCCGCCGTTCCTCGCTCGACCGCGCGCTCGCGGTGCAGCAGCGCGCCCACGAGACGATCGGCCCCCTTCCCTTCATCGTGCTGATCAACAAAGCGGATCTCGCCGCCGAATGGGAACTCAGCGACGAGGATCTCAGCGACCTCGAGAAGCGCGGCTGGAGGTTGCACCGAACCAGCGCGAAGACCGGTGAGTTTGTCGAAGCCGCTTTCCAAACCCTCGGCGCAGCAATGCTCTGAACCTCATGACCACGTCTGTCTTCGAAAGGCTCTTCGCCAATCTCGGCATGCTCTTGCTCGAGCGGCGGTCCCCGCGCCACTTTACGGTGAACGGGGCGCAGCCGGAATGGTTCGGCTCTTTTCGCACCCCGCCTCACTCCTCCGACGAGCCGATCGACCCCGGCGCAATCTTTCCATTTCTCGAACATTTTCTCGAGGATGCGGAAGACTTCTGGACTCGCCGCACGGGTCGCGAACTCCGCTCCGGGCTTTGGGTCGAGTCCACGGCGAATGGCAGCGAACACCACTTCGAAGCCATCGCCTGCCAGGTCGAAGACGCCGACTTTCTCCTCGTCCGCGAGCTCACCTCCGGATTCGAGCAGATCCAGCAGGTCTACCAAAAGGGCCGCGAGCTTTCCCTCGTCCACGAGCGGCTCGTCTCCGAGATCGGCAAGAAGGAAATCCTGCTGCACTGCGTCGTGCATGACATGTCCGGCCCGCTGACGAGCATGATGGGTTCGCTCCAGATCGCGAAGAACGAGGTTCGCTCGGAAGGAGCCAAGTGCCTGCTCGATCTCGGGCTGATCGCCGCCAAACGGCAGGGCAACTTGATCGACGACCTGCTCGATTGCTTTCGCGCCGAAGTCATGGCTCCCGACGCGATCGCCGCCAACCCCGCCACGGCGCCGGACGCGGTGGCCTGCGCCCGCGAAGTGATCGCCATGCTCCAGCCTGCTTTCACCGTGCGCGGCGTGACCGGGCAAGTCTGCGCGGACGAAGACGCTCCGGTGCTGCGCGTGGTCGCGGAGAAAAGCCGACTCGAGCGCATCTTTCACAACCTCATCCAGAACGCGATGCGCCACTCGCCCGGCGGCGGCACCGTCTCGGTCACCTTTCGCGTGGAGGGAGACTTCGTCCGGATCGCCGTCGAAGATCAGGGCGCCGGGGTGCCGCCGGATGTCGTCCCCCAGCTCTTCCAGAAGTTCGTCCGGCGCGGAACCTCGGGAGGCAAAGCCGGCCTCGGATTGTTTTTCTGCCGCATCACCGTGGAGCAATGGGGCGGCACGATCGGGTGCGAACCGCGCCCCGGCGGCGGCACGAGCTTTTGGTTCCGCCTGAAGCGGCTCTAAAAGCCTGTCATCCCGAGCGGAGTGTAACGAAGCCGAGGGACCTCAGCCTTCGGGAGATCGTGCAGTTCCTGGTCATCCGAGGTCCCTCGACTTCACTCTGGTCGCTGAGGCTCCCTCCATTCCACTCGGGATGACAGCGGTTCGCGGTTTCCGGTCATCCATGAAACACCGGTCACCGGCTCAAGGCGCCCGGCTGACGCGCAGTCGCACGTACCGGTTCGGATTCGTCTCCGTCGGCAGCGTCTCTTGTGCGGTCACGAGCCGCTTCGGTAATTCCCCGATGATGTCGTTCTCACCCACATAGCCACTCCCCGTCGGATCCGCGCCTGCGACGCTGGTCACAATGTCGGTCCAACTCTCGAGGTCACCGCTACTCTGCAGGGTGTAGGTGAGGTCGCTCGCCTCCGGATCGCGACGGAAGGTAAAAGTAAACACAGTGTCCGTCCCCATCACCTCCGAGGAAGCCTGCAATCCCGCCGTTTGGGAATTGGCCGTCAGAGGCGAGAAGCCATACGCATACTCGATGAGGCTGACGATCCCATCGCCGTCGAGGTCTGCGAAGTCGTCGACGAATTGACCAACGAGGAAGTAGGCGCGCTGCCAGGCCTCCCGGTGAGTCAAAGGCTGGGCGTAGTCAAAGCTGAGTGAGAGCGCGGGAGGGCTGATCCCCTGCTGCAGACTGGAGAACTGGCACACCGCTTCGTCGACCACCTCATCACCGCGCAGGATCCAGCCGGCATTGCTCGCGGGCGTGTTGAGCCAGCCTTGCACGTCGGCCTTGAGTTGCGTCGTGGAATTGAAAGCCACAAAGACGCTGGAGACGGGCGTGGTCGCCGAGGCCGTCGTCGCAAACGTCCCACCCGCCGTCGTCCACGAACTGGTATTGAAAAAACGGCGCACCCAGGTCGCGTCGTCCGTCGTCGCCGTCGCCCCGAAACCCTGTCCACCCGCATTCATCGAAAATCCCTCGCCCCACGTCTCGCTCAGCCGATGCAACGCGAGGGTCTGCCCGAAAGCGCTCGGTCCCAATCTCGTGATCCGAAGCTGTAATTGGGCGGACTGGATCACCGCGCCCGTGGGAACCTGCTCGGCTACGTCGAACCTGATCAGAGCCCGGCGAAGAAATGGCCCGTGAGCAGTCCCCGTCCGGCCGGCATACAGGTAACCTTGCGCGTCGCTCGCGTAGCCCGAGATGCCCATGAAGGGAGGGCTGTTCGGTTCGGAGAAAATGGTGTTGTCCTTGGCCGGCGGCAGCATCGCGGTGTTCGAGAGCACCGGCACGATCTTGAAAATCCCGCCCGCCGGCCGGCCCCCGTCGAGTAGCAACACGCCGGAATTGGTTTTCATGCCGATATAAATCTCTCCGCTTTCGTCCTCACCCAGACCGAGAATGCGCTGGCCGACGATCGGATTCGCCGTACCGAGAAATGGAATCGCCTGATTGAGCGTGAAGACTCCGCTCCCGGGTGCCGTTTCTTCCAGGCCCATCATCCGACCATCGGAAGCTCCCGAGGTGGAGCCGTAGTCGCCGAAGACATACTTACCCTGGAGTGCAGGAATCGCAGCGCCTCGATAAACGAACCCGCCAGTGACGGAGAGACCAAGCTGCGGCAGCACGGGGTTCGTGACAACGCCGACATGCGCATACATGGCGATCGGGTCGATGACTGTGCCCGCGGGAACCGGCGAGCCGACCGAGAAGGAAGGGAACTCGACGCCCTCCTTGTAGCGCCAGCCGTAATTGCCGCCGGAAACGATGAGATCAATCTCTTCAATGCGGCCCTGGCCGACATCGCCGCAGAAGAGGCGGTTGGTCCCGCCGGCACGTTGATCGAATGAGAACCGCCACGGATTGCGCAGGCCATAGGCGTAGATCTCCTTCTTCAATCCCGGAGTTACATCGTTGAAAAACGGGTTGCTGCTCGGGATCGCATAAGTCAGCGGTCCACCCCCATCGGGATCGATCGGATCAATCCGGAGGATCTTTCCCAGATAGGTCGTCTTGTCCTGACCATTGCCGAGATTCGTGGTCGGCCGGGATCCGCTTCCACCGGTGTGCCCCACGTTGTTGTCGTTCGAGCTGCCGCCGTCGCCACAGCCGACGTAGAGGAAGCCGTCGGGGCCGAATTCGAGCTGGCCGCCGTTATGATTCGATTGCGGCTGGGTGAAGACCAGCAACCTCCGCTCGGAGGCCAGCACTGCCAGGTTCGGATCAGTCGCCGAGACGGTAAATTCCGCGATCACCGTGGCGCAGTTCGGCGTATGGTCCGCAACCGGCGGCGGCGGATCGATGCCTGGTTGGTAGTCCTTGTTGTAGTTGACGTAAAACTTCCGGTAACCAGGCGAGAGCGGATTCGAATAACCCGGATGAAAGGCGAGGCCGAGCAGTCCCCGTTCGCTGTAACCGGTCGTCTGGGTCACCGCGGGACCGGGGCCTCGGTCAGAAACAAGGACGTTGCTCGGGCTGGCGATGTTTAGGAAAGGCGTCGGCAGCAGCATCCCATCCTGAATGATGTAAATCTTGCCTGGCTGATCGCAGACAAACAGCCGGCCACTTCCGCCGGGCGCAAAGGTGATCGTGGTGGGAGAATGAATCTGCTGCAGGCATACCGCCTTGAGTGCCACGGTCGGGAATACGGCATCCGCATCGGGCGCGGCGATAAGGAGCGCCGCGACGACGAAGCTCAGAAAGACTCGGTTCGAGTTCATTGGGGGGATTGGGTCAGCAGTTGGCACTGTCTAAAACGACAGCGTTCTACAGCGCTAATGCTCGTCGTGACAGTGGTGGCGGCGTTCAACATTGCAACGGACAAATTCGCGTGAAGACGGTTCCCATTTCCGCCGCTCCATCGGTCAGGGGCAACGGACGGGCGCGGCGCGACAGCCTAGAACTTCACGCTCGCGAAGACGTAACCTTCCTGCTCGGCGTCGAGATTCCGCAGGATATCGCCCACGGCGTAGGACACGCCGATGGTGAGATTGCGGCTGATGCGAGCGGCGAGGGTGTATCGGCCCGAGAAGTGATTCTGCCCGAGCGTAAGCAGGTCGGAGTGCGCGTAGTTCCCGGTGAGGCTGGAGATCAGCCACTCGGTGTGGTTGTAGTGCAGTTGCAGGAATGCCGTGAGCTGATTTCCATCCGCCGGGTCTTCGCGGCCGTTCCAAAAACGCGTGTAGTCGACCTCCGCGAGCAGCGCCAATTTCGTGGAGATGCCCCAGCGCGTATACACGCCCACGCGGCCGCGATCCGATTCTCGCGCGAAGCCGAGCAGACCCTGCACGCCGAGCGCGAGATTCGGCGAAAGATAGCGTTCATGCATGAATCCCCCGCCCCATTCCTGACTGGCCACGGCTTCGTTGAACGACGGCCCGTAAGCGAAGATCGCGGTGAGACTTTTGGCATTCCAGGTGAAGTATTTCGCCTGCAGGGGGAAGTCGTAAATGCCGTTGCGATTGAGATGCAGCAGATACGTCGAGTAGTCGTCGATTTGCAGACCGAGCGGAAGATAGTCGCGACCCACCGCGATCTCGCTGCCCGAGCCGTCCTGATCTTCCCGCAACCGGACTTCGACCATGAACTTTTTCAGGAACACGGTCTGCCCCCCGACCGCCGTCTGGTTCGTGGAGAGCCGCGTATTTTTCAGCTTCGTATCCCGGAATCCGACCTCGGCATTCACGCGGAAATGCTGCGCCTTGTCGAAAAAGATGATCTGCCGATAGAGCGCGGAGAGCGTGGGATCGGTCCGCCCTTTGTCGAGGTCCTGATTGATCCGGCCGGTGACGGTGAAATCGGCGAGTACATTGCCGATCCGGCCATCCCAGTTTCCGCTGCCATATTCGCCGCCGCAGACCGCTCCGAGCAGTGACCCCGAGAGATCGTACTGCGAGTAACTCTGCGCGATGTCGATGCCCCGGCCATAGCTATTGAGCAAGCCGCGGCCCTGCACCGAGACATGGCACGAGACACAATTCGGGTAGCCGTAACTGATCAGCCGCGGCGCAGCCTGAAGCGGGTGAGCAGCGCCGAGCAGGAGAATGGCGAAAGCACCAGCCGCGATGCTGGCGAAAGAACTCTTCACGAGCGCGCGGAGCCAGGAATTCGCAATGCCGAGCCGGCTCACGGTTCGACTCGGAGATTGCTCACTGAGATCGTCACGCTGTCATCCACTACCGCGCCCGAATAGCTGATCTTCGCGACGCCAAAGTCCGACGTTTTGACCGAACCCGAAGCGCTGACGAGCGCTCCCGTCCCCTTCTTCTCGAGCGTGGCGCGGAAGGAAACCGGCTTCGTCACCCCGCGCAGCGTGAGCTGACCTTGCAGCGTGCCCGTCCACTTCGACGCGTCCGGCTTCGCCGTAAAGCTGTCCGCCCGCAGCACCACGGTCGGGAACGAACCGTCACCTGCCTTGAAGACCTTGTCGTAAAGATGGTCATCGCGGATTTGCATCCCGGTCTTGAAGCTTTTGGCCTCGACCTCGAAGCGCAGATTGCGAACCGACGCCGTGTCACCGTTGAGCGTCCCTTGGCCGCCGCCCTTGATGCTCTTGGATGCGCCGGACACTTTTAGAAACGGGATGTTCGACCCGACGGAAAAGCTGATGCTGCCGGCTTTTGCAGAGTAAGTCGCCGGTCCGACCGGCCCGGGCGCGGCGACTGCGATCGTGATGGCTGAGCATAGCGCAATGACGATGGATTTGATGGAAGAGTTCATGGAGGAGCTAAAGTTTCGCCGCCGGTGGGACGGGATGGAGGCGAGACTTCCGATACTCACTTCGGAAACCAAGCCCAATTCCGTGACAGGTCTGTTACCTTTCTCGACTTTCGCGCGCCTCGCATTCGTGCCCGCTACTCCGTGAGACTGAAGCAGCGCACGCGATCCTTTTGCCGCACGAGCAGCTTTCCGTCCGCGATCGTGGGCGAAGGAACCCACGCGGCTTTCACGTTCGCCTTGCCCAGTTCCGTGCGCGCCGCACCATCGGCGCGGAGCATCTGAAGGTTGTTCCCGCTATTGATGAGCAGGAAGAGTTTCCCATCCGCGACGACGGGCGACGAGATGCTGCCGGGCACCGGCATCGACCAGCGCTGGCTGCCGTTCGCCGCATCGAAGCACTGCTGCACGTCATTGTCCGCGAGGAAGACATAGCCATCGTGAATGACCGGGCTGGACTGCGTCCGAAGCTGGTCGGCGGGCGCATTCCAAAGCTTCTCCGCACCTTTCGGAGTCAACCGGTAGGCGACGAGGCCCAGCTCCGGTTTGCGCGATTGCACGGCGAGGAGGTCGCCCGCGATCGCGGGCGTGGAATCACCCGAGCCCGGCACGCTCCAGACGATCTCGCCCGTCTTGGCATCCACCGCGTCAAGCGTCGTCCGCCCGTTGCACAGGATCAGGCTGCGTTCACCCGCACGCCACACCGAGGGCGAGGAATTGCCGCCGCCGGCCTTTTCCTGCTTCCACACTTCGCGACCCGTGGCCGCGTCGAGCGCATAGAGGTGCTTCGCATTGATCACCACCAGCCCGTCCACCGCCAGCGGCGAAGAGCCCGGCCCTTTTTGTTCCAGCTTAGCCGACCAGAGCAGCCTGCCCGTTTCCAGCTCCATGCAGTAAGCCGCGACGCTGCCGAGCGCGAAGACCCGCCCATTCGCCACGCAGGGCGTGCTCGAAGATCCGCGTCCCGTCGGCTCACCCGGCGCTGCCGTCTTCCACAGCGTCTGGCCACTCGCGAGGTCGAGGCATACCACCGTGTCCTCGGCCACTCGCCTCGTGGGCGGCACCGCGTCGAGCACCGCCTTTTTCACGTCGTCGGAAAATTTCTCCCCATCCAGCCAGGCCCGCAGCTCCGCATCGCTGGCAAAGATCCGCTGCTGCTGCCCCGCGAGCTTTTCCAGCACGTCGAGTGGGAGCGCCAGCGGCCCTTTCTTGAAGCGACTGGAGACATACCCGCTGAAGAGCTGCTTCTGCTTTTGGTTCAGGTTCGTGTCGATCCACTCCTTCGTGAATTCCTCCAGCTTCTTGCCGCGCATCGTGGCGCTCAGCCCGAGCCGCGCCTCCTCCATTTTCTTCACCAGCTCCGGCCCGAGCGCGCCGGTCGATTGATGCCCGAGCTGCCGCACGATCAGTTCATTGATCTGCCGCGTCTCGCTCGGCACCTCACGCGTCCAGACCACGCTGAGCAGGGCGCGCTTTCCGGCCACTACTACGGTGCTCAACCCGCCATCGTCATTGCTCGGGATTTCCTCGCTGTCCCAGAGCTGTTTCAGCTCTCCGCCCGGCCAGGCATCGAGCAGCTTCGGGCTGTCGGGCACCACGCCATTGCGGAGCGGCCCGCGCCATTGCGGGAAATCGGCGGCCTGCACCGCGAAGGCGAGCAGGCAGAGAATGGGGAGAGTCGTTTTCATTTCGGGATTTGTGCGGTGAACGCGCGGAGATAACCGCGGCGCGGCAACTTCCCCAGCCGGAAAAAACGCGTCGCAAACTCAGCGGCCGAGCAGCAGCCGCAAAAAACGGCCATCCGAATACTGCCCCCCGGCCCCGTGGCGCACGACGATCAGATCCATGGAAGGAATGACGTAGAGCCGCTGATACAGCGAGCCGATGCAGGCCACGAGATCGCTCGGCGCATCAGTGCAGATACACGTCCCGCTCCAGTTCTGCTGATTCCATTTGGGAATGAGCGCGTTCTCGATGTCGAATTCCCGCCCGCCCGGTGCCGCGCGATTATTCCACCAGCCGAGGGAAAAAGCGCGGTTCGCAGACGACCCGCGCCAGCATTGCGCCATCGAGCTGCCCGAGACCACCGGCGCGCCGCCACGGAGCGCCACCTCCCCCATCTTCGACCACTGCCGCGCGCTCAGAAACCATCCGGTGGCGAGCAGCGGATTGCCCGCCCGGTCCTTGAGATAGCGCTGCGAGCCAAGTCCCAGCCGGCGCAACACCCGGCGTTCGAGATACTGCGTCGGCGTCTCGCCCTTGAGCTTCGTCTTCAGCACGAGATGAAAAACCTGCAGCGCGCTCGGCCCGTAGATGAAGGCACTGCCCGGGTCCGCCACATGCGGCAGGCTCGCGGCGATCGTGTCGCGATTCCCCGGGTCGTCGCCGTGCAGAAACATCGCCGGATCCAGCCCGCAGGAAAAATCGAGCAACTGCCGGATCGTGACCCGCGACTTCCGCGCATCGCCGGCCCACGAGGGCACCGTCGCCGCCACCGGTTCGTCGAGCCGCAGGATTCCGTCCTCCGCGGCGGCCAGCGCAGCGAGATTCCAGAAGGCTTTCGTGCCGCTGTAAATCTTCCGCCCGCCGCGCGGCGAGCCACCGCCGGGATACTCCTCGAGCAGCGTTTTCCCATTCTGGATGACGAGCATCGAGAGTCCGCTTCTGTTCGCGGAATATTCCGCCGCCGCACGGACATTCGCGGGATTCAGCTCCGCAAGGGCACGGGGCGCCGCGGCGCACAAACCGAGGAGAATGAGGCAACGCATCACGCGCACGGCAGTCGCGATCATTCGCGTCAGCTTTCCCCCGCCGCCCGCCGCGCCTGGCACGCCGTGCAGATGCCGAAGATCTCCAGCGTATGCGTCACATTCTCGTAGCCGAGCTGCCGCGCCATCCGCTCCAGCCCATCGGCTACGCAAAAATCCAGCGTTCGCACATCGTGGCACGTGCGGCAGATGATGTGATGATGGTGATGTTCGCCGGTGTTGAACTCATACCGGTAGCTGCCATCGCCGAAGTCGCAGCGGCGCACGAGATTGATCTCCTCCATCGCGGCGACGGAGCGATAGACCGTCACGAGGTCGCACACCCCTTTCTCCATCCGTTGATGAATCTCCTCAATGGTAAAAGGCCCGTGCTCCTGCGTGAGGACCGTCAGGATCGCCTTGCGCGGCTCGGTCACGCGATGCTGATGATCGCGCAGCGTTTGCAGGGCGCCGGCAAATTGCGTTTCCGGAGTCGGGTGCTCGTAATGAGACATTGGCGTAGCGGTAATCGACGCGCCGGTTTTCTTCAACCCGCGCGCACGAAGAATGGTCGGCATCCCCGGACTGGGTGGGATCACCTGAATACTGGGGAACTCGCTCCTTGCTCGCGCTCGGGCGTCTGTTAATCGCTCGCCATGCGCTACCGCACAAAACTCGCGATTGCCCTGGCGCTCCTCGTCGCCTTCACCGGCGCCCTCGTCCTAGCGCTCTACTACCGGCAGTCGCGAGAGATTCTCTTTCGCCAGATCCAGAGCCAGGTCCTCTCCATCGCGGCCACCGCCGCCACGCAGGTCGACGGTAATCTGCTCGACCAGATCCACACCCGCGCCGACGAAAAATCCCCCGCCTACCTCGCCCTCCAAAACGTCCTGCGCCAAATGCGCGACGCGAACCGCCGCCCCGACGTGCAGGTGCGCTTCGTCTACACCATGCGGCGGCTCACGGAGAATCCCCCGCGTTGGATCTTCCTCGTGGATTCCGAAGAAGACGACGCTGCGACATCGCACGTCGGTGATCCCGTCGATTTCGTCAGCACCACCGACCAGCAGCTCCGCATGGACCGGCCCTATGTGGAGGACTCCTTCAGCCGCGATGCCTTCGGGACATGGCTCAGCGCGAATGCTCCCATCCGCGACGCACAGGGGAAAATCGTCGGCGTCCTGGGCGTCGATCTGGTCGCCGATCGCGTCCTCGCCCACCTGCACGATCTCCTCCGCACCGGCTCGATCGCCACCGCCTTCGCCGTCGCCGTCGCGCTCGCGCTCGCTCTCGTCATCGCCCAGTTTGCCAACGCTCCCCTGGAAAAAATCCGCGCCGGCATTCAACGCATCGCCACCGGCGATTGGGACACCCGCGTCGCCGTCCGCAGCCGCGACGAATTCGGCGCCGTCGCCACCGCAGTCAACGAAATGGCCGCCGCCCTGCGCGATCGCGAAATGCTCAAGGGAGCCCTCACCCGCTATGTCTCGCGCGATGTCGCCGAAGGCGTGCTCGCCAACCGCGCGCTGCCCGCGCTGCGGGGCGAAAGACGCGAGATCACCGTGCTCATCGCGGACATCCGCGACTTCACCGCCCTCAGCGAAAAGGTTTCCCCCGAGGAAGTCGTCCTCTTTCTCAACCGCTTCCTCGGCCGCATGATCGAAGTCATCTTCGCCCACCGCGGCACCCTCGATAAATTCATGGGCGACGGGCTCCTCGCCATGTTCGGCGCACCGCTCGATGATCCCGAGCATCATCGCATGGCCGTCCGCGCCGGGCTCGCGATGCGCCGCGAGATCGCCGTGCTGCGCCGCGAGATGCAGAACGAAATGGGGGCCGAACTACGGATCGGCATCGCCATCCATTCCGGGCACGCCATCGTGGGCAATGTCGGCTCGGAGCAGCGGATGGAATACACCGCCATCGGCGACGCCGTGAACGTCACCTCCCGCATCGAAGCGATGAACAAGGTGCACGGCACCGACCTCCTGATCAGCGGAGCCGTCGCGGACGCCGTGGGCGAAAGCTGCGGACCCTTTCGCGAAGTGGCCGAGGTGCAACTGCGCGGTGTGCAACAGCCCATCCGGCTCTACACCATCGACGCGGCCGACGCGGCGAACTGAAGAGCTGCCGCAAAAATAGAACGCCTTGTCATCCCGAGCGATGAGGAGATACGGGAAATAAAAATGCTGTCATCCCGAGCGGAGTGTAACGAAGCCGAGGGACCCCGGCCGTCCAGAGGATCGTGGATTATTCTGCAATCCGAGGTCCCTCGGCTTCATTCTGGTCGCTTAGGCTCCCGCCCTTCCGCTCGGAATGACAGGTGAGCTGAACTTTCACCCACCCGAAACGACGACGGCTGCCTTTTCCCTGCAACCGCCTACGCCAGCGTCCGCCCGATCTCGTCGACCCGATAGCCGAAGCCGGGGCCGGTGAGTGTGCTCAGATCGAGCATGCCGCCGCGACGCCGGTAGAGGCCGGGGTGGATGCGCGCTTCGGGCAACGAAGCATCTGGATAGAACTGCATCGCATTGCACTCCACACCCTGAATGGTGCCGGCGTGGGCCGCGAGTTGGACGTGGGGAATGATGGCAAGCATCGGGTTGGTGAGATCCTGGACCATCAGCGTCATGCCGTGCGCGCGCGCCCAGCACAGGCTGAGCAGGGCGCCGGTGAGCGTCTTGCAGGTCTTGAGCGCAACGCCGCTCCAGCCGAGCTCACGGCCGAGCCGGACGAAACGCCAGTCATGCGCGCTCTCGTCGAGGAACAAAGGCTTGCGCGCCGAGACCGCACGGACATCGATGCGGTTCGCTTCGAGGTCGTAGGGAAACGGCTGCTCGATGTAGAGCGTCATCGCGTAGATGCGCGGGTGCTCGGCGAGCAGGCGGTCGCAAATCTCGGTGACGTACGCGGGGTCGGTTACCGTGCAGTTGAAGTCGGCGGAGAGCCATGTGCAGCTTTCCTCGATCGCCATCTGGCCGATGCGCACCATGCGGTCGAAATCCCACGCGGCGTCGTTGCCGCGGAGCTTCACTTTCAGGCAGCGGAGGCCGTCGGTGCGGATCCAGTCGCGGAGAAGAATGGGATAGCCGTCGTTCGGCTCCGCGCCCGTGAGGTCACTGGCGTCGATGGGATCGAGACCGCCGACGAGGTGCCAGACCGGTAGCGGGTTCTGCCGCGGACGCAGATATTGCGCGGGGCGCTGGCCGGCGAAGGCGGCGTCGCCAGCGAGAAAGTGCGCGAGGTCCGTGGAGAGCCATGCTTCACCCAACGTGTCGAACACCGGACGCTGATGGAGCTGGCCGTAGGCATCGTAGATGGCGAGATCGAAGAGGCTGTGGCAAACGAGCGCGGCGAGGTGCGGCATGTGCGCTTCGGGCGCGCGATCGCGGTTTTCTTCCGCCAGTAGTTCGTGCAGCCGATGGCGGTGGAATGCGTCGCCGAGTTCCACGGGATGCCCGCCCGCGTCGAAGGCGACCACTTCCCGCGCGAGGCGATCGCAAAAGGCGCGCATGCGACTCTCGCGTTCATCCCACGAGAGGGACGATGGCCACACCCACGCGACGCTGAGCGGCGTCTCGCCCCACCCCTCGGCGCTGCGCCCGGCAGCATCCTCGACGCGTACTTTCACCCGCGCGCAGAGCGCCCGCTCCACGACCTGCGCGCCGAATTTTAACGGAACGCGCGTCTTGACCGGAAGATAGTACGGCGTGGCCGCAAGGACGCGGATGTCGGTAGGGAGTGGCATGCGGCGGAGTGTGGATTTCCCGGCGGCCGGTGCAATGCCAGACCGCGCTAGCCACCGACCTCGAACGCGCAACCGAACGGGGCGGCGACGACACTGCGCGTGCTCACTTTCCCCTGCTCCACGCGCACGACCGGATACCCGCGGTGCTCGCGATAAAGGTCGCCATGATGCGTGAGGATGCCGCGCTGCACGGCGGCGGGGAATTCGCTCAGGCCGCGGAAATAGTGGTGACCATTTCGCTCAACGTGCCTGATGCCGAGCGTGGCGGCCACGGCGAGATCCTGGAGCAGTGCGACGGGGCCGAGATTGGTGAGATCCTCCCCGCTAAAATGGAGCTCGCGCGGAGCGGTGCGGCGGCGCCGGGCGATGAGCGCGGCATTGGCGATGCCGCGGAAGACCCCTTTGCAGTTCTTGTGGCTGGTGCCGGCATAGCCCCCGGCGAGCGCTGTCTCCAGCGCATGAAGGTCGCCCTCGGATTCGTCGATGATGATCGGCGGCCGGGCGTCCCAGGCGAGGAGATCGGCGGTCGTTTCCGGCGTGAGCGCGGCGTCGCGATGCAGCGGCTGCTCGACGAAGATGAGGCCGCGGAGAAAGCGCGCGATCAACGGATCGGCGAGCAGCTCCTCCCACAGCGCGCGGAAGGGAGCGACGGCGCGAAAGTTCTCGTTTCCGTCCAGCGTGAAGGCGCAGCCCGGCCCGACGCGGCCGAGCAGGCTGGCGAGCTGATGAAGACGCGCGCGGTCGTGTTCGAGGTTGCCGCTGAGTTTGATTTTGAAATGGGTGAGCCCGTAGGTGCGGATGCAATCTTCGAGCGCTTGCGGCTGGCCGTCATCCACCCGTTCGTCGGCGGGGATCTCCGCAGCGGTGAGTGGATCGGAGAGCCCCACGGTGTGACGGGCAATGACCGACTCGAGCGGCGCGGCAGGAAGGAAATCGCGCGGCTCGCCGCTGATCTCCGCATGAATCGCCGCGAGGCGGATCCCGAGCGAATTGGATCGCACCGCGCCAGCGAACGTCTCGCCCCGCGCGCGGCACCACGCATCAATGACCGCGCGCTCCACGAGCGACACCCCGAACCCGGCCAGCAGCGGCGGCCACCCCCGCTCGGCGGCGGTGAGTTCCTGCGCGGCCGAAACCTTCTCCCAAAATGCAAAGACCGTAGCCGCTGCGTCCGCGGCGCAAGCGTGTGCGCACGCAGTGTCAATGACCTCCTTCATCTCCGCGATCTCTTCAGCGAACGGAGTCGCTGGATTCTTCGTGAACCATTTCGGCGGCAGATTATCCGCGGCGAATCCCACCGCGGTCGCACCGTCGATTTCAACCTCCAGCCGCAGGATGAGGTGCGGCACGTCCGTCATGGTGGCGATGCCATACTTGAAGGGCATGCGCAGGTGCAGTTCGCGGACATCGAGATGGGAGGCGGAGACTCGGAGGCTCATGAGCGGACCACGATGGCAGAGCGCCCGGTCGAAAGCGCGCCCAAACGCGACCATGCGCAGTCGCGATCTTCGCGCAATCGACCGAACATTGCACCGCGCCCACCCTCACGCTACGGAGAGCGGTGTATTAAACCCGTGACGATCCAACAGGCCTTCGAACTCGCCCTTCAGCACCACCAGTCCGGGCAACTCCCGGAGGCGGAGGCGCTCTACCGGCAGATCCTAGCCGTGGAACCGCGCCACGCCGAGGCGCTGCACCTGCTCGGCGTCCTCGCCCATCAGGTCGGGCGCCACGATCTGGCCATCGAACTGATCCGCGAGGCCATCGCTCTGGCACCCGGCACAGCGGAATTTCATTCCAACCTTGGCGAGGCTTATCGCGGTGCGGGACATTTGGATCAGGCCATCGCCGAATATCGCCACGCGATTGCCCTGAACCCCAACTACCCAGAGGCCCATAGCAACCTTGGCAATGCCCTCACGAAAATGGGGCACCTCGACGAGGCCGCCGCCGCCGCCCGTCAGGCCATCGCGCTCAATCCTCAACTTGCGGTAGCCTACCACAATCTTGGCAACGCCCTCTATGGCACCGGACAGTTCGATCAGGCCACCGACGCCTTTCGTCAGACCATCGCGCTACAACCCAACAAGCCCGAAGCTTACAACAACCTCGGCAATGCCTTAAAGAAACAAGGTCAACTGGACGAGGCCATTGCTGCGTTCCATCAGGCAATGGCGCTCGATCCCAAGATCCCCGATATCCACAGCAATCTCAGCACTGCCTTGAAAGACAAAGGACAAGTCAACGAAGCCATCTCCGCCGCTCGCGAGGCCATCACCCTCAAACCCAAGTTTCCCGAAGCCTACAACAACCTGGGCGCGGCTCTCGATTCCAATGGCGACCACAACGCCGCGATCGTCGCCTATCGCCAAGCGATCGCCCTTAACCCCAGCTATTCGGAAGCATACAGTAACCTCGGCAACGCACTCAACAGCGCCGGGTTTCCGGATGAAGCCGTCGCAGCCTATCGACAGTCGATGGTGCTCAAGCCGGACTTTCCGGAAGCCCACAGCAACCTTCTACTCACGCTCAACTACCTCCCTGCCTGCAACGACCGCGCGCTCGCCGTGGAACGACAGCGCTGGAACCAGCAGCACGCGGAACCGCTGCGGCATTTCATCCAGCCCCACCCCAACGAGCGCATCACCGACCGCCGCCTTCGCGTGGGTTACGTTTCCTCCGATTTCCGGGAGCATTCCGTAGCCTACTTTGTCGAAGGTCTCCTCGCCGCCCACGACCCCACTCAGGTCGAGGTTTTTTGTTATGCGAGTGTTACCTGGCCCGATGCCGTCACCGCCCGGCTCCGGAAACTGGCCGCGCACTGGCAGAACATTGTCGGGATGCCGGATGCTGCAGTCGCCGATCTCATTCGTGAAGACCGCATCGACATCCTCGTCGATCTGGCCGGGCACACCGCACAACACCGCCTTTTGGTCTTCGCCCGCAAGCCAACTCCCGTTCAGGTGACCTGGCTGGGCTATCCCGGCAGCACGGGCGTGCAGACGATCGACTACCGACTCACAGACGCCCTCGCCGATCCCCTTGCCACCGACGATTTTCTTCCCGCCGAGCGACTCATCCGACTCCCGCACTGCGCCTGGTGTTTCCTTCCCTCCGCAGCCGCGCCCCCGGTCACCGATCTGCCCGCGCGCCACGCCGGCCACCTCACCTTCGGCTGCTTCAACGTCCGGTCGAAGATCAATCCACCCCTGCTCGAGTTGTGGTCGCATATCCTTGCTGCGGTGCCGGGCTCGCGTCTCCTCCTCAAAAACCGCTCCCTGCTCGAGGCGTCGGCCCGGCAACAACTTCAAGGCGCGCTCGAAGCGGCCGGCATTGACATCGAACGCGTCGAACTGGCGGGCCACAGCCCCACGCTCGGCGGGCATCTCGCCACTTACGGTCGGGTGGACATCGCCCTCGATACCTTCCCATACCACGGCACCACGACGACCTGTGAGGCGCTTTGGATGGGAGTTCCGGTCGTCACCCTCGCCGGCACGCCCCACGTTTCACGCGTCGGCGTCAGCCTGCTGAACAATGCCGGCCTGCCCGAAATGGTGGCCGCTTCCCCCGACCAATACGTGCAACTCGCCTCCGACCTGGCCGCCAACCTCCCGCGGCTCGGCCTTCTCCGGAGCACGCTGCGTCAGCGCATGGAGGGATCACCGCTCATGGACGCCCCGCGATTCACCCGTGACATGGAAGCTGCCTATCGCGACATGTGGCTGAAATGGTGTCAGGTGGAGCAATGAGCGCGCAGGAATTATCGCGCGGCGCGGCGGTTCACTTCAGCCAGTCAGCATCTTACCCAACGTGACCATCGAACAGGCACTGGACGTTGCCGTCCAAAACCACAAGTCCGGACGACTGTCCGACGCGGAAGCGCTCTACCGGCAAATCCTCGCCGTTGAACCACGCCATGCCGACTCATTGCACCTGCTCGGCGTCCTCGCTCATCAGGTCGGGCAGAATGCGATTGCCGTCGATTTAATCAGGCAAGCCGTTGCCCTGACGCCCGGAGTCCCGGAATTTCATTCCAACCTCGGCAATGCACTGCAAGGAAATGGCCAGTTGGACGAAGCCATCGCCGCCTACTGTCAGGCGATCGCCCTCCAACCTAACTCGCCCGAAGCCTATACAAATCTCGCTGCTGCCCTCAATGACGCGGGGCGGCACGATGAGGCCATTGTCGCCTGTCGCCAGGCCATCGCCCTCCGGTCTGACCTTGCCGAAGCGCACAACAATCTCGGCGTCGCCCTGAATGTCCGGGAACAACAAGACGAGGCAATCGCCGCATATCATCAGGCCATCGCCCTGAAGCCCGACTATCCCGAAGCCCACCTCAATCTCGGCAACGCCCTGCATG
>JANPHH010000125.1:0-4957 GCA_031424375.1 Chthoniobacter sp. | reverse complement strand
CACACTTCAACGCCGCAACTCTCCCAATGACTCGCCGAACGCAGCCGATTAAATCAGCGTTTCCCTAAGGGGCGGAGCGTCGTTCAAACACCGCTGTCATCCCGAGCGGAATGGAGGGAGCCTGAGCGACCAGAATGAAGTCGAGCGACCTCGGAATGCAGAATGATCCATGATCCTCCGGAGGGCTGAGGTCCCTCGGCTGCGTTACACTCCGCTCGGGATGACAGGGCTTTTTTTGAATTTCGGTCTCCCCCCGGAAGGGACGGCGAAATCAAAAGCGCTGTCATCCCGAGCGAAATGGAGGGAGCCTGAGCGACCAGAATGCAGTCGAGGGACCTCGGAATGCAGAATGGTCCATGATCCTCCACAGGCCGGGGTCCCTCGGCTGCGTTACACTCCGCTCGGGATGACAGGCTTTCTGGCGTTTCGGTTCACCCTCTCCGATTGCGAGCGGTGGAGAGGTCCACGAAAGGACGCGAAAGAAGCGTTCTGCATTTCGTGTCCTTTCGTGTTTTTCGTGGACCTGCTTTTGGTGGAGCGGGGAACAGAGGAGGAACCACGACATAGGCGAAATAGACGAAAGCTCGCGGAGTTTCCCTTTCGTCTATTTCGCCTTTTTCGTGGACCTGCGCTTCCGGGAAACTCGCTCTCGACTCGCGCGCGCGGCGTCTCGCACACTCGCGGGATGGAAATCGTCAAACAACTCTCGGTGTTCCTCGCGAACAAGCCGGGCACGCTCGCCGCAGTGTGCGAGGAGCTCGCCAAGGCCAAGGTCAATATCATGGCCATGACCATCTCGGACACGGTGGATCACGCCGTGGTGCGGCTGGTCGTGAGCAACACGCAGCGGGCGCTGGCGATCTTCGAGGAGCGTGGCGTGCTCGCCGTGGAAAACAACGTGATCAGCATCGAGAACAGCAACGCGCCGGGGGCGCTGGCGCGGATCGCCAAGGTGCTGTCCAAAGGCAAGGTGAACATCGAATACGGGTATCTCGCGACAAGCCCCGGGGCGAAAACCGGGTTGCTGATCATCCGCGTGGCGGACGCGAAGAAGGCGCTCAAGCTGTTGCTGAAAAAGTAGCGCGACCCGCCCGAATTTTCGGCCCGGAGCGAGACGCAATCTTCCCGTGAAAACGGCGATCGCTCCTGCCACAAACACGTTTTGAAAAGACAAGCTCCTCGCCAGGTCTGGCACGGCAATCCGTATCCGCTCGGGGCGAATCTCGTCGCGGGCGGAGCCCACTTCGCGCTCTTCTCCGAAAACGCGACGGGCGTGGAGTTGTGCCTCTTCGATGCTCTGGACGGCGGCGAGGAGCGCATCCATCTGACCGAGCGGACCGGCCATGTGTGGCATTGCTTCGTTCCCGGCATCGGCGCGGGGCAGCTCTACGGCTTCCGCGTCGACGGGCCATGGAAACCCGCGGATGGGCATCGCTTCAATCCGGCCAAGCTGCTGCTCGATCCGTATGCGAAGGCGGTGTCTGGCCGGGTAAAATGGAGCGAGGCGTTCTTTAGTTTTCCGGCCGGCCATTCACCCGATCGTGATCTCGAGCAGAGCGCGATCGACAGCGGCGGGGCGATGCCGAAATGCGTGGTCGTGGACGATGCGTTCGACTGGGGCAATGTGCCGCGACCTGCGCGGCGGCTGGCAGATTCCGTGATTTACGAAGTGCACGTGCGCGGCTTCTCCCAGCTCGCGCCGCTCCCGGAGAATGTGCGTGGCACCTACGCGGCACTCGGAAGCGAATGGGCGATCGAGTATCTGACCAAACTCGGCGTGACCGCGGTGGAGTTGCTGCCGATTCACCAGTTTTTCGACGAGCCGTTTCTCTCCGGTCGCGGGCTGGTGAACTACTGGGGCTACAACTCGATCGGCTTCCTCGCGCCACACGCGGCATACGCGAGCAGCGGAGATCGTGGCGAGCAGGTGGCGGAGTTCAAGCAGATGGTTAAAAACCTGCACGCGGCGGGGATCGAGGTGATCCTCGACGTGGTCTACAACCACACGGCGGAGGGCAATCATCACGGGCCGACGCTGGCTTTCCGCGGCCTCGACAATGTTTCCTACTACCGCCTCGAGCCCGGGAAGCCGCGGCTGTATCGCGACTACACCGGCTGCGGGAACACGCTCAACACGAACCATCCACGCGTGCTGCAGCTGATCATGGATTCGCTGCGCTACTGGGTGGAGGAGATGCACGTGGATGGCTTTCGCTTCGACCTGACCTCGGCGCTGGCGCGCGATGCACACGCGTTCGATCGCGGCTCGGGGTTTCTCGATGTGATCCAGCAGGACCCGGTGCTCGCGCGGGTGAAGCTGATCGCCGAGCCGTGGGACCTCGGCGAGGGCGGTTATCAGGTGGGCGGATTTCCGGTGAACTGGTCGGAGTGGAATGGAAAATATCGCGACTGCATCCGCGGCTACTGGAAGGGCGACAGCGGGCTGATCGGCGAGTTTGCGTCCCGCCTCACGGGGAGTTCGGACCTTTATGAAAGTGGCGGGCGGCAGCCGTTCGCGAGCGTCAACTTCATCATCGCGCACGACGGGTTCACGCTCGCGGATCTCGTGAGCTACAACTCGAAGCACAACGAGGCGAACGGCGAAAACAATCACGACGGCGAGAGCCACAACCGCTCGTGGAATTGTGGCGTCGAAGGCCCGACCGACGATCCGGCGATCAACACGCTGCGCCGCCGGCAGCGCCGCAATTTTCTCGCCACGCTGCTCCTTTCCCAAGGCGTGCCGATGCTCTGCGCGGGCGACGAATATGGCCGCACGCAAGGCGGCAACAACAACACCTACTGCCAGGACAACTGGCTGAACTGGCTGAAGTGGGAACGTGACCCGGAGGAAAACGCGCTCTGGGAATTCACCCGGCGCCTGATCGCGCTCCGGCAAAAGCATTCGATCTTCCGGCGGACGAAATTTTTCACCGGCCGCGAGATCGGCGGTGCAGAGGTGAAGGACATCATCTGGCTGAGCGACGACGGCCGGGAAATGACCAACGCGGAATGGACGTCGCCGCACCTGCGCGCGCTCGCCGTGGTGCTCGTCGGCATCGCCTCTGAAGTCTGCGACGAGCATGGCAAGCCGCTGAAGGACGACACGTTCATGATGCTTTTCAACGCGCATTTCGGCCCGGTGAAATTCTCGCTGGCCGGACAGCGCGGCGTGCGCTGGGAACTCTTTCTCGACACGCAGGAAGAGCACGGATTCCTCGCTCCCTCCCGCACGGTCGCGTCGGGCAGTGTGCTGGAAGCCGCGCCGTTTTCCCTCTGCGTGCTGCGCCTGATCGCCGGCTCCGAGAAGCACGCGCGGAGCGCGGCGTGGAAACCGCGAAAAGCGCCCGTGACGTAGGCGTTCTCGGGCTTTCGCGTTGCGTTCGGCAGGCGTTCCCGATTTCGTCCGCCATGCGCAAAACCAAAATCATTTGCACCCTGGGGCCGGCCACCGAGTCGGCGGAAGTCTTGCACGCGATGATTGAAGCCGGAGCCAATATTTTCCGGCTGAACATGAGCCACGCTCCGCACGACTGGGTGCGGCAGATCGTGCCGCGAATCCGGGCCATCGCTACCGAACTCAAAACGGTCGTCGGCATTCTCATGGACACGCAGGGACCGGCGATCCGCACCGGCGACCTGCCGACCAAGCTGGACCTGAAAGTCGGCGACATCTTCGAGTTCACCGTGCGCGGCTCGGTGAGCGAGGAGAATTACTCCGTGGGCGTGAACTACGACGGGCTGATCGACGACATTTCCGTGGGCGACATCGTGCTCGTGGACAATGGAAACATTCACATGAAGGTGCTGAACAAGGACGGCAGCAAGATCCGCTGCGAAGTCCTGACCGCGGGCGTGATGGGTTCGCGCCGCCACATCAATCTGCCCGGCGTGAAGGTGAACCTGCCGCCATTGACCGAGAAGGATCTCGCCGACGTGGCGGTCGGCGCGGAGATGCAGGTCGATTTTGTGGCGCTGAGTTTTTGCCGCGAGCCGGGCGATATCGAAGTCCTGCGCAAGGTACTCCATTCCCACGACAGCAAGGCGCGGGTCGTCGCCAAAATCGAAGACCAAATGGCGATCAAGAACATCAACGAGATCATCACGGCGACCGATGTCATCATGGTGGCGCGCGGCGATCTCGGGATCGAGTGCCCGATGGAGGAGTTGCCGATCATCCAGCGCCGCATCGTGAAGCGGTGCCTGAAAAAGGGCGTTCCGGTGATCGTGGCCACGCACATGCTGGAGTCGATGATCACCAATCCCGTGCCGACGCGCGCCGAGATCACCGACGTGGCAAACGCCGTCTTCGAGCAAGCGGATGCGATCATGCTCAGCGGCGAGACCACCGTGGGGAAATATCCCGTCAAATGCGTCGAGGTGATGGACAAGGTCGCTCAGCGGATCGAGCGCAGCGGCGGCGCGGGCTTCGCCGAAGAGGCGGATCATGAAGACGATCGCCAGCGCACCGTGCGCTCCGCCGTTTCCCTCGCCAACTCGCTGCCCGACGCGAAGATCGTCATCTTCACCCGCCGCGGCACGATGGCGGATTACGTCTCAAATCTCCGGCCCAACGCGCCGATCTACGCCTTCGCTCCGACCTACGAAGTGGTGCGTAAACTCATCATCAACTGGGGCACATCGCCGGTGCATCTGCTCTTCGATCCGAACCCGAACCGGACGATCGGATCGGCGATCAATTACCTCGTCGAAAATAAGTATGCGGCATCCGGCGATCACCTCGTCATCGTCAGCGACATGCTCGCGGGTGAGGAACGCTTCGACACCATTCAGCTCCGGGTCGTGCCCTGACACACCTTCCCGCCGCGTTTCAGCCCTCGCGATTTTTAACCCCGCCGCCGCCGGCCGCCGAGCAGCAGGGCGCCGAGCCCGAGCAGCGTCGCCGTGGCGGGTTCGGGCACGACGTTGCCGGTGATGGTCAGCGACCACTGCACCA
>JANPHH010000124.1:0-5289 GCA_031424375.1 Chthoniobacter sp. | reverse complement strand
GTGGAGCACCTTCGTGGCGAAGCTGGTCGGCGAGATAGTGTCTGGAACGGGGCGGCGCGTCGGCGGGCGGAGCGCATATTTCAGCGCCACGAGCACGGCCCCGGCGAGTCCGGCTCCGAGCCCGATGCGCCAGGCGGCGTTCGGTGGTTTTTGGGTGGTGGTTTCCACGAAAGGGTTTGCTAGCAAACGGCGCGCCCTGCCCCGTCTTGCACAGTGACCACGAATGAGGCGGAAAATTTGTCTCCTTCGCCGCGCCCTTGCGGCAAATCATCCTATCGCGGCGGGGTTCGGACGTTTTCGAAAAAGCGGAGCCGCCCATCCGCGCCACCAGTGACGCAGTCGAGATCGCCGTCGCCATCCGCATCGAGCAGGGCGACGGTGGCGTCGGGTGATGCGCTGGTGAACCCGAGGGCAGCCGGCGGGAGGAGGATGAATTTCGGCCGGTTCGCGGTGCCGCGATTATCGAAACAGCGGACCTCGCCGCGGGCGTTGGCGGCGAGGGCGTCGGGATCGCCATCCCCGTCGAGATCTCCGAACGCCAGCGAAATCAGCTCGCCGGCGCCGCGGAGGCCGAAGGGATTGACGCGCGTCGCGCCTCCGAAGTCGGGCTTTTTCGCGGTGCCGTGATTTTCGAAAAAGAGCACCGAACCGTCCCGCGTGCCGACGAAAAGATCGAAGTCCCGGTCGCCGTCGAGATCAGCGAAGGTCGGGCGCCAATCGTAACTCCGCGCGGGCGCGGGCCGGAAAGCGAGCGGATCGTCTTCGGGCGCGAGCAGAACAAAATCCGCGCGGGCGCGGGTGCCGCGATTTTGGAAAAAGGTGGGCATTCCGTTGACGCCGGCGTTCACGGCGTCGGGCAGATGCGCGCCGCGCAGGTCGGCGAAGGCGACGGCATTCGAGGTATCGGTGGGGACAAGGCCGCAGGTGTCCCGCATGGGGCGGACGAAACGCGCGCGGCCGGCGGCGCCGACATTGCGATAAATCTGGAATCCGCCGCTTCGACTTCCTAGGACGAGGTCGGGCGCGCCGTCGCCGTCGAGGTCGGCGAACGCGGGGCTGCTGTCTCCATCCACGGCGATGGCATTGAAGGGATTCGCCGAGCCAGTGCTCTCGACGAAACGAGGCTGGGCCGCGATGGCCTCGACGATCGAGCGTTCGACGGGGCCGCGCGGCCAGAGTTGGAACCCACCCCAGCCAAGCCCGCCGATCACGATCATCGAACCCGCGACAACGGTGACGTAGTGGATTGGGGTGCGGCGCGGGCCGGCGGGCCGGCTCGGTGCGGGGATCTCCCGTGCGTTTGGTTCCTCCACCTCGCGGGTTCGCGGCGGGAGCATCCCGGGCTCGGCCGGCTTCTCCCGGACCTCGGGCACGGGAGCCAGCACGCGCGCCGCAGGCCGGTTTTCCACCGGCGCGGGAGTGGCAAACAAATCGAGCTGCGCCGGGGCCGCCACGGCCTGATCCGGGTGGCAGCGCGGGCAGCGCCGGCGACGTTTCTCGCCCGCGAGCGGAGCTCCGCAGTGGCGGCAACGAGTTTGCGTTTCGAGCGATGGCACTGGCGGATGTTTTAGCACAGCCGTCTCGACGGTGCACGAACCTTGAAGCCGGACGCCGGTGATTGCCGCTCGGCGGCGGAATCGGCTGCCGCTTGCCAGCCGCGTGGCGTGCGTCCATCTTGCGCGCCTCATGATCCGTCGCCTTTGGCATGTCCTCGCCGCATTGGTGGTTTTGCTGCCGCTTTCTCCCGGTCTCGCGCAACCCGCGGTGCGCAAGAGCATCGCCCGCATCACCAACACCGCGCAGGAAGCCAACTACCGTACACCGTGGCTCGCGGGGCAGGTGGGCGGCGGCAGCGGCACCGGCTGGGTGGTGGCGGGCGAGCGCCTCGTGACGAATGCGCACGTCGTGAGCAACTCGCGCTTCCTGACCGTGGAGCGGGAAAACGATCCGAAAAAATACGTCGCGACGGTGGAGCACGTCGCGCACGACTGCGATCTCGCGCTGCTCAAGGTGGAAGATTCCGCGTTTTTCAAAGGCACTGAGCCGCTCGAGATCGGCGGAATCCCCGAGCTGGAATCCGTGGTCAGCGTCTACGGCTATCCGATCGGCGGTGAACGCATGAGCGTGACGCAGGGCGTGGTCTCGCGCGTGGACTTTCGCGTTTACACCCACTCCGTGGTGGACCAGCACCTGACCGTGCAGATCGATGCGGCGATCAATCCCGGCAACAGCGGCGGCCCGGTGCTCCAGGATGGCAAGGTCGTGGGAGTCGCCTTCCAGGGTTACAGCGGCGATGTCGCGCAGAATGTCGGCTACATGATCCCCACGCCGGTGATCAAACACTTCCTCCATGATGTGAAGGACGGCCGCTACGACCGCTACATGGATCTCTCGATCGCGTTTTTCAACACGCTGAATCCCTCGATGCGCCGCGCGCTCGGCCTGCCCGACGACGATCGGGGAGTGGTGGTGACCACGGTGCAAAAGGCGGGCGTGAGCTACGGCACGCTTAAGACTGGCGACGTGCTGCTCTCGATCGACGGCCATGAGATCGCGAGCGATGGGATGGTGGAGCTGGAAAACGAGCGCGTGCTGCTCAGCGAAGTGGCGGAGCGAAAGTATCTCGCCGACGAAGTGAAGTTCTCGATCATCCGCAACAAGGAACCGCTGGAATGCGCGGTGAAGTTCGAGCGCGCCTGGCCCTTTACCATGCAGGCGAACACCTACGATCCCACGCCGCCGTATCTGCTTTTCGGTGGGCTGCTCTTTCAGCCGCTCACGCGCAATCTCCTCGCCGCCTACCAGTTTGAGAATCTGCGGATCAACTACTACTACGACTACTTCATCAACAAGGAGCTCTACGAGGAGCACCCGGAGCTGATCGTGCTCACCTCGATTCTGCCGGACCCGATCAATACCTATCTGACTGAATTCAAGGAAGGGATCGTGGACGAGATCAACGGAAAGAAAATCCGCACGCTGAAGGACGCAGCGGCGGCCTTCGCCGAGCCGAGCGAGTTTTATGTCGTGCAGTTCATCGGTGCGAGCCGCCCGCTCGTCCTCGAGAGCAAGGAAGTCGCTGCGGCTCGCGAGCGGATCAAGCAACGTTACAACGTCACCCAGGAACACAATCTCGACCAGCCAGCCTCTTAAACCGTGCGCCGCCTCACCTTCCTCCTGCCCCTCCTCGCCACGGCCGCGCTCGCGCTCGCCGAGGCGCCGAAATCCGCGAAGTCCAAAGCCACCCGCATCGTCAATCCCGAGCCCGCGGCCGAGGTGAAGACGGACACGCTGCTCTCCGTCGTGCGCGTGAACGTGACCAGCCAGGCGTGGGACTTCGGCCGGCCGTGGGGCAAGCGTCCGCCCTTCTCGCGCCGCGCGATCGGCGCCGTGCTCACCGGCGGCCGCGTGCTCGTCACCGCCGAACTGGTCACGAATGCGAACTACGTGGAATTTGAAAGCGCGGGCGGCGGGCAAAAGGTCCCCGCGGTGGTCGAGACCGTGGACTACGAGAGCAATCTCGCGCTGCTCAAGGCGGACGACGCGGAGTTCCTCAAACCCTTGAAGCAGCTCGAAGTGGCGCCCGCCAGGGTGGGCGACCTGCTCTCGGTGTGGCAGCTCGAAGCGAACGGCAATCTGCTCGTCACGAACGCCGCGCTGACCACCGCCGAGGTCTCGCGTTACCCCATCGACGACGTGGCCCTGCTCATCTACCGGGCGACCGCGCCGCTCCAGTTTCGCGACAGCAGCTTCACGCTGCCGGTGGTGAAAGACGGCAAACTCGCCGGCATCGTGATGCGCTACGACACGAACACGAACAATGCGGACATCATCCCCGCGCCGGTCATCCAGCATTTCCTGAAAGATGCCGCGAACCCGCCGTACAAGGGTTTTCCCCGCGCCGGCATGGCCTTCGCGGGGACGCGCGACCCGCAGTTTCGCCGCTACCTCGGACTCGATGGCAGCCAGCTCGGGGGGATCTATGTGAACGACGTGATCAAGGACGGCCCCGCCGAAAAGGCCGGCATCCAGAAAGGCGACGTGGTGCTCAAGATCGACGGCCGGGAAGTGGATCGCGACGCCAACTACCTCGACCCGGAATACGGCCGCATCGCGATCGCGCACCTTTTCTCCACCCGCCACTTCGAAGGCGACAAGATCAACCTCACCGTCGCCCGCAAAGGTGAGACGAAGGAAATGACCCTCACGCTCGCGCACCGCGACGTGCAGAGTTACGTCATCGAGCCATACGTCATTGATCGCGCGCCGCGATTCTTCATTCTCGGCGGCCTCGTCCTCCAGGAGCTTTCGCGCCAGTATCTCAAGGAGTGGGGCAACGACTGGGCGAAGAAAGCGCCGCTGAACTTCGTCTACTTCGACCGCCAGCAGGCCGAACTTTTTGACGATGGACCGAAGAAGATCGTCTTCCTCAGCCGCGTCCTGCCCAGTGCCGCGACGGTGGGCTACGAGGAGCTGCACACGCTGGTCGTGAAGCGGATCAACGGGATGGAACTGCAGAGCCTGCTCGATGTCCCGACCGCGCTCGAGAAGGCGACGGACGGATTGCACAAGGTCGAGTTCGAAGGCGACCCGACAACGATCTACCTCGACGCCAAGGCGGTCGCCGACGAAGGCAAGGCGCTGATGAACAAGTATCGGCTGCCGGCGCTGGAGCGGCTGAACTGATGAGCGCGCCAGCTTCGTGGGGTGCGCTGTTCGACTGGGACGGCGTGGTCATCGACTCTTCGCGGCATCACGAGGAAAGCTGGGAGCGCCTCGCTCGCGAACTCGCGAAGCCACTCCCGACCGGACATTTCAAAGCGGGCTTCGGGCGCAAGAACGAGTTCATCATTCCCAATCTCCTCCAGTGGACGACCGACGTGGACGAGGTGCGCCGCATCTCGCTGCGCAAGGAGGCGCTCTACCGCGACGTGGTGACCGAGTGGGGATTGGAGCCGCTGCCGGGCGTGCGTGTCTGGCTCGAGCGGTTGCGCGCGGCCGGTGTTCCTTGTGCGATCGGTTCCTCGACGCACCGCGCCAACATCGACCTCTCGCTCGGACTGATCGGGCTCGGTGAATTTTTCTCCGGCATTGTGACCGCGGAAGACGTGAGCCACGGCAAGCCCGATCCCGAAGTCTTCGTCAAAGCCGCGCAGAGCATCGGCCGCGAGCCAGCGCGTTGCGTTGTATTCGAGGATGCACACGTGGGCATCGAGGCGGCGCGGGCGGGCGGCATGAAGGTCATCGGCGTCGCCACGACGCATCCGGCGAGCGAACTCGGCGCGGCCG
>JANPHH010000123.1:0-2126 GCA_031424375.1 Chthoniobacter sp. | reverse complement strand
AATGGCGGATTGATCCCGCTCGCGAGATACGAGCCGTCGGCCTGCTTGGTGAAAGTCGCGCCGCCATCGCTGCGAACCTCCTTCGGCTCGATCCGCGTCCACGGATTCATGCCGCGCTGCATCTCCGCGCGGAACTTCGGCTCCCACGCGGCTTGTGCAGCCGCGAGTTCCTTCGCGGCAGCAGCCACGCCCGCCTCGGCGTCTTTCACGGATTTTTCCAGCTTCGCAATCTGCGTCTCCTGCTCCGGCGTCGGCAACGGCAGCAGCGGGCGTGAATTCCCCCCGCGCCTCGTACGGCCTGCGCCGCCGAAATCATCGAGCACGCCGTTTTCGTTGTTCGAATTGAAGTAGGCGAAGAATTGGTAGAACTCCTTCTGCGTGATCGGATCGTATTTGTGATCGTGGCAGCGGCAGCAGTTGAAAGTGAGCGCCATCCACGTGAGGCCCGTCGTCTCCACGCGGTCGATCACCGTCTCGGCAAACCACTCCTCGACGATGCGCCCGCCCTCGCCATTCAGCCGGTGATTGCGGTTGAAGCCCGTCGCCACGGTGCGATCCCGATTTGAAGCAGGAATCCAAGAAGGCAGGAAAAATCCCTTCTTGGTTTCCTGGCTTCCTGCTTCATCCACCTTCGCGAGCAGATCACCTGCAAGTTGTTCGATGGTGAATTGATCGAACGGCTTGTTCGCGTTGAACGCGCCGATGACCCAGTCGCGCCAATGCCACATGTGCCGCTGCGTGTCGCTTTGGAAGCCGTTGCTGTCCGCATACCGCGCCATGTCGAGCCAGCGCGCCGCCATGTGCTCGCCGTAGCGTTGTGAGGAAAGGACACGATCCACGACTCTCTCGTAGGCGTTCGCCGACTTGTCCGCGAGGAACGCATCCACCTCCGCAGTCGTCGGCGGGATGCCCGTGAGGTCGAGTGTAACACGACGGATGAGCGTTTCCTTCGGCGCTTCCGACTGCGGCTTGAGGTTCTCCTTTTCGAGTCGCGCGAGGACGAAGGCGTCGATCGGATTCGCACTCTTCGCAGGCACCGGCGGCCGCTCGGGTTTGATGAACGCCCAATGCCCCTGATACTCCGCTCCCTCGGCGATCCAGCGGCGGAACGAATCAATCTGCTGCGGCGAAAGCACCTTATTCGTCTTCTTCGGCGGCATGAAATCATCCGCGTCGTGCGTCACGAGCCGCTTGTAGGCCTCGCTCTCCTCCGGCTTCCCCGGAACGATCGCCGGCCCCGACTCGCCGCCCTTAAGCGCTGCTTCTTTGATGTCGAGCCGCAGCCCGCCCTTGCGCGCCTTTTCATCCGGCCCGTGACACGTGAAGCAGATGTCCGAAAGAATCGGGCGGATGTCGCGGTTGAATGAAACCTTCTCCGCAGCGTGTGTGAACTGGGGCGTCGCGAGCGCGATGGCGCCTAGGAGGATGGACTTCAGTTTCGGTTTCATGGGAGAGGAATATTAGACTGTGCTCCGCCTGAAGCGACCTGCAAACGCCTACTTGAACGCCTTGTCGTTCGCGTTCCCGCCGCTCACGAGATACGCGATGAGGTCGAGGAGTTCGTCCTTGTTCAGCGTGTTGATGAGGCCGGGCGGCATCATCGAGACGTTGAATGGCGTGCGGCCTTTCACGTTGTCGCTGGCGATGGCTGAAAGTTCGTTCGGGGTGAATGGGTTCGTCATCACGAAGAGCTTTCCATTTTCCTCCACGACCGGGCGGCCCACGACGAGCCCGCCGTCCTTCAGATCGATCTGTTCGGAGCCGTATTGATCGCTGATGACCTTCGACGGCTCGATGATGTTCTCCGCGAGGTCGCGCATCGTGTAGCGGTTGCCGGCACCGGTGAGGTCGGGGCCGATGTTGCCGCCGGTGCCGTTGAAATGATGGCACTGCGCGCAGAGCGTCGCGGCATACATGGCCTGGCCTTGCGCGAAGTTCCGCTTGTGCAGTCCACCCTGCGTGAGCGCGACGATGTCGTCGGTCGTGTAGGCTTTGCCGGGGCCCTTCGGCATCACGATGTTCGCAGGTGCGGCGGGCGGGACCTGCTTCGAGAGTGCGTCGAGCGCGGCGTTCTCGGCGGGATCGGTGACGAAATTCGCGAGCGCCTCGGTGCGGATGTTATCGAG
>JANPHH010000122.1:0-5507 GCA_031424375.1 Chthoniobacter sp. | reverse complement strand
CAGATTTTACCGGTGACGCGTGCGGATTTTGGCAGAGCCTCCTTACGTCGGCTGCTACGGGGCGCGGTGTCGATGCAGTCGTGGATGACCTTCAGCACGGCTTTGCGCTCGGCGCCGGTGAGCGGGAGTCGCGGGGCGCGCGTCCATTCCTTGCCCAGGCCGCATTCCTGCACGGCGAGCTTGATGTACTGCACGAACTTCACCTGCACATCGAGGTGCATGAGCGGCGTGAACCAGCGATAGACCGCGCGCGCTTTCTCCCACTCGCCGGCCATCAGCAGGTCCCACAGCCATTGGTTCTGCGCCGGCAGCGCGATGCCCGCGCCCGCGACCCAACCATCGATCCCGAGCGCGGCGCTCTCCATCACGAGATCATCCACGCCGGTGAAAATCGCGTAGCGGTCGCCGACCTCATTTCGCAGATCGGTGATGCGCCGCGTATCGCCGCTGCTCTCCTTGATCGCCACGAAATTTTTCACGCTCGCGAGCCGCGCGAACGACTCCGCGGTGAGGTCGTTCCCGTACGAGATCGGGTTGTTGTAGATCATCAGCGGGAGACCGGTCGCCTTGGCCACGGTGCGGAAATGGGCAAGGCGCTCCTCGGGATCGGGCGAGCGGTAGCTCATCGGTGGGAGAATCATGCAGCCATCGGCGCCGAGCTTTTCGCAGTCGCGGACGTAGCGCGCGGCTTCGGCGGTGGAGGATTCGGCGACGCCGCTGAGCACGGGCACCCGGCTGCGCACCGCCTTCACCATCTCGCGGATCACGAGACGTTTCTCGTCGCCGGTGAGCGTTTGATTTTCCCCGAGAGAACCGAGGAAAACGAGGCCGGTGATGCCGCTGGCGAGGAGCGCCTCGGTGTGGCGCGCGGTGCCGTCGAGGTCGAGCGAACCGTCCCGGTGCATCTGTGTGGTGATGGCAGGAAAGACGCCGCGCCAAAGGTGCTTCGCGTTCCTGGTGGGGGCGGGCCGGGGAGTTTTCATGGGTGGCATCGTAACCTCCGGAGCGCTCAGTATCTTGCCTGATTTCGGCTGCGACGAGGTCGATTTCAGACAAGAAATGCCGCGCGACGCTGTCATGATCAGCGGCTCCCTCCCTATGAATGCCCGCCTTCTCCCATTCGTTTTCGCGACGCTCCACCTGTTCACCGCTGCCGCATTCGCGCAGCGTCCGGCGGCGACGCCAGCGGTGGGTTGGCCGTTTTCAAACCGCGGCACGCCGGCGCCGGGTGGCGCGACAAAAGCCCCGGCGCCTGCGTTGTCTCCGGCACAGGTCGCGGCGCTGGCGGCGGATCGCGCGAAGCTGATCGACGGCGTGAAGACCCTGCCGCGTCTCGGCGCGCCGGGGCCGGTCGTGGCGTATGGCGCGCTCGCGTTTCCGCTGATCACGACGATGGATGCCAAGGCCGCGGAAGCCGTGGTGGCCGCGGGGACGATGGGCAAGGGCCGGGCGGTGATCTTCGGGCACACCGGCTATCTCGGCGGCGAATCGAGCGAGGGTGATCTCGACCGACTGCTGCTCAATGCAGTGCGCTGGTGCGGAGGAAAGGAGAAGCCGCGGGTGGGCGTGAAAGGCGCGAAGACCGAAGCGCTGCTGGAAAAAAATGGCATCCGCCACGAGGCGCTGCAGAAGCTGGATAAGAAGACGTTGAGCGACTTCGATGTGGTCATCGCGTCGGCGCAAAACTTGACGGACGAAGGCGAAGCCGCGGCGCTCAAGGCGTATATCGAGGGCGGTGGCGGCTTCATCGGCGCGATCACGGGCTGGGCGTTTGGGCAGACGAGTGGGGGTAAGGATTTCGCCACCGCGCATCTCGGCAACCAGGTGCTCGCAGCGGCGGGGCTGGCGTGGACGGACGACACGCTCGGGAGCGGTTCGCTGGAGGTGCCGGCGGTGGTGTCGCCGCTTTTGAATGCGGCGAGCGCGATCGCCGCTCTCGTTCCGAAAACTGGCGCGCCGCCGCCCGCGGCAGCCGATGTCGAGCAGGGGACGAAGACGATCCAGCTCGCGCTTTCCTCCATGCCCGCGACAAGTCGGTCGGCGTTTCAACAACTGCTCGGTGGCATTTTCGCGAATGCCGCGAAGGCGGCGGTGCCGACGGCGGAAAAGCCGCTCACGGAAGCCGGGGATGCGGAGGCGCGGGCTCGCGCGAGTCTCGAGGCGCGGCTCTCGCGGTTCGTCGCGCCTGCGGAGACCAAGGCGCATCCGGCGGCGGAAAAATTTCCCGGCCGGGTGAGCGCGCAGGCGCGGCCGATCACGAAGACGGTCTCGATCGACCCGCGCATTCCGGGCTGGCAGAGCACCGGGCTCTACGCCGACGCGGGGGCAAAGATCGAGGTGAAGCTGCCGCCACCTGCGGTGACTCACGGATACGCGGTGCGGATCGGCTGCCACAGCGATCAGCTCTACAAGCTCGACCAGTGGAAGCGCATGCCGGAGATCACGACCACGGTGCCGCTGAGCGGACCGGCGACGCTGGCGGCGAACGCCTTCGGAGGACTCGTTTACGTGGTCGTCCCGGACAAGGCGCAGGAATCCGCGCCTTTCCCGGTGACGATCGCCGGGGCGGTCGAAGCGCCGCTTTTCATCCTCGGGCAGACGACCGACGCGCAGTGGCAGCAGCTTCGGCAGCTCCCCGCGCCGTGGGCAGAGCTGGCGTGCAAAGGGGTGATCCTCACCGTGCCCGGCGCCGTGGCGCGCGGGGTGACAAATCCCACCGAGCTGATGCAATACTGGCAGCGGGTGGTCGAGGCGGAGGATGAGTTGTCGAACGTCGCCGATCAGCGGCGGCGGCCGGAGCGCATCGTGGCCGACGTGCAGATTTCCGCGGGGTTCATGCACTCGGGTTACCCGATCATGATGCACGTCCCGCAGGCTGAGGAGATGGTGACCTACAACTCGCGCAAGTGGCCGGGCTGGGGCTTCTACCACGAACTCGGGCACAACCATCAAAAGCCGGAGTGGACTTTCGAAGGGACGACCGAGGTGACGTGTAATCTTTTCTCGCTCTACATTTTCGAGGCGGTGCTTGGGAAAGACAAGACGGTGGGCCACCCCGGCGCGCTGTCGCAGGCGCAGGAGGAGCATTTCGCCAAACACAAAAAAGCGGGCGCACCGTTTTCCGGCTGGAAGTCGGATCCATTCCTCGCCTTGACCTGCTACATCCAGCTCCTCGACGCGTTCGGCTTCGACACGCTGAAGACGGTTTTCCGTTCTTATCAAGGGAGTGAGTTCGGCCCGCTGCCGAAGACCGACGACGAGAAGCGCGACCAGTGGATGGTGCGGTATTCCAAGATCAGCGGGAAAAATCTCGGGCCGTTCTTTGACGCATGGGGCATTCCGGTGAGCACCTCGGCGAAAGCGGAGATCGCGAAGCTGCCGGCGTGGCTGCCGAAGGGGATGAAGTAGCGGAGCGCATGCGGTCCGATGCGGAGGTGGGCTGGAACTTCGAAACCGCGCGTCATCCCGAGTGGAATGGTGGGACCTTGAACACCAGAGTGCAGAAGGATCAGCGATCTTCCGAATGCCGAGGTCCCTCGACTTCGTTACACTTCGCTCGGGATGACAGGCATTTTTTTTGGTGCGCGTTGGGTACAAACCAGCACCGGAAGTCCGTGCCTACTCTCCGCTGTCATCCCGAGCGGAATGGAGGGAGCCTGAGCGACCAGAATGAAGTCGAGGGACCTCGGATTGCAGAATGATTCATGATCCTCCAGAGGCCGAGGTCCCTCGGCTTCGTTACACTCCGCTCGGGATGACAGGATTTTGTGCCATCCCGGTCTGGACGGAAGGCTCTCGCTTGCTTCGCGTTCGTCGGCGGGAAGAATGAGCCACCTCGCATCGGCTGCTCCCTTTTGATGACCCCATTTCCCTTCTCCCTCGCTGGCCAAAAACTCACCGGCCGCAGCGGCATCCTCGAACTGATGGACGATCTCGGTCGCGCAATGACCGTGGAGCCGGAAATGCGGATGCTCGGCGGCGGGAATCCGGCAGCGGTGCCGGAGATGCAGGCGCTGCTGCGGAAGCGGATGCACGAGCTGGTGGAGGATGGTGCGGCGCTGGATCGGATGCTGGGGAACTACGATCCCCCGCAGGGAAATCCACGCTTCCTGCGCGCGCTGGCAGGACTGCTGCAGCGGACGTTCGGCTGGGACATTGGGCCGGAGAATCTGGCGGTCACGACAGGCGGACAGAGTGCATTTTTCTATTTGTTCAACCTGCTCGCGGGACGCTTCGCCGACGGGCGCCGAAGGAAGGTGTTGCTACCGCTCGCGCCGGAATACATCGGGTATGCGGATCAGGGGATCGAAGGGGAGTTGTTTGTGGCGTGCCAGCCGCAGATCACCTGGCCGGAGGGTGAAAGTGCGCGCGTCTTCAAGTACTGCATCGACTTCGCAGCAGTGCAAGACGCGCTGCGGCGCGAGGACATCGCCTGCATGGCGGTGTCGCGGCCGACGAATCCAACGGGCAATGTGCTGACTGATGACGAAGTGCAGCAGCTCTCCGCGCTCGCGGCGGAGCACGGCATCCCGCTGATCCTCGACAACGCGTATGGCGCGCCGTTTCCGAATGTCATCTTCACCGATGCGCAGCCGCACTGGGCACCGCACGTGATCCTCACGATGAGCCTCTCGAAGCTCGGCCTGCCGGGCACGCGCACGGCGATCGTGGTGGCGCCCGCGCACGTCACCGCGGCAATGGCCGCGATGACGGCGATCGTGGGATTGGCGAATGGAAACGTGGGCCAGCAACTCGCGTTGCCGTGGGTGGAGAGCGGGGAGATCCTGGAGTTTGGTCCGCGCATCCTGCGGCCGTTTTACGCGGCGAAAAGTCACGCGGCAGCGGCGTGGACGCGGGAGTTTTTCGACGCGGCGGGTGTGGACTGGGCGCTGCACGCGAGTGAGGGTGCGTTCTTTCACTGGCTCTGGCTGCGTGGGCTGAAAATTCCCACGCGCGAACTCTATGAGCGGCTCAAAGCGCGGAAGGTCCTCGTGGTGCCCGGGGAGTATTTCTTCTTCGGCCTCGGTGAAGATTGGGCGCACACGCGCGAGTGCGTGCGGCTGAATTTTTCCCAACCGGAGGAGGTCGTGCGCGAGGGGCTGCGGATCATCGCGGAGGAAGCGGCCCGCTGCCGGTGACTCCGCTTCATCCTCTTCCTCATCCTCTCAATCTTCCTCAAGAAGCGGAACATCATCGACAGAGGATGATTAAGAGGAAGAGGGCGAAGCCAAGGACGAGGATGACGAACCGGCTGAGCCCTTGCCTCACCCGCGGGTGCGGAGAATGATGGCGCCCCGATGATCGCGCCCGCTGAAGCCTTTGCAGAATCCTTTCCCGAACGAGTGCGGGCGATGTTTGGCGAGGGCGGGCTGATGGCGCAGGCGAAGAACTTCGAATACCGGCCGGAGCAGCAGGAGATGGCGGTGGCGGTGGCCACGGCGTTGAGCGAGCAGCGGCATCTGGTGGTGGAGGCGGGGACGGGTGTGGGCAAGTCGCTGGCCTATCTG